>NZ_JBWKJV010000003.1:238531-403656 GCF_056432045.1 Streptomyces sp. NPDC045701 | reverse complement strand
GTCCTACGGCCGGATACCAGACGTGACGACCGCACCCCATGATCCCGAACCCGCTGGCGCAGCATCAACCGAGCACTGAATTAGCCACCAGGGTCCGCGAAGAGCGGACGCCCCGATGCCAAGGTCATGCGAACAGCTCTGTACCAATGGGCCTTTCGGGCCGCGGAGGGGCCGCAAGGGCTCATGGCACGCTGTGACGTAGAGGACCCCCCGGAGGCCGTACGGCAGGCTCTCGCCTGGGTGGCGGAGCACTCCATGAAGGTCGAGGAAGCCGCGCGGCCCGAGCACGTACGCGCCGCCCTCGCCGCCCTCTCCAAGCTGCTGAACGGCAAGCCAGCGGCGGAGAACACGGCGAAGCGAAAGCGCATGGTGCTGAGCAACGCCTTCCGCTACGCCGTCGAGGAACGCGGGCTTCTCACCCGCCACCCCTTCCTCGCGGTCGACTGGGCGGCCCCCAGCGCCACCGACGAAGTCGACTTTCGATACGTCCCCGGACCGCGCCTCGCGCGCGAGCTGATCGCTGAGGTCGCGCAGCATGGCCCGCGAGGCGAGCACCTGGAAACGTTCTTCGGCAGCATCTACTACGCGGCGACACGACCCGGGGAAGCTGCGGCTCTGCGCGAAACGGACTTCATCCTGCCGCCGGAGAGCGAGCCGGACGCGTGGGGCGAAGTGCTGGTGTCGGAGAGCCACCCGGAGGTCGGCGCGGGGTGGACCGACAGCGGCAAGTCACACGACAAGCGGGGGCTGAAGCACCGTGCACGTAACGCGGTCCGCGGTGTGCCGATCCCACCGGTGTTCGTGCGAATGGTGCGTGCCCACATCGCGAAATTCGGAGTGGCGCCGGACGGGCGGCTGTTCCGAGCCGCGCAGGGTGGGCGCGTCGCGTCCACGGAGTACTGCGACGTCTGGGAGGCGGCGCGGAAGGCCGTGCTCGGGCAGGCGGAAGCGGAGACGAAGCTCGCTGAGGTGCCGTATGCCCTGCGCCACGCCGGCATCTCTCTGTGGATCAAGTCGGGCGTGGATCCAGTGGAAGCTGCCTACCGAGCGGGCCACAGCATGGCCGTGCTCTACCGCTTCTACGCCAAGATCCTCAAGGGCGGCTCCGCGGCTGCTAACCGCCTGATCGAGCAGGGGCTTCAGGCGGACGAATAGGTCCGCGGCTGGCCCACGGCTGGCCCACACGCACTGGTCAGAGGCGGTACAGACCCGATTCACGGTGAGACAGGGTGAACGCAGAGGGCGGGCCCCCGCGATCGGGGCCCGCCCTCTGACCTGGTCTTTCGCTGACCTGCTGCGGTGGGTGTGGGATTTGAACCCACGGTGACTCGCGCCACGACGGTTTTCAAGACCGTTCCCTTAGGCCGCTCGGGCAACCCACCCACGCTCCGCGGCGTCGGCGGCGGAGCGGCTACAGCCTACCGGTTGGCGGGTGGGGGGCGGGCGGGTCAGGGGGGTGACTCGGCCCAGACAGCGGGGCCGCCGCCCTGCCAGTGGATGAGGCGGGTGGTGGCCACTTCGTCCGGGCCCAGTTCCAGGCCCACGGTGCTGAGCAGGTCGACCAGGTCGGCGACGCTGTGGGCGAGGCCCAGGGGGCTGCCGTCGGCGTGGACGTCGCGGCCGCCGGAGGCGTTCGGCGGGGAGACGGTCACGGGCGGCTGGTCTGCGGTCATGCCCCCACTGTGGCCCGTCACCCGGCTCCCGGCACGCCCGGGCCGGGAGCCGGGTGACGGGGCGTCCGTCAGCCGCTGTCGCCCTTGCGCTCGCCCAGGGTGACGTCGACCGTCGTGCTCTTGCCGCCGCGCTCGTAGGTCAGAGTGACCTTGTCGCCGGGCTTGTGGGTCCAGATCTCGCTGATCAGCGTCGGGCCGCTGTCGATGGTCCGGTCGCCGAACTTGGTGATCACGTCGCCCGGCTTGAGGCCGGCCTTCGCGGCGGGGCCGCCGGGGACGACCGCCGGCGTGCCGCCCTCGCCCTGGGGGACGATGCGGGCGCCTTCGACCTCCTCGGCCATGTTCACCGTCGCGCCGATGACCGGGTACACCGGCTCGCCCGTCCTGATCAGCTGGTCGGCGACCGCCTTGGCCTGGTTGACCGGGATGGCGAAGCCCAGGCCGATGGAGCCCGCCTGGGACTGGCCGAGGCCGCCGCTGCCCGCCGACTGGATGGCGGAGTTGATGCCGATCACCGCGCCGCGGGCGTCGAGCAGCGGGCCGCCGGAGTTGCCCGGGTTGATGGAGGCGTCGGTCTGAAGGGCGCTCATGTACGAGTTGCGGCCGGCGCCGCTGCCGTCGCCGGAGGCCACGGGGCGGTTCTTCGCGCTGATGATGCCGGTGGTGACCGTGTTGGACAGGCCGAACGGCGCGCCGATCGCGATCGTCGAGTCGCCGACGGCCACCTTGTCGGAGTCGCCCAGCGGGAGCGGGGTCAGACCCGAGGGGGCGTTCTTCAGCTTCAGGACGGCGACGTCGTAGCCCTCGGCGCGGCCGACGACCTCGGCGTCGTACTTCTTGCCGTCGGAGAAGGTCGCGGAGAGGGTGCCGCCCTCCGCGGCGGAGGCCACCACGTGGTTGTTGGTGAGGATGTGGCCCTCCTTGTCGTACACGAACCCGGTGCCGGTGCCGCCCTCGGCCTCCGAGCCTCCCGACTTGGCCTCGATGGTGACGACGCTCGGCAGGGCCTCGTTCGCCACCGCGGCGACCGTGCCCGGCTCGCGCTTGAAACCGGCCGGGGCCTCGCCCGCGGCGACGGTCGTGGAGCTGCCGGAGCCGTCGTTCTGCTCGGCCGCCCAGTAGCCGACGCCGCCGCCGACGCCGCCCGCGACCAGCGCGGCGACCAGGAGGGCCGCCACCATCCCGCCGGAACGTTTGCGCGGCGGCTCGGCGGTGGGCGGGAGCGGCGCGCCCCAGGCGGGCGGGGGCGGCGGGGCGGGCCAGCCGGTGCCGGCGGGCGGCGCGGGGGGCGGGGCGACCGGCGGAGTGACCGGCGGGGTGCCGGGCGTGTGGTGCGGCGGCACGTCATGGGCCTGCGTCGGCGCCGAAGCGGCCGACGGGGCGTACGCGGGCGTGTGCGGGGGCGTACGGGGCGGCTCCGGCGCCGCCGTCTCGTGGGCGTCCTCCGCCGGCGCGGACGAAGAGGGCGGCACGGGAGGTGCGGACGGGGCGGGCGGGACCGCGTTGTCCTCGTTCTCGGTGCTCACAGCTCGTTCTCCTCGGGGTTCCACGTCGTCTGCGTCATCTTCGGCGTCTTCGGCTTCGTCTTCGGCAAGAGTCCGCTGTGCAGGTGTCTGCGGTCAGCTTTTCCCACAGCCCGTCAGGCCACTGTAAGCCGGAGCTGTGCGTCTCCGGGCCATCCTTTATTTCCGGCAAATCAGACGCCCGTCGAAGAGGGCCGAACAGCGGTGGCACCATGTCGCGGTGACCCACGCACGCCAGCACACGATCCAGGTCGTCGCCCACCGGGGCGCCTCCGAGGACGCGCCCGAGCACACCCTGGCCGCGTACATGAAGGCGATCGAGGACGGCGCCGACGCCCTCGAATGCGATGTACGGCTCACCGCCGACGGCCACCTCGTCTGCGTCCACGACCGCCGCGTCAACCGCACCTCCAACGGGCGCGGCGCCGTCTCCACGCTGGAGCTGGCCGATCTGGCCGCCCTGGACTTCGGCGCCTGGAAGGACCCGAACGAGAGCCCGGACTGGGGCGACCCCGAGTACACCTCCGTCCTCACCCTCGAACGGCTGCTGGGGCTCGTGGCCGACGCCGGGCGGCGCATCGAGCTCGCCATCGAGACCAAGCACCCCACTCGCTGGGCCGGCCAGGTGGAGGCGCGGCTGGTGGAGCTGCTGGAGTACTACGGGCTGTCCCGGCCCCGCACGGGCACCACCACCCCCGTACGGATCATGAGCTTCTCCGCCCGCTCGCTGCACCGGGTCGCCGCCGCCGTGCCCGCCGTGCCGACCGTGTACCTGATGCAGTTCGTCACCCCACGCGTGCGGGACGGGCGGCTGCCCGCCGGATCCCGGATCGCCGGCCCCTCGCTCCGGATCGTCCGCAACAACCCCGGGTACGTCGCCCGTCTCCACCGGGCCGGTCACCGTGTCCATGTATGGACGGTGAACGAGCCGGAGGACGTGGAGCTGTGCGCCCGGCTCGGAGTGGACGCGATCATCACCAACCGCCCCAAACAGGTTCTGTCCCAACTGGGCCGCCTGTAACTCCCGTTACGGGGAGTGCCCCGGCGCATTCACTCCGTGTCCGTCCGCGCCGAGTGCGTCACCGCGCATCGATTGGCCGGTTTCCGGTCCAGTCCAGTGGGGCATTCACAGGGTGGCGTGGGGCGAAGGAGGTCTCGGGGGTGGCGTTGGTGGTGGCACAGGAGGTGCCCACGTCGTCGAGCATGGCCGTACCCCATGGCCCTGCGGGCGTGGGTGAGGCGAGGCACCGCATGCGGGAGCAGCTCCGCCGCAGCGGGATGGCCGAGCCGGTCGTCGACGATGCCGTACTGGTCCTGTCCGAACTGCTCAGCAACTCCTGCCGGCACGGCAGGCCGCTCGGCCGGGGCGTGGAGGTCGGCGACGGCGACGTCCGCGCCGCCTGGCGCGTCGACGAGCACGGCGCGCTGACCGTCGAGGTGACGGACGGCGGTGGTCCGACCCGCCCCGTTCCCTCGACGCCCTCGGTGACCGCGCGCGGCGGCCGGGGGCTCAACATCATCAGCGCGCTCGCCCAGGACTGGGGCGTACGGGACAGCGCGTCGGGCGAGGTGACGGTGTGGGTGCTCCTCACCGGAGGCCACCGGCGCGACGACTTCGCTACGCGCGTCACGGGTCCGGGCTTCGACTTCCTGGACGCGTACGGGACGTACGACACCTTGGGGGACGCCGACTGACCCCCGAGGGACCCGGCGGGGACCCGGGCCGGGCGGCGCACCGGCGCATGGCCCGGCCGGCGCCTCCGGGCGGCTAGGCTCGCGGCCGACACAGCAGTGCCGCACCGCCGCTACGGGAGAAGTCACACCATGGGCAAGAAGCGTCCCCAGACCAAGGCCGGGAAGCCGCAAGCACAGCTGACGGAGGGCGAGATCCCGGTCGTCGGCGCCCGCGAGCCCTGCCCCTGCGGTTCGGGCCGCCGCTACAAGGCCTGTCACGGCCGGGCGGCGGCGCACGCGGTGACCGAACTGGTCCAGCGGCCCTTCGAGGGCCTGCCCGGCGAGTGCGACTGGGTCGCCCTGCGCGAGCTGGTGCCCGCCGCCACCGCGCCGCTCCACCTTAAGGGCGGCCTGCCCGAGGGCGTGCCCTCCGTGACGCTCGCGACCGTCCTGCCCATGGCCTGGCCCGCGCTGCGCCGCGACGACGGCTCGGTCCTGCTCGCGCTCCAGAACGACACCTCCTCCGGGGACCTGAGCCGGGACCTCGCCGACACCCTCCGGCGTGCGCTGGCCGCCCAGCCGGGCACGCCCGTCGCCGCCGAAGGCGGGGGCAGGGCCCCGGCGGACGGTCCGCGCCTCCAGGACCTGCTCGACCCGGAGGCCGCCTTCGAACCGGTCGTCCACCCGGGTTTCGAGTTCTGGGTGCCGGACTCGGAGAAGAGCTCGGCGCCCGAGGTGGCCGCCTCCCTGGAGCGGGCCAACGCCGCCGCGATCCCGACGGTCAAGCTGTCCGGCGCGGACGCCGCGTACTGGTGCGAGACGCCCGAGAAGAACCACCTGCGCTGGGTCATGCCGCACCCCGAGGAGCAGCTGCTCGACGCGCTGGCCCGGCTGCACGCCGCCGGGCGGTCGTCGCTCGGCGAGGGCACCCGGCTGGTGGGCTCGTTCCGCGCGCACGGGCTGGTGGTGCCGGTGTGGGACCTGCCGACCGGGATGGGCGCGAAGGAGTGCGAGCAGCCGGCCGCCGACTTCGCGGAGCGGCTCGCGGACGCGCTCGCCGTCGACGCGCCGCTGACGGCGGAGGAGCGACGGGCGCGCGGCGGGCTCACCAACCGCCAGGTCACCCTCAGCTGATCCACTACCAGAGGCGGAATCGCCTCCACATCCCGACCGGTCGGTGACTTCCGCCACAATGACCCGTACCCGAAGGTAAATTCCTGTCCGAATAACTGAGATCGAATTTGCGAACAGCCGATCTCTTGTTACGGTGCTTGAAGCCCGGTCGCTGGTGCATCCCCCGTCGCCAGCGACCGGGCCCTTCCATTTCCGCGGAATGGGAGCCTCCATCCCGGCGCCTCAACTGGCGGCGCCCTCCGGCGAGTTGCTCCCCGACCGCAGCAGCAGCGGGCTTTCCCCGCTCTCCGCGAACTCCGCCACCGCCGTGTATTCGGCGGAAGTCCCGCGTGACGGCTCTCCGGGCGTCTCGCACACCCCCGGTTCGTCTTCCGCCCGCACCTCGCAATGCGCTTGTACGGTCCGCCCGGCGGGGCCCATCAGGGTGAGTACGGCGTCGAGCTCCCGGCCCGTCGCATTCCGGTGGTAGGTGCGCGCCCGGGTGTCGGGCCCCGCCGTGACGACGCACGTCTGGGCCTCCATCCCGTCCGGCGACGCCACCTCCGGCCCGCAACTCGCCGCACCGGCGGCGGCCGGGGCATGGATTCCGGCCAGAAGTGCCGGCGCGTCCCCGGGCCCCCGCGGCGGCTTCGCCTCCACGGCCGGACCCCGACCGGCCGCCGGACCGCTCGGACCGGCGGCCGAACCACCGGGGCCGCCCCCCGGACCACCCGGACCGCCGACCGGATCACCGGCCGGTCCGGCTGAAGCGGCCGGCGACAGCAGCGCGGCGGCCACCACCACGGCCCCGAGCCCGATGACGCGCAGATTCATGGGGACCCCACCTGCCCAACTGCCCGGAAAGAACGTGACGGTGCGGCGACGATAGCGACGGAACACGGCCGTCCCGGCGGCCGTGCGCCCGAATCCCGTACAACTCGGCCCCGCTCACACCCGTACGAGTGACGCACGGGCGACAGCGGGGCCAGGAGCCGACAGGCGGGGTGGCGGGCCTCAGTAGCGCAGCCGGCTGCCGCCGTCCGGCGCGCTCGTGCTCGCCTCGACCAGCGCGTCCACGACCGCCTCCACGTCCGGCAGCCACGGCGAGGCGGACCCGGCGAGCGGCGCGCGTTCCCAGCGCACCTGCCCGGTGCCGGTGTCCGAGGGCGGCAGCACCAGGTAGCCGCCCTCGCCGTGGAACCGCAGCGAGCTGGGCACGCAGTCCTTCGCGTACAGCAGCTCACCCAGTTGTTCGAGGGTGTACGGGGCGACCAGCAGGGACCAGCGGGTGGGCGTCGCCACCACCGGGCCGAGCCGCATCTCCCGCCGGTCCAGCACGCTCAGCGCCCGCGCCGCCGCGACGGCGGGCAGGCTCACCGCGCACGGCGCCCGGCCGCCGGTGGCGAGCAGCACCGGGGCGTCCGGCCGGTTGCCCCACCACCAGCGCACCATGCGCTCGTCGGTGGAGGCCGCGAGCAGGCCGGGGTCGAAGGGGTGTGCGCCGGGTACGACGCACTCGGGATCGGGACAGGCACAGTCGCGCTCCCGGCCGCCGCGGCCTCTTCCCGGGGCGTCGCCCCGGGAAGTGCCCCCGGCCGCCTCGAGTCCCACGCCGGGGAGTACGGGCCAGTCCCACTCGGTGGCGCACAGAAGCGCCGCGTCCAGGTGGGCGGCCCTCCTCCTGCGCCGGAACCGGAGCCTGCGTCGCCTTCCGAGGATCTCGCGCATGAGCGCTCGTTCCTTTCCGTTGAACGCCGAGGTCATCCACATCACAACAAAAGGTGTGCGTCACTTCACTGTGCGTACGGTCCGGCGCGTCACCGCCCCGTGCCGGTGCCGGCATCGGGCCGGCCTCTCTTCGCCTGCGGCAGGACACACCGCCGGGGCCCGCCGAGCGTGGGCCGAGCCACAGCCCGGGCCGGGTGTCCCATTCAACACGTGGCGGAGGGTGGCGCACCCATGGCGCGCACTGGCGGTAGCGCTGTTCTCTTTCCCCGCCACTCGGGGATGGGGCGCGGCCTTCGGCGTCAAGGACGCCAGGGCTTCCCGCCGGGTTCCCGGCTCGCCCCAACTGCCCCTGGCCGACACCGTCTACGTACCCAGCCGACTCGGAACGACGCCCCCTTGGACCGCGTCCACCGACGCCGCCTCCAGGGGGTGCCCCTCTTCGAACGGGGCTCAGTCGACCGCAAATCCTGTGCATGGGGGCATTTTTGAGCCAAGTTGCTGCTCACGTAAATACCGCGCGTCCGAGCCGTGACAATGCTGGACATCGCCTCACTTGTGCGTGTAGATGTGGTTCCAGTGACAGCGGCGCAGATTGACATGGGGGTTTGCGATGCTATCCAGCGAAACGCGCCCGTCGAAGAGCCGGCTGCCATGAGCGCCCCTCACCTGCCGAAAGTGGCTGGAATCGATCCAACTGTTCCGGCGCCCGCACACACTGCGGAGCCCCTGCCCGGCCTCCCGACCCCACCCGTCGCGCCCGGTGCGATGATCCAGGACAAGCTGGCGGGCTGGGTCTCCGACCTCACCACGCTGCACGAACTCACCGAACGCCTCACCCGTACGGGCACCCTCCACGACGCCCTCCAGGAGGTCCTGCGCGCCGGCGCCGCGCTCGTCGGCGCCCGCCGCGGCATGGCCGTCCTCGAACCCGCCGACGGCCTCGGGCCCACCACCACCATCGGGCTGGGCCTGGCCCACGCCGACCTCGGCACCATCGAGACCGTGCCGCGCAGCGCCACCTCCTACGGCCGCATCCTCGACGACCTCCCCGGCGAGCCCCTCGCCGAGCGGCGGCCCCCCGGCCCCGTCGCGGTCGCCGTGCCCGACCTGTTCGCCGACGAGGGCCTCGACCCGCGCCACCGGGAGGTCGCCGCCCGCCTCGGCTACGCCGCCAGTTACGCCGTGCCGCTGGCCACCGGGACGGCCGGGAGGCTGGGCGCCGCCGTCTGGCTGTACGACGAGCCCGCCGAACCGGCCGAGGGCCGGCGCCACCTCGTCGGCCTGTACGGGAAGTACGCCTCCGAGCACCTGGCCCGGCTCCTGGAGCTGGAGCGGGGCCGCTCCAGGCTGGCCGCCATCGCCGAGGAGCTGCTGCCCAGCCGGCTGCCGCGCGTCCCGGGCGTCCAGCTCGCCGCCCGGCACCGCACCGGGCCGCGGGGCGGCGGCGACTGGTACGACGCGCTGGCGCTCCCGGAGGGCGCGCTCGGCATGGCGGTCGGGTCGGTGTCCGGATCGGGGCCCGGCGCGCTGGCCGCGATGGGACGGCTGCGCGCCTCGCTGCGGGCGTACGCGGTGATGGAGGGCGAGGACCCCGTCGCCGTGCTCTCCGACCTGGAGCTGCTGCTGCGCCTGACCGAGCCGGCCCGGTCGGCCACCGCGCTGTTCGCGTACGCCGAGCCCGCGCACCGCAGGATCCTGCTGGCCGGGGCGGGGCACACCCCGCCGCTGATCGTGGGCGAGCGGCGCACCGAGTTCGTCGAGACGTCGCTGTCGGCCCCGCTCGGGATGCTGGCCTGCTGGGAGGCGCCGAGCGTGGGGATCGCCCCGGAGCCCGGCGAGACGGTGCTCCTCTACACGGACGGGCTGCTGCGGCGCACCGGGGACACGATGGACCGGGCCTTCGCGCGGCTGCACGCGGCCGCGACGACCGTCCCCAAGGGGGACCGGTCGGACCCGGGCGCGGTCGCCGACCACGTACTGCGGACGGTGCTGCCGGACGGCGGTCACGGGGACGAGGACGTGGTGATGCTCGCCGCGCGCTTCGCGTGACGGCCGCGTGACGAAAGGCCCTGGGGCCGCTCGACCGCACGACCGTACGATGGTGGGGATCCCCCCTGCCCGGCACCCGGGCGTGGGGGAGGTCGATGTCGTACCGATCAGGAGGCGGACCCGTGGCCGAAGAGCTCACCCCGGAGACCCCGGAAGAGACCGACGAGCCGATCAAGCAGCGCAAGAACGGCCTGTATCCGGGCGTGTCCGACGAGCTCGCGGAGAACATGAAGTCCGGCTGGGCCGACACCGAGCTGCACGGCCTGGAGCCCATCCCCCAGGCGGCCCGCACCGCCGCCCGCCGTGCGGCGCTGTCCGAGCGCTTCCCCGGCGACCGGCTGGTGATCCCCTCGGGCAACCTGAGGACCCGCTCCAACGACACGGAGTACGCCTTCCGCCCGTCCACGGAGTACGCGTACCTCACCGGCGACCACACCCACGACAGCGTCCTGGTGCTGGAGCCGAGGAGGGGCGGCGGCCACGAGGCGACCGTCTACCTGCTGCCGCGCTCCGACCGGGAGAACGGCGAGTTCTGGCTCGACGGCCAGGGCGAGCTGTGGGTCGGTCGCCGGCACTCCCTCACGGAGGCGGAGCAGCTGCTCGGCATCCCGGCCAAGGACGTGCGCGAACTGCCGGCCGCCCTCCGCGAGGCGACCGGCCCGGTGCGCACCGTGCGCGGCCACGACGCGGGCATCGAGGCGGCCCTGACCGACAAGGTCACCGCCGAGCGCGACGAGGAACTGCGGGTGTACCTCTCCGAGGCTCGCCTGGTGAAGGACGAGTTCGAGATCGGCGAGCTCCAGCGCGCCTGCGACGCGACCGCGCGGGGCTTCGAGGACGTGGTCCGCGTCCTGGACAAGGCCGAGGCGACCAGCGAGCGGTACATCGAGGGCACCTTCTTCCTGCGCGCCCGCGTGGAGGGCAACGACATCGGCTACGGCTCCATCTGCGCGGCCGGACCGCACGCCACGACCCTGCACTGGGTGCGCAACGACGGCCCGGTCCGCTCCGGTGAGCTGCTGCTGCTGGACGCGGGCGTGGAGACGACGACCCTCTACACGGCCGATGTGACGCGGACGCTGCCGATCAACGGCCGCTTCACCGAGCTCCAGCGCAAGATCTACGACGCCGTGTACGACGCCCAGGAGGCGGGCATCGCGGCGGTGCGGCCGGGCGCCAAGTACCGCGAGTTCCACGACGCCGCGCAGCGGGTGCTGGCCGAGCGGCTGGTGTCCTGGGGGCTGCTCGGCGACATGGACGTGGAGAAGGTCCTGGAGCTGGGCCTCCAGCGGCGCTGGACCCTGCACGGCACCGGGCACATGCTGGGCATGGACGTCCACGACTGCGCGGCCGCGCGGACCGAGACGTACGTGGACGGCGTCCTGGAGCCGGGCATGTGCCTGACCGTCGAGCCGGGCCTGTACTTCCAGGCGGACGACCTGACGGTGCCGGAGGAGTACCGGGGCATCGGCGTCCGGATCGAGGACGACATCCTGGTCACCGAGGACGGCAACCGGAACCTGTCCGCCGCGCTGCCGCGCCGGTCGGACGAGGTCGAGGCGTGGATGGCGGCCCTGAAGGGCTGACCCTCCCCCGCGCACGACGAGGCCCCCGTCGGTCGCGACCGACGGGGGCCTCGTCGTGCGCGGGTCAGGACGCCACGAGCGGGGCGCCGGTACGCCACTTGACGATCTTGTCGAAGCTGACGACCGCGCCGCCGCGTCCCGATCTGTTGCCGAAGTGGACGTGGTCGGCCAGCTCCTCGATGAGGCGCAGGCCCCGTCCGTCCTCGGCCTCCAGGACGGGCCTGCGGACCGTCGGCGCGGGCCCGGCGGGGAAACCGGGGCCCGAGTCCGCCACTTCGATGCGGCACTTCTCCCCGTCCAGGTACGCGGTCACGCGATACTCCGCGGAGACGTCCCCCGTCTCCGTCCGCCCGCCGTGCTCCACCGCGTTGGCGCACGCCTCGGTGAGGGCGAGGGACAGGTCGTAGGAGATCTCCGGGTCGACGCCCGCGGTCTCCATGGTGCCGAGAAGGAGGCGACGGGCGAGCGGAACGCTCGCAGCCTCGCGCCGCAAATGGAGTGACCACCAGATGCTCATGCTCCAGCCTCCTGGCTGCGGCTCGACATACCGTTACGTATTGCCCCCACCTCTGCCCAGTAAGCCCCGCATGGACGCGTGGGCCCCCGTTCGGCGGATATGCGTAGCCCGTACGCCGTTGTATGTCGGCGTGTGTCGGACTCTGTCCGGGCCATGCGGACTCCGGGGGCCAAACAGTGACCTTCCGGACCTGCCGTGTGGAGGGAAGGGGCGCAGTGCGATGATGGCCCGGCCATGTCTGCCCCTTCCGCTGGTCCACGGCTGCTGAGGGCCGCGGTGTTCACCGCGGTCTGCCTCGTGCTGTCCGCGCTGGGGCACGTGCTCGCGGCCTGCGAGACCGTCCCGTGGTGGACGCTGGCCCTCGGGTTCCTCTGTGTGTTCGTGTCGGTCGTGCCGTTCACCGGGCGCGAGCGGTCGCTTCCCGTGATCGCCACGGCGCTGGCCGGCGGCCAGCTCGGCCTGCACGCGCTGTTCGGGTTCGGACAGCGGCAGCGGCTCACGGTGGATATCGGCGACCGGGCGGACGACGCGCTGATCCGGATGGCTGCCAAACTGGTGTGCGGGGCGGGCGCGTCGTCGCTGAGCCCCGCGGACGCGCACCGGATCGTCACCCGCGCCGGGCTGGACCCGGCCACCGCCGTCTCCCCCGCGGAGCACGCGGGACACGCCGGGCACGCGGGGGTCGCGGGCCTCGTGGCCGAGCCCGCCGCCGGGCTGTGGCCCGGCCTTCCCATGGTCCTCGGGCACCTGCTGGCCGCCGTGGCGACCGGCTGGCTGCTGCGGCGCGGCGACCTCGCCCTGCTCAAGCTGGTCCGGCTGTCGTCACGCGGCGCCACCGGACTCGCCGAAGGGGCGCTCGTACGTTCGCTGCGCGCTTCCCTCGCCCTCGTACGCGCCCTGGTCGCCGGGCTGCCCGCGCTGCCCGCGGGCGGGCCGAGGCCGCCGCGTACCGAGGACGACCCCCCGCCGCCCGCCGCGGCGGAAGCACTCCAGCACACGGTGATCAGGCGCGGCCCCCCGGCCGTACTCCGCTACGCCCTCGCAGCCTGACACGGCCCACTCGACGGGAGTGGTGCCGTGGTGCGCCCTCGCGCGCGTTCACCGTTTCCCCGCTCTCTGTGGAGTGTGTTGTCGTCATGAACGTCTTTTCCCGCGCCGCCCTGGCCGGTGGCCTCGCCGTCTCCTCCGTGGTCCTGCTCTCCGGGACCGCCTTCGCCCACGTCAGCGTGCAGCCGCAGGGCGAGGCCGCCAAGGGCGGGTACGCCACGGTCGCCTTCAAGGTCCCCAACGAGCGGGACAACGCCTCGACCGTGAAGCTCGAGGTGACCCTCCCCGCCGACCACCCCCTCGCGTCCGTCTCGACGCAGCCGGTCCCGGGCTGGAAGGCCGAGGTCACCAAGGCCAAGCTCGACAAGCCGCTGGAGGTGCACGGCAAGAAGATCACCGAGGCGGCCACGAAGATCACCTGGACCGCCGCCGGTTCGAAGATCGCTCCCGGTGAGTTCCAGCAGTTCACCGTCTCCCTCGGGCAGCTCCCCGAGGACACCGACCGCCTCGTCTTCAAGGCCCTCCAGACGTACGACAACAAGGAGGTCGTGCGCTGGATCGAGGAGCCGAAGGACGGCGCCCCGGAGCCGCAGACCCCCGCTCCCGTCCTGAAGCTGTCCGCGGCGACGGACGACCACCACGCCGGCGCCACGGCCGGCACGGCGGACGACGAGGCGGCCGGCAAGGGCCACGCCACCGAGGAGAAGGCCTCGGCGGCCGGCTCCGGTGACACCACCGCCCGGGTCCTCGGTGTCGTCGGCATCCTCGTCGGCGCCGCCGGTGTCGCCTTCGGCGTCCTCGCCGGACGCCGCCGCTCGGCCTGACGGCCGTCCCCAGGAACCCCGAAAGAGAAACCCCCATGCACCTCCAGAACACCGGCGGGCGGTTCCGTCCGCGCCGCCGCACCCGTGTGCTCGCCGCCGCGCTCGTCGCCGTATCGGCACTCACCCTGTCGGCGTGCGGCGGCGGCGAGGACACCGCGTCCACCGGCATGTCCGTCGAGGCGTCCCCCGAGAAGGCCGCGACCGTGCTCGACCGGCCCTTCGAGAAGCCCGACCTCGTCCTGAAGGACACCAAGGGAGAGACGTACGACCTGCGGGAACGGACCAAGGGCAAGCCGACGCTGATCTACTTCGGCTACACGCACTGCCCCGACGTCTGCCCCCTGACCATGAGCAACATCGCGCTGGCCTACAAGGAACTCCCCCAAGCCGACCGGGACAAGCTCCAGGTCGTCTTCGTCACCACCGACCCCGAGCGGGACACCTCCGCCGAGCTCGCCAAGTGGCTGCCCGGCGCCGGCGACCCCGCCTTCACCGGACTCACCGGCGACTTCCCGACCATCCAGGCGGGCGCGCGCCAGATGGGCATCGGCATCGACCCGCCGAAGAAGGAGAAGGACGGTTCGGTCGTCTCCATGCACGGCGCGCAGGTGATCGCGTTCTCGCCGAAGACGGACCGGGGTTACGTCGTCTTCGACGACGACACCACCGCCGAGGACTACGAGAAGGACCTCCCGAAGATCGTCAAGGGGGAGAACCCGTGACCCGCCGCACCGCCCTCACCGCCCTGACGACCGCCGTGGCCCTCACCGGGGCCCTGGCGCTCGGCGGGTGCTCCTTTGGCGGCGCGCCGGAACTGAAGGTGCACGGGGCCTTCATGCCGCAGCCGGTGGGCGACATGGCCGGCGGCTTCCTGACCGTCACCAACAGCGGGGACGCCGCGGACAAGCTCACCTCGGTCACCAGCCCGCTCTCCGACGACGTCCAGATCCACGAGACGAAGGACCAGAAGATGCGGCGGGTGACGTCCTTCGACATCCCCGCCGACGGTGAGCTGAGGCTCGAACGCGGTGGCAGCCACATCATGTTCATGGCCATCAAGAAGCGGCCGAAGCAGGGCGACAAGGTGCGCGTAGAGCTGCACTTCGAGAAGTCCGGCCCGATCGGGGTCGACCTCCCGGTGGAGGCCGCGACCCACAACCCGTCGACGCACCAGGCACCGGGGGACTGACACACCATGACGGCCACCGCCCCGCCCTTCGGGACCGCCCGCGTCCTTTGGCTGATCCTGGCCACCGCGGCGCTGCTCGGCACCGTGCTCTCCGGCACGGCGAGCGCCCACGCCGCGCTCACCGGCAGCGACCCGAGGGACGGGGCGGTGGTCGCCACCGCCCCCAAGGGCGTCACGCTCACCTTCTCCGAGCAGGTCGCCCTGGGGGACGACGCGATCCGGGTCCTGGCGCCAAGCGGCAAGCGCGCCGACACCGGCGAGGTGCGCGACCTGGGCGCCGGAGCGGTCGTCAAGTACGGCGTGGACCTGCCCGCCGGGCTGCCGGACGGCACGTACACCGTCGCCTGGCGTGCCGTGTCCGCCGACAGCCACCCCATCTCCGGCGCGTTCACCTTCTCCATCGGCGCCCCGTCGAAGACCACCGTCGCGCTGCCGGAGGAGGAGGCGGGCGGCGGGTTCGTCGGGGTGCTCTACGGGATCGCGCGGTACGTCTCTTACGGCGGGTTCGTCCTGCTGGTGGGCGGCGCCGCGTTCGTCCTGGCCTGCTGGCCGCGCGGCGCGGCCGTACGGCCGCTGCAACGGCTCGTGGTGCGCGGGTGGGTGGCGCTGACGGCGGCCACGGCGGCGCTGCTGCTGCTGCGCGGGCCGTACACCGGCGCGGACTTCGGACCGGGCTCGCTCGGCGCGGTCCTGGAGACCAGGACCGGCGCCGCGCTGGTCTCGCGGCTGCTGCTGCTGGGTGCGGCGGCGCTGTTCGTCGCCGTGTTGTTCGGTGCCTACACCAGGCGTGCGGACGAGAACGAGAAGAAGGACCTGACCTTCGGGCTCGCACTCGGCGGCACCGTGGTCGCGGCCGGGATCGCGGGTACGTGGGCACTGTCCGAGCACGCCTCGGCGGGGCTCCAGCCGCTCGTCGCGATGCCCGTCGACATCGTGCACCTGCTGGCGATGGCCGCCTGGCTGGGCGGGCTGGCCGCGCTGCTGGTCGTCCTGTACCGGGAGCCGTCCATCGAGCGGTCGGCGGTACGGCGCTTCTCCCGCGTCGCGTTCGGTTCCGTGGTCGTGCTGGCCGCCACCGGGATCTACCAGTCGTGGCGCCAGGTCGGCTCCTGGTCGGCGCTGACCGGTACGGCGTACGGCCGGTTGCTGCTGCTCAAGGTGGGGCTGGTCGCCGTCCTGGTCGGGGTGGCGTGGCTCTCGCGGCGGTGGACGGAGCGGCTCGCGGAGACGGCCGCCGTGGCCCGGGACGAGGACGCGGGGGCCGGGGCGGAGGACGCCGCGCAGGACGCGGAGGACGGCGGGGACGGCGGGGGCGACCGCGAGCCGGTCGCCGTTCCGGACGACCCGGAGCGCGCCGCCCAGCTCGCCCGCCAGCGGGCCGCCCTCGCCACCGCCCGGGCCCGCCGCGCCCGCGACGCCGACCCGGAGCGGGCCGGGCTGCGCCGTTCCGTGCTGGCGGAGGCGGGGGTCGCGGTGGTGCTGCTCGCGGTGACGACCCTGCTGACGACGACCGAGCCGGGCCGTACGGAGGAGGAGGCGGGGCGTGCGCAGGTGTCCGCCCCGGCCGCCCTGCCGGACCGGCCGCTGGACCTGACGCTGCCCTTCGACACGGGCGGCGTGAACGGCAGGGGGACGGTACGGCTCACCCTCGACCCCGGCCGCTCCGGCGGGAACGCGATGCACGTGTACGCCGACGGCCCGGACGGGCGGCCCCTGGACGTACCGGAGCTGAGGGTGTCGTTCACCCTGGAGTCGCGGCAGATCGGGCCGCTGCCCGTCGTACCCGACCGGGTCACCGCCGGGCACTGGACGTCGGCCGGGGTGCAGATCCCGATGCCGGGCGAGTGGAAGCTCCAGGTGACCGTGCGGACCTCCGACATCGACCAGACCACCATCGACAAGAACGTGAAGATCGGCTGACCTGACCGTGAGCACCGAACACCTCGACATCTCCAGGCGCAGGCTGCTGGGCACCGTCGGCGCGGCCGGCGCGACCGGGCTGGCGCTCGGCGCGGCCGGCGGCGCCGCGGCCTACGCCGCCGGTTCACAGCCCGCCGGTACGGCGCTGGCGTCCGTCGGCTCGACCGCCGTGCCGTTCCGCGGCGCGCACCAGGCGGGCATCCTCCAGCCGTTGCAGGCGCGTGGCCACCTGGTGGCCTTCGACCTGGTGCCGGGGGCGGGGCGCACGGAGGCCGCCGCGCTGATGCGC
This sequence comes from Streptomyces sp. NPDC045701, assembly GCF_056432045.1. Classification (NCBI taxonomy): domain Bacteria; kingdom Bacillati; phylum Actinomycetota; class Actinomycetes; order Kitasatosporales; family Streptomycetaceae; genus Streptomyces; species Streptomyces sp. NPDC045701. Next base: position 386,524 of record NZ_JBWKJV010000003.1, on the reverse strand, counting down.
CGCTGGTCGGCGGTGGCCGAGCGGCTGATGGCGGGCGAGCCGGCCGGCCCCGGGGACACCGGGGTCGCCCTGGACGCCGGGCCGTCCTCGCTGACCGTCACGTTCGGCTTCGGCGCCTCCTTCTTCGACCGGACGGGGCTGGTGGCCCGGCGGCCGGCGGAGCTGGACCCGCTGCCCGCGTTCTCCTCGGACCGGCTGGACGCCAGGCGGTCGAACGGCGACCTGTGGGTGCAGATCGGCGCCGACGACGCGCTGGTCGCGTTCCACGCGCTGCGCGCCGTGCAGAAGGAGGCGGGCGCGGCGGCGAGGGTGCGCTGGCAGATGAACGGCTTCAACCGCTCGCCGGGCGCCACCGCGCACCCGATGACCGCGCGCAACCTGATGGGGCAGGTCGACGGGTCCCGCAACCCGAAGCCGTCCGAGCCGGACTTCCAGGAGCGGGTCTTCGTCGCGGCGGGCGGGGACCAGCCGTGGATGACGGGCGGCTCGTACGCGGTCGTCCGCCGGATCCGGATGCTGCTGGACGACTGGGAGAAGCTGTCGCTCACGCGGCAGGAGCGGGTCATCGGGCGCCGTAAGTCGGACGGGGCACCGCTGACGGGCGGCAGCGAGACGACGGAGCTCGACCTGGACAGGACGGGACCGGACGGGAAACCGGTCGTCCCCGACAACGCGCACGCGCGCATCTCGGCGCCCGAGCAGAACGGCGGCGCGGCGATGCTGCGGCGCCCGTTCTCGTTCCACGACGGCATCGGGGCGGACGGGACACCGGACGCGGGGCTGCTGTTCATCGCGTGGCAGGCCGATCCCCGCAGGGGGTTCGTACCGGTGCAGCGCAAGCTGGACCGGGGGGACGCGCTGTCGCCCTTCATCCGCCACGAGGCGAGCGGCCTGTTCGCCGTTCCCGGCGGGCCGGGCGAGGGCGAGTACGTGGGACAGCGGTTGCTGGAGGCGTGACCGCGCGGGCGTCCGGCGCATTAGGGTGACCGGTATGTCGGCCACTCGCTATACGTATCTCGGTCCCGAGGGCACCTTCACCGAGGCCGCCCTGCGCACGCTGCCGGAAGCCGCCACGCGGGAGCTGGTGCCGATGGTCTCCGTGCCCGCCGCCCTGGACGCGGTGCGCAACGGGGAGGCCGCCGCCGCCCTCGTACCGATCGAGAACTCGGTGGAGGGCGGGGTGACCGCGACCCTCGACGAGCTGGCGTCCGGCGAGCCGCTGATGATCTACCGCGAGGTGCTGCTGCCGATCGCGTTCGCGCTGCTGGTCCGGCCCGGCACCGAGCTGTCCGACGTCAAGACCGTCACGGGCCACCCGGTGGCGCAGCCGCAGGTGCGCAACTGGCTGCGGGCCCACCTGCCCGAGGCGGTGTGGGAGTCGGCCGCCTCGAACGCGGACGGGGCGCGGCTGGTGCAGGAGGGGCGGTTCGACGCGGCGTTCGCCGGTGAGTTCGCCGCGGCGACGTACGGGCTGGAGGCGCTGGTCTCCGAGATCCACGACGCCGAGAACGCGGAGACCCGGTTCGTGCTGGTGGGCCGGCCTGCCCGGCCGGCGGCGCCGACGGGGGTGGACAAGACGTCGGTGGTCATCTGGCAGCGCGAGGACCATCCGGGGGCGCTCCTGGAGCTGCTCCAGGAGTTCGCGGCGCGCGGGGTGAACCTGATGCTGCTCCAGTCGCGGCCGACCGGTGCGGGCATCGGCAACTACTGCTTCGCCATCGACGCCGAGGGACACATCTCGGACCGGCGGGTGGGCGAGGCGCTGATGGGCCTGAAGCGGATCTGTGAGCGCGTCCGGTTCCTCGGCTCGTACCCGCGCGCCGGTGCGACGCAGGAGGACGTGACGCCGCTGCGGCCGGGGACGTCCGACCAGGAGTTCACGGCGGCGTCCGACTGGCTGGCCCGGTGCCAGGACGGCCGGGCCTGACCGTACGTCCACAAAAGTTATCCACAGGGGTGCTTCTCGACCTGGGGACAAGTCGACAACACAAGGGGACAGGGTCGACAAATCTCTCCAGCCGCCCCAGGTGGCCGCAGAGTGCCGCACCGCGACCGTGTCACCTCAATTCCGCCGATCAACTCCTTAGGGCGAGAATTTCCCACCCGAATGAGTGGGTCGGCCGGGTTTGGCGGGGGAATCCAGCGTCATTCCAGGGCGATGGCCCGGCAATCGGAATGATCCATTTCTGAGTCCACAGCGGATTCGCACAGCCTGTGGATAACTTGCCGACTCGGCGGGCTTCTGTGGACAACGTCACTCGAACATGGCCGGAGAGCGACGGCCGGGCCGGGCGCCCCGCCGCCCCCTTCACGGGCGCGAGAGGCGGGCCGGGGAATTACCGGTTCGCTTTTCTCAGGGATAAACTCCTGCATTTCGGGCAAAGTGACACGCAAGACCCACACGGCATATCGGCTGGGGTGACCCGAGCACGCACCGGTAGCCTGGTGGGGTGATTGACCTTCGCCTGCTCCGTGAGGACCCCGACCGTGTTCGCGCCTCCCAGCGCGCCCGTGGAGAGGACGTCGGCCTCGTCGACGCCCTGCTCTCCGCCGACGAGCGGCGCAGGTCGTCCGGCGTGCGCTTCGACGAACTCCGCTCCGAGCAGAAGGGGCTCGGCAAGCTGATCCCCAAGGCGTCCCCGGAGGAGCGCGCGGAGCTGCTGCGGAAGGCCGAGCAGCTGAAGACGGACGTCAAGGCCGCCGAGGCCGCCCAGAACGAGGCGGACGACGAGACCAGGCGACTGCTGCTGAAGCTCGGCAACATCGTCCACGAGGACGTGCCGGTCGGCGGCGAGGAGGACTTCGTCGTCCTGGAGACGCACGGCACCGTCCGCGACTTCGGCGCGGAGGGCTTCGAGCCCAAGGACCACCTGGAGCTCGGCGAGGCGCTGGGCGCCATCGACGTCGAGCGCGCCGCCAAGGTCTCCGGCTCGCGCTTCTACTACCTCACCGGCGTCGGCGCGCTGCTGGAGCTCGCCCTCGTCAACGCCGCGATCGCCCAGGCGACGGAGGCCGGGTTCATCCCGATGCTGACGCCCACCCTGGTCCGCCCGCGCGCCATGGAGGGCACGGGCTTCCTCGGCCAGGCCGCCGAGAACGTGTACCACCTGGAGAAGGACGACTACTACCTCGTCGGTACGTCCGAGGTGCCGCTGGCCGCCTACCACATGGACGAGATCCTCGACGCGGAGAAGCTGCCGCTGCGGTACGCCGGGTTCTCGCCCTGCTACCGGCGCGAGGCCGGCACGTACGGCAAGGACACCCGGGGCATCTTCCGGGTCCACCAGTTCGACAAGGTGGAGATGTTCTCGTACGTCGCCCCCGAGGACGCCGAGGCCGAGCACAAGCGGCTGCTGGACTGGGAGAAGCAGTGGCTGACCTCCCTGGAGCTGCCGTTCCAGGTGATCGACGTGGCCACCGGTGACCTCGGTGCCTCCGCCTCGCGCAAGTACGACTGCGAGGCGTGGATCCCGACCCAGGGCAAGTACCGCGAGCTGACGTCCGCGTCGAACTGCGACAGCTTCCAGGCGCGGCGCCTGTCGGTGCGGATGCGCGACGGCAAGAAGGTGCAGCCGCTGGCGACGCTGAACGGCACCCTGTGCGCCGTGCCCCGCACGATCGTCGCGCTGCTGGAGAACCACCAGCAGGCCGACGGCTCGGTGCGGGTCCCCCCGGTCCTCCGTCCGTACCTCGGCGGCCGGGAAGTCCTGGAGCCCGTCTCCAAGTGACCGGGTTCCCTTACAAGCTGGTCGCCACCGACCTCGACGGCACGCTGCTGCGTTCCGACGACACGGTCTCCCAGCGCACGCGTGACGCGCTCGCCGCCGCGACGGCGGCGGGCGCCGCGCACATCGTCGTCACCGGCCGCGCCGTCCCCTGGACCCGCCACATCCTGGACGACCTGGGGTACGACGGCCTCGCCGTCTGCGGCCAGGGCGCCCAGGTCTACCACGCGGGCGAGCACCGGCTGCTGACCTCCGTGACCCTGGACCGCCAGCTCGCCGGCCTCGCGCTGTCCAAGCTGGAGGCCGAGGTCGGCCCGCTGGCCCTCGCCGCCAGCCGCGACGGCCTGGACGGCGAGGTCCTGGTCGGCCCCGGCTACCGGGTCCAGGAGGGCCCGCTGCCGTACGTCCCGTACGAGGACCCGGCCGACCTGTGGTCCGCCCCGCTCAACAAGGTCTACATCCAGCACCCCGAGCTGGACGACGACGCCCTGGCCCTGGCCGCCCGCCAGGCGGTCGGCGGACTGGTGGACGTGGTGATGGCCGGCGCGGGCGTCGTGGAGATCCTGCCGCTCGGCCTGAGCAAGGCCACGGGGCTGTCCCTGGCGGCCCGCCGGCTGGGCGCGAAGGCGGCGGACACCATCGCGTTCGGCGACATGCCGAACGACATCCCGATGTTCGCCTGGGCGCACCACGGCGTGGCCATGGCCAACGCGCACGACGACCTCAAGGCCGTGGCCCACGAGATCACGGCGTCCAACGACCAGGACGGCATCGCGGTGGTGCTGGAGCAGCTGCTGAGCGGCTGACCGGCTCCGTCCGCCGTCGCGGGCGTCGGTGGCTCCCCGCGTACGGGCGAGCGGCGCGCCGGGAGGGGCGGCCCGCGCGACGGGTCGCGCGCTCGAAGCGGCCGCCCCCGGCAGCTGCCCGTGCCTCACCAATGTGCCCCGCACGCGCGACGCGGCGCCACCGGATTACCGGGGCGCCGCGCCGTCGGGCCGGTACCGGCGTCGGGTCCCTGCCACTGCCGTCCGGTCGGTAGGGGCGTACCGCCGGCCCCGTAACGCCGGTCCCGTCCGCCGCCGGCCCCTTACCGCCGTACCGCTGCCTTCGGGGCTCAGAAGTTGATCATGTGCCCCGCGAGGCCGTGCACGGCCTCCTTGACGGCCTCGCCCAGCGTCGGGTGGGCGTGGACGTTCCGCGCCACCTCGTGCACCGTCAGGTCCCACTGCTGGGCCAGCGTCAGCTCGGGCAGCAGCTCCGTGACGTCCGGCCCGATCAGGTGGGCGCCGATGATCTCGCCGTACTTCGCGTCGCTGATCAGCTTCACGAACCCGGTCGCGTCACCGAGCCCGTGCGCCTTGCCGTTCGCCATGAACGGGAACTTCGCGACCTTGACGTCGAAGCCCTTCTCCCGCGCCTGCTCCTCCGTCCAGCCGAAGCTGGCGATCTGCGGCTGGCAGTACGTGGCGCGCGGGATCATCGGGTAGTCGAGCTCCATGGTCTCCGCGCCCGCGAGGGTCTCGGCGGCCACCACGCCCATGGCCTCGGCCGTGTGCGCGAGCATCAGCTTCGCCGTCACGTCACCGATCGCGTAGATGTGCGGCACCGACGTGCGCGAACGGCCGTCGACGTCGATCGCGCCGCGCTCGGTGAGCCGCACGCCCGTGTTCTCCAGGCCGTACCCCTCGACGTTCGGCGCGAAGCCGATCGCCTGGAGCACCTTGTCCGCCTCCAGCACCTGCTGCTTGCCGTCCTTGCCGGTCACCGCGACCCGCACCTGGGCGCCGGACTCGTCGATCGACTCCACGCGCGTGGAGGTCAGCACGTCGATGCCGAGCTTGCGGTACTGCTTCGCCAGCTCCGCCGAGACGTCCTTGTCCTCCAGCGGCGCGATCCGGTCGAGGAACTCGACGATGGTGACCTTCACGCCGTAGTTGTGCAGCACGTACGCGAACTCGATGCCGATCGCGCCCGCGCCCGCGATCACGATCGAACGCGGCAGGTCGCCCGCGAGGATCTGCTCCTCGTATGTCACGACGCGCTCGCTGCGCCGCGTACCCGGCAGCAGTCGCGGCGTGGCACCGGTCGCGATGACGCAGTTGTCGAACGAGATCGTGGTCGTCGTCCCGTCGGTCAGCGCGACCTGCATCGTGTTCGCGTCCAGGAAGGTGCCCCGGCCGGTGAACTCGGTGATCTTGTTCTTCTTCATCAGGAAGTGGACGCCCTTGACGCGGCCGTCCGCGACCGTGCGGCTGCGCCGGAACGCCTCGCCGTAGTCGAAGGAGACCTGGCCGTCGACCTTGATGCCGTACGTCTTCGCCTCGTGCGTGAAGAGGTGGGCCAGCTCGGCGTTGCGCAGCAGGGCCTTGGTGGGGATGCAGCCGACGTTCAGGCAGACACCGCCCCAGTACTTCTCCTCGACCACCGCGACGCGCTTGCCCAGCTGGGCGGCGCGGATGGCGGCGACGTATCCGCCGGGGCCTGCTCCGAGTACGACGACGTCGAAGCGGTCTGACATGGCTTGCTCCCCAGGGTGTGAGTGAGTGCGGATGTGCCCACAGTAATCCGCGAGGCAAGTTGTAGGATGACTGGGCAACCGGGCGAATAGGCGGAATGGAGCAGTGGACAGATGGTGCTGAAGGCCGCAGGACGGACCTCCCTCGTCGACGCGGTCGTCGACCAGCTCCGCGCCCAGCTCACCCACGGGGAATGGGCGGTGGGGGACCGCATCCCCACCGAGCACGAGCTCGCCGAGCAGCTCGGTGTCGGGCGCAACACCGTCCGCGAGGCCGTCCGCGTCCTCGTCCACGCCGGCCTGCTGGAGTCCCGGCAGGGCAACGGCACGTTCGTACGCTCCACCGCCGACCCCGCCGCCGTGCTCCGCACCGTCCGGGCGGCCGGCGCCCTGGACGTCCTGGAGCTGCGGACCGCCCTGGAGACGGAGGCCGCCCGGCTCGCCGCCGCCCGCCGGGACACCCACGACCTGCTGCGGCTGCGCGCCGCGCTGGCGACCCTCCGCGAGGAGGGCGACCGGGACGCGGACGCCGACCTGGCCTTCCACCGGGCGGTGGTCGAGGCCACGCACAACGCCGCGTTCACCGAGGTGTACCGGTTCTTCTCCGTGCAGGTGCACGAGAGCCTCGTCGAGTCGCTCGGCGACCACGCCATGCCCGCCATCGACCTGGACGCGCACGAGGCGCTGGTCGAAGCGGTCGAGGCGGGCGACCCCGAGGCGGCCGGGGACGCGGTGCGGGAGCTGCTGCGCGCGCCCATGGAAGCGGTCAGGGCGATCGTCGCCACCCACTGATCTCCCTTTTGCCCCACGTACGTTGCCTTCCTTCACCTTCGTACGTTGTCGAACGTTTTCAAGAAAGGTGTACGTTTTGTCACGCCCGGACGCCGATCAGCTGCTCCTCGACGCGGAGGCCGATGCCCGGTCCTCGCCGCAAGGGGCCGCCGCCCGGCGGGCGTTGCTCGCCCATCCGGTACTGCTGCTCGTCGGCATCGTGCTGGCATCGCTGAACATGCGGGCGGCGCTCGCGAGCGTGTCGCCGCTGGCCGGTGAGATCAGCGCGGCGTTCGGGCTGTCGTCGACCGCGACCTCACTGGTCACCTCGGTGCCGGTGCTGTTCCTCGGGCTGGGCGCGCTGGTCGCGCCCCGGCTGGCGCGGTGGCTGGGCACCGAACAGGTGCTGCTCGGCGCGCTGTTGCTGCTCGCCGCCGGCATCCTGGTGCGCGTCCTGCCCTCCGTGTACGCGCTGTACGGCGGCGGCGTCCTGGTGGGCACGGCGATCGCGCTGCTCAACGTCCTGATGCCCGGGCTGATCAAGCGGGACTTCCCCGACCGGGCCGCCGCCATGACGTCCGTCTACACGGGCTCGATGATCGCGGGCGCGACGGTGGTGGCCGCGGCCTCCGTACCGCTGGAGCGGGCGTTCGGGGGCAGCTGGGAGGCGTCGCTGGCGTTCTGGTCGCTGCTGGCGGCGGTGGCGGCGGTGGCGTGGCTGCCGCAGGTGCTGATCGCCCGGGGGCGGACCGGGCACGCGCGGAGCGCCCCGCGGGCTCCCGGGGCCGGCCGCGGGGTCTGGCGGTCGGCGCTGGCCTGGCAGGTCACGCTGTTCATGGGCCTGCAGTCCCTCTGGTCGTACGTCCTGATCGCCTGGATGCCGACCATCTTCACCGACCACGGCATGAGCCGCTCGGCGGCGGGGGTCGTCTTCGCCTTCAACAACCTCATCCAGGTGGCGGGCGCCTTCCTGGTGCCGTTGCTGGCCGGCCGGATGCGCTCCCAGCGGCCCCTGGTCGCGCTGGTGACCTCGCTGGTCGCCGCCGGATACGTGGGGCTGATGACCGCTCCCGTGTCGGGCGCCTGGCTGTGGGCGGCGGTCCTCGGGGTCGGGCAGGGCGGCGCGGTGGGTCTGGCACTGACGCTGATCGTGCTGCGCAGCGGGGACGCGGTGACCGCCTCGCGGCTGTCGGGGATGGCGCAGACGGTCGGCTACCTGCTGGCGGCCGCCGGTCCGCTCGCCGCGGGCGCGGTGCACGAGGCGACCGGGGGCTGGACGGTGCCGATCGCCCTGGTCCTGTGCGTGTGCGCGGCGGCCCTGGTGGTGGGCCTGCTGGCGGCGCGGGACCGCAAGGTGTAGCACCCTGAGCGTCGGGCCGTCGTGTGGAGGACGCGAACCGGGAGCACGACATCGGAAACGGGACCGGGAAACGCGATCCGGAAACGGGGTCGGGAAACGGGAAAGGCCCTCCACGCGCGCGTGGAGGGCCTTTTCGCGTGACTACTCGTCGCCCGCCAGCGTCAGGGTCCGCAGCTTCTGGCCGGCGTACCAGGTCGCCGCCACCGTCACGCCCGCGAGCAGCGCCACCGCGGCCGGCAGGCCCACGTCGGAGGCGACCAGCCCGTCACCCGTGACCCTCTCGGCGACCGCCAGCGCCCACTGCTGGACGCTGAGCGTCTTGGCACCCGCGATGAGGCTGCCGAACAGGGCCTCCCACACCAGGGCGTACACCAGGCCGATGACGACCGCGTGGCGGCTGACCGTACCGAGCAGCAGGAAGAGCGCGCTGTACGCGATCGAGGCCACGAGCGCGGCGACGGTGTGGGCGACCGCCACCTGCTGTCCGTTGCCGTTGAGGATCAGCCCGGCCAGGAAGGTCGGGACCGCCGAGAACACCATGGTGACGGCGATGGCCACGATCAGCTTGGTGAAGATGATCGTCGGCCGCTTCACCGGCTTGGCGAGCAGGTAGACGATCGAGCCGTCGTCGATCTCGGGCCCGATCGCACCCGTACCGGCGATGACGCCGATCAGGGGCACCATCGTGGCGAGCGCGAACCCGCCCAGGACGTCGGCGGCGATCTGGTCGTCGGCGCCGTTGAAGCCGCGGACGGCGGCCGCGATGAGCAGCAGCAGCCCGGGCAGGACGAAGAGGATCGCGGCCCGGCGGCGGCCGAGCAGGGCCCGGTAGGTGAGCCGGGCGACTGTGGGGTTGTACATGGTCGTAAGGCTCCCTTCAGGCCGCGACGAGGTACGAGAAGACCGACTCGAGGGACTCGTCCGAGGGCGAGACCGTCAGCAGCCGGATGGAGTGCGCCCGCGCGACCCGCGGCAGCAGCTCGGTGAAGCGCGCGAAGTCGACCGCCTGGATGCGCAGGGCGCCCTCCGTCACGTCCACCTCGATGCCGGCCGTCGACGGGTCGGCGATCAGCGCGGCGGCGAGGGCGCGGTCGTCGCTGGAACGGACGAGATAGCGGTGCGGCCGGTCGGTCATCAGGCGCCGGATGCGGCGGAAGTCGCCGCTCGCCGCGTGCCGTCCGGCGACGATCACCTCGATGTGGGAGGCGAGTTGCTCGACCTCCTCCAGGATGTGCGACGAGAACAGCACCGTGCGGCCCTCCGCGCCCATCCGCCGCAGCAGGTCCATCAGCTGCATCCGCTGGCGCGGGTCCATGCCGTTGAACGGCTCGTCCAGCAGCAGCACGGACGGCTCGTGGACGAGGGCGGAGGCCATCTTCACGCGCTGGCGCATGCCCTTGCTGTAGGTGGCGATCTTGCGGTCCTGCGCGTACTCCATCTCCACCGTGGCCAGGGCCTTCTGCGCCTCGGCCGCGCCCAGGCCGTGCAACTCGGCGTTGGCGGCGACGAATTCGCGGCCGGTGAGGAAGTCGTACATCGCCTCCCGCTCGGGCACGACACCGATCCGGCGGTAGACCGACTCGTTGCGCCAGATCGGCTCCCCGTCGAGGGTCACGGATCCGTTGGAGGGGGCGAGGAAGCCGCCCATCATGTTGATCAGGGTGGACTTGCCGGCGCCGTTGGGGCCGAGCAGCCCGGTCACACCGGGTCCGATGGTCATGGTGACGTCGTTGACGGCCACGACGTTGCCGAACCACCGCGAGACGTGGTCGATGTCGATGGTGGTCACAGCCCGACCTTCCGGTAGCGGCGCATCAGGACGGCGTAGGAGCCCGCGACGAGTGCGAGGACGACCAGCAGGTAGACCGCGCCCTGGCCCGCCCCCGGTCCCGCCTCGGCCGGGAAGGACGAGGTGGCGCCCAGGAAGGCGGTCTGTACGCCGTCGATGAGGGTGATGGGGGAGAACAGGCCGAGCCACGGGACGGCGTCCAGCGAATCGGTGCTCCAGGCGATGGCCTGGAGGGTGGAGACGGCGCCGTAGGAGATGGTGAGGGCGGCGATCACGGCGGCGACGCCGAAGCCGCGGCGGGGCGTCAGCGCGGCGAGGACCAGGCCGATTCCGCCGAAGAGGAGCGAGAGCAGTGCCACGGAGACCAGTCCCTGTGCGAAGCCCTGGGTCTGGTCGACGAAGTCCATCTTCGCCAGCAGCGACCCGATGTAGAGGATGAGCAGCGGCGACGCGGTCAGGATGAACAGGGCCGCGGCCATCGCGCCGTACTTCGCGACGACGTAGTCGACACGCTCGATGGGGCGGGAGAAGTACAGCGGTACGGTCTTGAACCGCAGGTCGCGCGAGACGGACTGGGGCGCCTGCGAGGCCAGGTACAGGCCGATGACGGCCTGCGTGAAGATCGCGTACCGCGTGTAGTCCAGCGGCAGGTCCTTCAGTTTGGTGGCCACGGCGACCGCGACGACGACCAGCGCGGGGATGCACATCACCGCGAACAGGATCATCGGCAGCACCTTGGACTTGGCGCTCCGGCCCAGTCCGTAGGCGCCGCGCAGCGACTGCGAGAACAGCGAGCGGCGCGCGTAGGCGCGGCCGAGGCGGAGGCCGTCGTAGTCGCGGTACCCGATGTTGTGAATCCGGGTCTGCGCGTGGGGCGTGGGCGTGCTCATCGGGTCCGCACCTCCTGCGGCTGGGCCGCGGCCGAGTCCGGCGCGGGGCGGAAGACCTCGGCGATGTGGTGGCGGCGCTGTTCCATCCGGACCAGGCCGAGTCCGAGGTCGGCGACGGTGTCGCGCACCAGGTCGTACGTCTGCTCGCCGGTCGCCTCCAGCAGCAGGACGTGGCCGGCGCCCGGCAGGCCGTCCTCCACGCGTGCGTGCAGGGTGATTCCGGCCGCCGTGAGCGCCTTGCGGAGCGCGGCGGTGCCGTCGGGGTGCGTGTCGGTGTCGGTGACCTCGACCGCGAGGGTGGTGGTGAGCTGGGTGAAGTCGCTGGTGGAGCTGGAGCGCAGGAGCTTGCCGCCGTCGATGACGACGACGTGGTCACAGGTGCGTTCGAGCTCGCCCAGCAGGTGGGAGGTGACCAGGACCGAGATGCCGAAGTCCGTGTACACGCGGCGGATCAGGCCCAGCATCTCGTCGCGGCCGACCGGGTCGAGACCGTTGGTCGGTTCGTCCAGCAGGACCAGTTTCGGGTCGTGCACCAGCGCCTGGGCGAGCTTCACCCGCTGCTTCATGCCGGTCGAGTAGCCGCCGATGGGGCGGTAGCGCTCCTCGTACAGGCCGACGTGGCGCAGGGTGTCGGCGGTGCGTTCCCGCGCGGCGGTGGGTGGCAGTCCGGACATGCGCGCCATGTGCACCACGAACTCGGTGGCCGAGACGTCGGGCGGCAGGCAGTCGTGCTCGGGCATGTACCCGACCCGCTCGCGGATGGCGGGGCCGTCCTTGGCGACGTCGAGGCCGAGGACCTCGGCCCGGCCCTCGGTGGCGGGGGACAGACCCAGCAGAATCTTGATCATGGTGGACTTGCCGGCTCCGTTGGCACCCACAAGTCCGGTCACACCGGGCCCGATGTCCAGGGAGAGCCGGTCGAGAGCGGTCACCCGGGGGAACCGCTTGCTGAGGCTTTCGGTCGCGATCACAGTCACGCTTCGACGGTAGTGGCCGACGCCACACCGGACGTCAGACCAGGCGGCTGGATTCGTGTCCGTCTCCAGGAGTACGGGCCCGTAGGGGCCTGGCACCGGAGGCGGGGTTTTCCACAGACGACGCGGGGCTCTTGACGCAGCCGCCGGGCATTGTCACATTCAGCAGTGTCACGTTACGACCGCGTAGCGCACGCGCGAGGACACGTACGGCGACACGCTCGGCGTAGGGGCGCGTGGCGGGCAGGGGCGTGGCGGGGGGGCGCGTATGGGGAGCGAGGGCACCGCGGTCGGGCACACGGCTGGCACGCGCACGGCGGGGCACCGTACGGCGGGCAGGACGCGTCCGGCAGGCAGGCGGGCGCGCGACACGGAGAGCGGCACGGGGAGCGGCACGGGGAGCGGCACACCGTCTTCCCCACGAACCGGTGGCCGGAGGCGGGCATGCCGTTCATCGGTTTCCGGGGCACGGGCGCGAAGTTCGAGGAGCTGCTGGTCGTCACCGACTCCAGGGACTCCGAACAGAGCGCGTTCTGGCTGGACGACGATCTGCCGCATGTGCGGTGCTGGGAGGCGGTCTGATGGCGGTGGACGGGTTGCGGGGCGCGCGGGAGCGCCGTATCCGTACGGGCGGGGTCGAGTTGTGCGTCGCCGAGCTGGGCGACGGGGACCGGCCCACGGTCGTGCTGGTGCACGGCTACCCGGACTCCAAGGAGGTGTGGTCCGAGGTCGCGGCGCGGCTCGCCGAGCACTTCCACGTGGTGGTGTACGACGTGCGCGGGCACGGCCGGTCGACGGCCCCGAAGCCGCTGCGCGGCGGGTTCACGCTGGAGAAGCTGACCGACGACTTCCTGGCGGTGGTGGACGCGGTCAGCCCGGACGGGCCGGTGCACCTGGTCGGGCACGACTGGGGGTCGGTGCAGTCGTGGGAGTTCGTCACGGTCCGGCGGACCGAGGGGCGGATCGCCTCCTTCACCTCGATGTCCGGGCCGTCCCTGGACCACTTCGGGCACTGGATCAAGCGGCGGGTGCGCCGCCCCACCCCGCGCCGGGTCGGCCAGTTGCTCGGCCAGGGCGCCCGGTCCTGGTACGTGTACGCGCTGCACACCCCGGTGCTGCCGGAGCTGGCCTGGCGCGGGCCGCTCGGCAAGCGGTGGCCCGACCTCGTGCGGCGGGTGGAGAAGATGCCGGACGACGGCTATCCGACCGCCTCGCTCCCGGCGGACGCGGCACACGGTGCCTGGCTCTACCGGGACAACGTCCGGGCGCGGCTGCGGCGCCCGCGCCCGGACGCGTACGCCCACGCGCCCGTGCAGCTGATCACGCCGACCGGTGACGCCTTCCTGTCGGAGCGGCTCTACGACGAGCTGGAGACGTGGGCCCCCCGGCTGGTGCGCCGGACGCTGCCGGCCAAGCACTGGGCGCCGCGCACGCGGCCGGACCAGCTGGCCGCCTGGATCACCGAGTTCGTCCGGGCGCACGAGGACCCGGGCGGCGGGATGCCGGCACCGGTGGCGACGGGTCGTCGGTACGCGGACCGGTTCGGTGGGCAGCTGGTCCTGGTCACGGGTGCCGCCAGCGGTATCGGCCGGGCCACCGCGTGCGCGTTCGCCGCGGCGGGCGCGCGGGTGGTGGCGGTGGACCGGGACGCCGAGGGCGCGGCCCGGACGGCCGGGTTGGCCCGGCTGATCGGGGCGCCGGACGCCTGGGGCGAGGCGGTGGACGTCGCCGACGAGCAGGCCATGGAGAAGCTCGCCGACAAGGTCGCCCGCGATTACGGGGCGGTCGACGTCCTGGTCAACAACGCCGGAACAGGCCTGTCAGGGCCCTTTCTCGAGACGACGAGCGACGACTGGAAGAAGGTCCTCGACGTCAACCTGTGGGGCGTCATCCACGGTTGCCGGATCTTCGGCCGGCGGATGGCCGAGCGCGGGCAGGGCGGCCACATCGTCAACACCGCCTCCGCCGCCGCGTTCCAGCCGTCCCGGATGCTGCCCGCGTACAGCACCTCCAAGGCGGCGGTGCTCATGCTCAGCGAATGCCTGCGCGCCGAGCTGGCCGGGCGGGGCATCGGGGTCACCGCCGTCTGCCCGGGCATCGTGAACACCAACATCACGGCCACCGCGCGCTTCGCCGGTGTGTCGGAGGACGAGGAGAAGCGCCGGCAGAAGAAGGCGGCCCGGTGGTACGGGCTGCGCAACTACCCTCCGGAGAAGGTCGCCGACGCGATCCTGCGGGCCGTCGTGCGGAACCAGGCGGTGGTGCCGGTGACTCCCGAGGCACATGGTGCCCGGCTGCTGGCGAGGCTGGCGCCGGGGGTCCTGCGGAGGCTCGCCCGGCTGGAGGTGAAGCTGTGACCCGGCGGTCGTACCATCCCGCGCAGGGCGGGCCGGGGTAGCGGGGAGCGGGGGCGGGCGTGGACGAGCGGACGGCACGGACACCGGCGGCCGAGTACCGGATCGAGGACCTGGCGCACCACAGCGGCGCCACGGTCCGGACCATTCGCGCCTACCAGGACCGGGGGCTGCTGCCGAAGCCGGAGCGGCGGGGCAGGTCGAACGTGTACGGCGACGCCCATCTGACCCGGCTGCGGCAGATCGCCGGCCTTCTGGAGCGCGGCTACACCCTGGCGTCCATCAAGGAGCTCCTGGAGGCCTGGGACGCGGGCCGCGGCCTGGGGGGCGTCCTCGGGCTGGTCGCCGAGGTGCACGGGCCGTGGACGGACGAGGAGGCGGACCGGATCACGCGCGCGGAGCTGGACGCCGCCTTCGGCGGCACCCCGGACGAGCAGGCCGTGGAGGAGGCGCTGGACCTCGGCGTACTGGAGCGGGTCCCGGGGAGGGACGACGAGTTCCTGGTGCCGAGCCCCCAGGAGCTGTCCGTCGCCGCCGAGTTGTACGCCGCCGGTGTGCCGCTGTCGGCGATCGCCGGTCACCTGCGGGAACTTCGCGGCCAGGTGGAGCACATCGCCCACCGCTTCCTGGAGTTCACCGCGGAGCACGTCTTCGCCCGCTGTCTCGAACACCGGCCGCCCACGGACGCCGACGCGTCGGAGGTGGCGGCCCTGGTGCGGCGGCTGCGCCCGCTCGCCCAGCAGACGGTGGACGCCGAACTGGCGCGCGCCATGAGCACGTTCGCCGCCCGCCACCTCCGGCGGCACCTGTCACCCGAGGGGCACCCGGTGACGGACGACAGGACCCGTCAGGTGGCGTTGCCCGCCGCCACGATCCGGGCCGTGCACGGGCTCGTTGGCCCGCGAAACGCGTCGGCGTTCATCGCGGCGGCGGCGGAACGGGAAGTTCAGGCGCGGACATTGAACGCACTTCTTCCAACAAGCGGCAAAACAAACGAAGTAGGCCAAAGCCCCTGATAATGCAGGTTGGTTGTCCACAGAATTGTCAAATAGCCTGTGGATAACCGGTGCTGTTTGTGGATCAAACCTACAAGCCGGAATTCCTGTGGCCGCGAGAGCGTGATGCCTGACACGCTGATCGGCATGGGCGACGACACAGGGACGGACGCGACGGGCGGCGGGAGCGGCACACCCGGGACGGCGGACGTGGGCGGCGGCGACCGGACCGTGAAGGTGTCCAAGTACCTCGCGAAGCACCTCCGCCATCAGCCCGAGCGCATCGGGCTCGTCCTCGACCCGCACGGCTGGGTCGCGATCGACGACCTGCTGCGGGCGGCCGCCGAACACGGCGTACGGATCAGCCGCGCCGAACTGGAGCACGTGGTCGCCGCCAACGACAAACGGCGCTTCACGATCGACGGTGACCGCGTCCGCGCCAACCAGGGCCACACCGTCGACGTCGACCTGGACCTGCCGGCCGCCGAGCCCCCCGCGTACCTGTACCACGGCACGGTCCCCCGCAGCCTGCCGGCGATCCGCGCCGAGGGACTGCGCCCCATGGCCCGGCACCACGTCCACCTGTCGCCCGACCGCGAGACCGCGACCCGGGTCGGCGCCCGGCGGGGCCGCCCCGTCGTGCTCAGTGTGGACGCCGGCGCCATGCACCGGGACGGCCATGTCTTCCTCGTCAGCGCCAACGGGGTCTGGCTCACCGCCGCCGTACCACCCGGCTACCTCCGGTTCCCCGCGCCGGGCTGAGCCGCCGCAGTCCGGCCGCGCGAGTCCCGGGGGTTCAGCGCAGCTGGGCGAGAGCCTCAGTCGCGATCCGCTCGTAGACCGCCCGGTCGGCGGCGAACACCGTGTCAGCGATCGGCCGGTGGATCACGATCTCGGTGAAGCCGAGCGCGAAGTGGCGTCCCGCGAAGTCGACGAAGGCGTCGAAGGACTCCAGCGGCCGGTCCGGGGTGAACCCGGTCAGCAGGATCCTGTCCAGCTCCCCGCTGTCCCGCCCGGCGTCCGCGCACGCCTTGTCGAGCTTCTCCAGCTGGCCCCGCAGCGCCCCGTACGACTCCTCCGGCGTGCCCGCCTCGTACAGCTTCGGGTCCCCGGTCGTCACCCACGCCTGCCCGTGCCGCGCCGCCAGCCTCATGCCCCGCGGCCCGGTGGCGGCGACGGCGAAGGGCAGCCTCGGGCGCTGCACGCAGCCGGGGACGTTGCGCGCCTCGTCCGCCGAGTAGAACGCCCCCCGGTGCGTCACCGACTCCTCCGTCAGCAGCCGGTCCAGCAGCGGTACGAACTCCGCGAAACGGTCCGCCCGCTCACGCGGCGTCCACGCCTCCTGCCCCAGCGCCGTCGCGTCGAAGCCGTTGCCACCCGCGCCGATGCCCAGCGTGATCCGGCCGCCGGAGATGTCGTCCAGCGAGATCAGCTCCTTGGCCAGCGTGACCGGATGCCGGAAGTTCGGGGAGGTCACCAGCGTGCCGAGCCGCATCCTCTCCGTGACGCCGGCCGCCGCCGTCAGCGTCGGGATCGCGCCGAACCACGGTCCGTCCCGGAACGGCACCCGCCAGGACAGGTGGTCGTAGGTGTAGGCGGCGTGGAAACCGAGCCGCTCGGCCCCCAGCCACGCCTCGCGCCCGCCGTCGTGCCAGCGGGCGGTGGGAAGGATCACGGTGCTCAGACGCATGGAACGAGCCTACGACGCCCCACCGACAAAGCCGTTTCGGCTCAGATGTGCGGCTATCCGCACGCCCGTGCACCGCCGTACGGGAGAATGAGCCCGTGACCTCAGCTACCTCTCCCCGCCCCCGGCCCACGGCACACCGACGTCCCCGGTTGATCGCCACCGACCTCGACGGAACGCTTCTGCGCGACGACAAATCGGTCTCCCACCGGACGATCACAGCGCTCGCCGCGGCCGAGGAGGCCGGCATCGAGGTCTTCTTCGTCACCGGCCGGCCCGCCCGCTGGATGGGCGTGGTCAGCGACCACGTGCACGGACACGGCCTGGCCATCTGCGCCAACGGCGCCGCCGTCGTCGACCTGCACTCCGGCGGCAAGCTGCTGGAGGTCCGGCCGCTGGAACGCGGCACCGCCCTGGACGTCGTGCGGACGCTGCGCCGCGAGGCACCCGGCACCGCCTTCGCGGTCGAACTGGCCACGGGCTTCCACTACGAGCCCGACTACCCGCCCTTCTGGCTCGACCCCGACGCCACCATCGCCCCCGCCGAGGAGCTCCTGCACGAGGAGGAGCCCGGCCTCGGCGCACCGATGCTCAAGCTGCTCGCCCACCACCCGGACCTGACCCCGGACGGATTCCTCGCCCTGGCGCGGACGGCCGCCGGGGACCGGGTGAACATCACCCGCTCCAGCCCCAGCGCGCTGCTGGAGATCAGCGGCCTGGGCGTCTCCAAGGCGAGCACCCTCGCGCTGTGCTGCGCCGAGCGCGGCATCTCCGCCGACGAGGTCGTGGCGTTCGGGGACATGCCGAACGACATCGAGATGCTGTCCTGGGCGGGCCGCTCGTACGCGATGGGCAACGCGCACCCGGACGTCGTCGCCGCCGCCTCCGGCCGTACCGTCGCCAACAACGACGACGGTGTCGCGCGGGTCATCGAGGACATCCTCGGCACGCCCTGACGCACCTCACCGGCCCAGCCGGACCCCGTGTTCGGCCAGCCAGCGCACCGGGTCCACGGCCGATCCCATGTACGGCGTGAGCCGCACCTCGAAGTGGAGGTGCGGCCCCGTCGAGTTGCCGGTGTTGCCCGACCGCCCGATCACCTGACCGGCGACGACCTGCTGCCCGGTGACCACCCCGGGTGCGGCGAGGTGCGCGTACTGCGAGTACCAGCCGCCCGCGTGCCGGACCACCACCTCGATCCCGAACGCCCCGCCGCACGAGACGGACTGCACCCGGCCCGCCCCGACCGACCGCACCGGGGTACCGACGTCCACCGCGAAGTCCTGCCCGGTGTGCCGGTGCGCCCAGTGCGCGCCCGCCCGGTGGAACCCGGCGGACAGGGCGTACCGCTCCACCGGCGCGACCCAGCCGCGCGCACCGCCGAGCCCGCCGGCCCGCCGGGCGAGCGCCCCGGCGACACCGCGATCTCCGGCGACACCGCCGCCCACCGCCGCCCCGGCGCCCTTCACCGCCCCGAGGCCCTTCGCCACCCCCGCGACGCCCGCACCGGCACTCACCTCGGCGCCCACGCTCGAACCCCCGCCGACGCCTCCGCCCACACCCGTGCCCCTGCCCCCACTCCCCCTCGCGCCCCCACCGGCGCCGCCGCACCGGCCCGCCGCCACCCTCCCGTCCGCCTCCGCCTGAAGCCGCCACTGCGCCCGCGCCAGCCGCGCCTCGATGCCCTGCCGGATGGTGGCCAGCCTCTTCCGGCGGGCGTCCAGGCCCTGCCACGCCGCGCGGGCCTCCGCCTCCGCCCGCACCAGGCGCCGCTCCGCCTCGCGGGTGCGCTGCATCAGGCGGTTCACCGCCCGGTCCGCCTGCCGGGCGAGCCGCTCCGCCCGCATCACCTCGTCGACGTCGTCGCCCAGCAGCAACCGCGCGGTCAGGCCGACCGACCCGCCCGACCGGTACTGGGCCCGCGCGACCTCGCCCATCCGGTCGTTCAGCACCGCCAGCTCGCGCCGCTTCAGGGCCAGCTTCCGCTGGAGCCGGCCGGCGAGGGCACGCTGACCGGCAGCCGCCCGCCTGCCCTGCTCGTACGCCTCGGTGGCCCGCGCGGCCTCGTCGTACAGCCGCGCCACCTCCACGGCCGCGCCGTCCGGCCCGTCGGCGGCGGCCGCCGCGGGCGGGGGGAGCAGGGCGAGCAGGACGGCCAGCGCCACGAGCACCATCCTGGGATGGTGGCGCCGGGCGTCCCCGATGTACGGCACCCCGGGGGTGTCGTACCGCCGACCGGCCCACAGCCGTTGCCCCGAGCGGCCTACACGCCCACCCGTAAGGGTCCCCGCAGGGGCGCCTCCCACAGGACCGACGTACCGCCGCCCGCGCCGATGCCCGGTCCGCACCGGCTCGACCCGCCCAGCGGCTCCGCGCGCCGCGCCAGGTCGGGCGACCCGCTGCGCCGACCGCCCTCCGGGAGGCCCACGCCGTCGTCTGCGACGGTCAGCCGTGTTGCGGGACCCGGGCGGTCAGCTCCGCGGACAGTCCCTGGAGGTGGTGGGGCGCCGCCGCCCGGTCCGCCGCCCGCTCGCGCTCCAGCATGCGGCGCAGCGCCCCGTCGGTGCTCGCCAGCTCGGCGAACGGCCCGCGCTGCACGGTGCGCCCGGCCTCCAGGACGACCACCTCGTCGACCGCGTCGAGGCCGTGCAGCCGGTGGGTGATCAGCAAGGTCGTGCGGCCCTCGGTGGCCCGCAGCAGGTCGTCGGTGAGCGCGTCCGCCGTGGCAAGGTCCAGGTGCTCGGCGGGCTCGTCCAGCACGAGGACCGGGAAGTCCGCGAGGAGGGCCCTGGCGAGGGCCAGGCGCTGCCGCTGGCCGCCGGAGAGCCGGGCGCCGTGTTCGCCCACGAGGGTGTCCAGGCCCTCGGGGAGGCTGTCCACCCAGTCCAGCAGCCTGGCCCGGTCCAGCGCCGCGCGCAGGTCGCCGTCGCTCGCGCCCGTTCTGGCCAGCCGCAGGTTCTCCCGGACGGAGCTGTCGAAGGTGTGCGCGTCCTGGGCGCACAGCCCGACCAGGCGGCGTACGTCGTCGCCGTCGAGCGCGGTCGCGTCCGTTCCGCCGATCCGGTACGTCCCGTCCCGGGCGTCCAGGAACCGCAGCAGCACCTGGGCGAGCGTCGTCTTGCCGGAGCCGGACGCCCCGACGACGGCGACCCGCCTGCCGGGCTCCAGGCGCAGGTCGAACTCCGCGAGGGCGTCCCGCTCCTGACCCGAGTACCGGGCGGTGAGGCCGCGCAGCTCCAGCGGGAACGCGCTGTCCGGCGCCGGCCGGGGCTCGCTCGGTTCGTGCACGGGCACGGGGGCGTCGAGCACCTCGTACACCCGCTCCGCGCTCCGCTTGACGCGCTGGCGGTACTGCACGGCCAGGGGCAGGGCGGTGACCGCCTCGAACGCGGCGAGCGGGGTCAGGACGACCACGGCCAGCGCCACGCCGTCGAGCCGCCCGTCCCGTACCGCCTGGACGCCGACGAGGGCGGCCGCCGCCACGGTGAGCCCGGTGACCAGTGCGGAGAGGCCGCCGCCGAGGGCGGTGGCGGTGGACTGGCGGGTGGCGATCCGGGTCAGGGCGCCGTCCGCCTCCCGCGCCCGGGCGACACGGCCGGGAAGGGCACCCGCCACGGTCAGCTCGGCACAGCCGCGCAACAGGTCCACGATCCGGCCGGCGAGTACGCCGCGCGCCGGGGCGAGCCGCTGCTCGGCGCGGCGGGCCACGGCGCCGCTCACCATCGGCACGGCCACGCCCGCGAGGAGGAGCCCGGCCGCGAGCACCGCCCCGGCCTGCGGCAGCAGCCACGCGGTGAACCCCACGGCTCCCGCGCCCACCACGGCGGCGGTCCCGGCCGGCAGCAGCCAGCGCAGCCAGTAGTCCTGGAGGGCGTCCACGTCCGAGACCAGCCGCGACAGCAGGTCGCCCCGGCGCACCGTGCGCAACCCGGCCGGCGCGATCCGCTCCAGCCCGCGGTAGACGGCGACCCGCAGGTCGGCCAGCATCCGCAGCACGGTGTCGTGCGACACGAGCCGCTCGGCGTACCGGAACACGGCCCGCCCGATGCCGAACGCCCGGGTCGCCGTCACGGCCACCATCAGGTGGAGCACGGGCGGCTGTTCGGACGCCCGCGAGATCAGCCACCCGGACACGGCCATGAGCCCCACGGCCGACCCCAGCGCCAGGCTGCCCAGCACCAGCGCCAGACCGAGCCGGCCGCGCAGCTCCCCGGCCGTCCCGCGCATCCGCGCCAGCACCCCGCCACCGCTCCGGGAGTCCCCGGCCGCCGCACCGGCCTCAACGGTGTCCGGGTGCCCGCCCACGAGGCCGAACGCCGCGTCCAGCGCGTCCAGACCGCGCGGCGCGCCCGTCCCGGCGGTCACCGTCCCGCCACGGGCGGGCGCCCCCAGCGCGACGACGCGGTCCGCCACCGCCAGCAGCGCCGGACGGTGGACGACCAGCAGAACCGTCCGCCCGGCGGCGAGACGACGCACCGCGTCCACCACGGCGCCCTCGGTCGCCCCGTCCAGCGCAGCGGTCGGCTCGTCCAGCAGGAGCAGCGGCCGGTCGGCCAGGAAGGCCCGCGCCAGGGCGAGGCGTTGGCGCTGCCCCGCCGACAATCCCGCGCCGTCCTCGCCCAGCATCGTCCCGGCGCCCGCCGGCAGCGCGTCCACGAACTCGGCCGCGCCCGCGTCCCGCAGCGCCCGCGCGACGGCGTCGTCGTCGGCATCGGGCCGGGCGAGGCGCACGTTCTCCGCGATGGTCCCGGCGAACAGGTACGGCCGCTGAGGCACCCACGCGATCCGCTCCCGCCACCGCTCCGGGTCCAGCGACCGCAGGTCGGTGGACCCCACGCGTACCGCACCCCCGTCGTCCGAGGGCTGCGCGAACCCCAGCACCACGTCCAGCAACGTCGACTTGCCGACCCCGCTCGGCCCGACCAGGGCCACCGTCTCGCCCGGCTCCACGACCAGCGACGCGCGGGCCAGTGACGGCTCGGCGCGCCCCGCGTGCCGCACGGTCACGTTGTCCAGTTCGAGGCGTACGGAGGCCGGTACCTCCGCTTCCCCACCAGCCCGGACGGGCGTCTCCAGGACGGCGAAGATCTCCTCCGCGGCCGACAGTCCCTCCGCCGCCGCGTGGTACTGGGCGCCGACCTGCCGCAGCGGCAGGTACGCCTCGGGCGCCAGGATCAGGATGACCAGCCCCGTGTACAGATCCAGGTCCCCGTGCACCAGCCGCATGCCGACACCCACCGCGACCAGGGCCACCGACAGCGTGGAGAGCAGCTCCAGCGCGAACGACGACAGGAAGGCGATCCGCAGGGTCCGCAGCGTGGCCTGCCGGTACTCGGAGGTGATCGCCCGGATCGACTGCGCCTGCGCCTTGGCCCGGCCGAACACCTTCAGCGTCGGCAGTCCCGCCACCACGTCGAGGAAGTGTCCCGACAGCCGCGACAGCAGCTTCCACTGCCGGTCCATCCGGGCCTGGGTGGCCCACCCGATGAGGATCATGAAAATGGGGATCAGCGGCAGCGTGCCGACGATGATCGCCGCCGACACCCAGTCCTCGGTGACGATCCGCGCCAGGACCGCCACCGGCACCACCACGGCCAGCCCGAGCTGCGGCAGATAACGTGAGAAGTAGTCGTCGAGCGCGTCCACCCCACGGGTGGCCAGCGCGACCAGTGAACCGACCCGCTGCCCGCTCAGCCAACCCGGCCCGAGCGCCGCCGCCCGCTCCAGCAGCCGACCGCGCAGCTCCGACTTGACCGCGGCACTCGCCCGATGGGCGGCGAGCTCGGTCAGCCAGGTGACCACGCCCCGCCCGACCGCGACCGTGGCCAGCAGCACCAACGGCGTCCCCAGGTCCCCGGCGTCCAGCCCCCGCCGGAACGCGCCCGCCACCACCTCGGCGATGAGCATGGCCTGGGCGACGACCAGCGCCGCCCCGACGACGCCCAGGACCACCACCGCCGCCAGGAAAAGACGGGTGGCCCGGGCGTGGCGGAGCAGACGCGGGTCGATCGGTTTCACGTGAAACATCCCCTACCAGTGCGCTAGTGGGCGTCGGCTATGTGCTGCGTGCCGATGCGCTTGCGGAAGACCCAGTACGTCCAGCCCTGGTACAGCATCACCAGTGGCCCGGCGATCGCCGCACACCAGGTCATGATCCTCAGGGTGTACGGGCTGGACGCCGAGTTGGCCACGGTCAGGCTCCAGTCCGGGTCCAGCGAGGACGGCATGACGTTCGGGAAGAGCGTCAGGAAAAGCATCGCCACCGCGGCCGCGATCGTGACACCGGAGAGCGCGAACGACCATCCTTCACGTCCCGCCTTGATCGCACCGACCGCCCCGACCAGGGCCACGGCGGCGACCGCCATGGCCACGAGGCTCGCACCGTCGCCCCGGGACACCTGGAGCCACCCGAGGAAACCGACGGACAGCACCACCGTGAGCGCGCCCAGCGTCAGCGCCAGCTTCCGCGCCCGCGCCCGGATGTCCCCGACCGTCTTCAGCGCGGTGAACACCGTGCCGTGGAAGGTGAACAGCGTCAGTGTCACCAGTCCGCCCAGCAGTGCGAACGGGTTGAGCAGGTCGGCCACGGTGCCCACGTACTCCTTGGTCGCGTCGATCTTCACGCCCCGCACGATGTTGCCGAAGGCGACACCCCACAGGAACGCGGGGGCCAACGACGTCCAGAAGATGGCCTGCTCCCAGTTGCGCTGCCACTTCTCCTCCGGGCGCTTGGCCCGGTACTCGAAGGCGACACCGCGCACGATCAGGCACACCAGGATGACCAGCAAC
Source organism: Streptomyces sp. NPDC045701 (assembly GCF_056432045.1). Lineage (NCBI taxonomy): Bacteria > Bacillati > Actinomycetota > Actinomycetes > Kitasatosporales > Streptomycetaceae > Streptomyces > Streptomyces sp. NPDC045701. Next base: position 362,675 of record NZ_JBWKJV010000003.1, on the reverse strand, counting down.
GGCAGGTAGAAGCCGGAGAAGAGGGTGGCGTACCAGTCGGGGAAGGCGGCGAACGTGGCACCGGCGGCCGTGAGCAGCCACACCTCGTTACCGTCCCAGACGGGTCCGATGGTGTTGATCAGCACCCGCTTCTCGACCCGGTTGCGGGCGAGCAGCTTGGTCAGGACGCCGACCCCGAAGTCGAAGCCCTCCAGGAAGAAGTACCCGGTCCACAGGACCGCGATGGCGACAAACCATATGTCGTGAAGTTCCATGCCTCAGCTCCAGTCCTCAGTACGAAAAGGCCATCGGCCGATCGACCTCACGCCCCGGGTTCTCCGGGTCCCGGTCGTGGCCGCCGATCGTGGTGGGCGGGTTGAGGTCGGACTCGCTCAGCTCGGGCGGGCCGGCCTTCACGTACTTCACGAGCAGCCGGACCTCGATCACGGCGAGCACCGCGTAGAGGGCCGTGAAGACGAGCATCGAGGTGATCACCTCGGCCTGCGAGACCCCGGGCGAGACCGCGTCGCGGGTGCGCAGCACGCCGTACACCACCCACGGCTGGCGGCCCATCTCGGTGAAGATCCAGCCCCAGGAGTTGGCGATGAGCGGGAAGGCCAGGGTCCACAGCGCGACCAGCCAGTAGAGCTGGGTGAGCTTGGGGCTGAGGGGCTTCCGGAACAGGACCAGGTGGGGCACCTCGTCCGGCGCCACCCGCAGCCGTTCGGGCAGCAGGAACCGCTTGCGAGTCAGCCACAGGCCGAGCATGCCGAGTGAGAAGGACGCCATGCCGAAGCCGATCATCCACCGGAATCCCCAGTAGGCGACCGGGATGTTCGGCCGGTAGTCGCCCGGGCCGTACTTCTCCTGGAGGGCCTTGTTGGTGTCGTTGATGCCGGGGACGTACGACTCGAAGTCGCTGTGGGCCAGGAAGGACAGCAGCCCGGGGATTTCCACCGCGACCTTGTTGTGGCCCTTGTCCACGTCACCCACGGCGAAGACCGAGAACGGGGCCGGCTTCTCGCCCTCCCACAGCGCCTCGGCCGCGGCCATCTTCATCGGCTGCTGCTCGTACATGACCTTGCCGAGGAAGTCACCGCTGATCGCGGTGAAGATGCCGCCGATCACCACGGTGACCAGGCCCAGCCGCAGCGAGGTCTTCATCACCGGGACGTGCTTCTTGCGCGCCAGGTGGAAGGCGGCGATGCCGACCATGAACGCCCCACCCGTCAGGAAGGCCGCCGACATGGAGTGGAAGACCTGCGTCAGGGTCGTGTTCTGGGTGAGCACGAGCCAGAAGTCGGTGAGTTCGGCCCGGCCCGTCTTCTCGTTGATCCTGTAGCCGACCGGGTGCTGCATCCAGGAGTTGGCCGCCAGGATGAAGTACGCCGAGAGGATGGTGCCGATCGACACCATCCATATGCAGGCCAGGTGGATCCTCTTCGGCAGCTTGTCCCAGCCGAAGATCCACAGGCCGATGAACGTCGACTCGAAGAAGAACGCGATCAGTGCCTCGAAGGCGAGCGGCGCCCCGAAGACGTCTCCGACGAAGCGCGAGTAGTCGGACCAGTTCATGCCGAACTGGAACTCCTGCACGATGCCGGTGACCACGCCCATCGCGATGTTGATGAGGAAGAGCTTTCCCCAGAACTTCGTCGCCCTGAGGTACTTCTCCTTCTCGGTCCGCACCCATGCCGTCTGAAGACCGGCGGTGAGTGCGGCGAGGGAGATCGTCAGGGGGACGAAGAGGAAGTGGTACACGGTGGTGATACCGAACTGCCACCTCGCCAGCGTCTCTGGCGCCAGAGCCAGTTCCACGTCAGCTTCTCCTTACGGCCTACGTCCTACGGTCCGGACGTCGTTGCGTCGCCCCGCCGATTCCGGTGGATCTTGGGAGGAACCAGGCGCGCTTGTGAATGCGTTCACAATCACAAGCTATTATGACTCAAACGGAATCCGAAGCCGAAACCGGGGGTCCCCTTCCGGAAAACTTCAACATCTTGTTGAATTTTGCGCATGCAGATACGTATCTCCTGGCCCGCCGGCCAGGTCACCGCGACGCTGGACGACACGCCCACCACCAAGGCGCTCGCGGCGGTCCTCCCGATCACCTCCACCGCCCACACCTGGGGCGAGGAGGTCTACTTCGAGACCCCGGCCTCCCCGGCGCTGGAGCCCGGTGCCCGGCAGGTGGTCGAGCCGGGCACGGTCGCGTTCTGGACCGAGGGCGACGCGCTGGCCCTGCCGTACGGCCCCACACCGATCTCCCGCGGCGACGAATCCCGGCTGGCGAGCCCGTGCAACGTGCTCGGCCGGATCGACGGCGACCCCCGCGCCCTCGCCACGGTCCGCCCGGGCGACCCCGTCCGCGTCGAACCGGCCTCCTGACCCGCGCCGTCCACGGACGGCACGGGTGCGCGGGCGGCGCCCGGCTCGCCCCGGCGTACGCGTCCGGAACAGGTCACCCGCGGGTACAGGGGACCCGCGCGCCCGGCCCCATGGCCCAGGGGCGGCCCAAGGGCCCGAGGCCCCGCACGGCCCCGGCCCCCCGCCCCCGGCCCCTGAACCGCCCCGGACCCGCACCCCGGCCCGGGATCCCCGAGCTCCTCAGAAACGCTCCTTGCGGAAGGCCTCCGCCGCTCGCAGGAAGATGTCGTTCGCCTCGGTCTCTCCGATGGTGACCCGCACGCCCTCTCCCGGGAACGCCCGCACGACCACGCCGGCCTGCTCGCACGCCGCCGCGAAGTCCACGGTGAGCTCGCCCAGCCGGAGCCAGACGAAGTTGGCCTGCGTCTCCGGGACCGTCCAGCCCTGACCGACGAGACCCTCGGAGACCCGCTGCCGCTCGCACACCAGGGACCCCACCCGCCCCAGCAGCTCGTCCTCCGCCCGCAGCGAGGCCACGGCCGCGTCCTGCGCGAGCTGGCTCACGCCGAACGGAACCGCGGTCTTGCGCAGTGCCGCGGCCACCGGCTCGTGCGCGACCGCGAAGCCGACGCGCAGCCCGGCGAGCCCGTACGCCTTGGAGAACGTGCGCAGCACGGCCACGTTCGGGCGCTCGCGGTAGATCTCCACACCGTCCGGCACCTCGGCGTCCCGGATGAACTCGCGGTACGCCTCGTCCAGCACGACCAGCACGTCGGACGGCACCCGGTCCAGGAACCGCTCCAGCTCGGCGCGGCGCACCACCGTGCCGGTTGGGTTGTTGGGGTTGCAGACGAAGATCAGCCGCGTGCGGTCGGTGATCGCGTCGGCCATCGCGTCCAGGTCGTGCACATCACCGGGGGTCAGCGGCACCTGCACCGGCGTCGCACCGCTGACCTGCGTGATGATCGGGTACGCCTCGAAGGAGCGCCAGGCGTAGATCACCTCGTCGCCGGGGCCGGAGGTGGCCTGCACCAGCTGCTGGGCCACGCCCACCGATCCCGTGCCGGTGGCCAGGTGCGACACCGGCACCCCGAAACGCTCGGCCAGCTCGTTCATCAGCCCCGTGCAGGCCATGTCCGGGTAGCGGTTGAACGCCGCCGCCGCGGTCAGCGCGCTCTCCATGACCCCGGGCAGCGGCGGATACGGGTTCTCGTTGGAGGACAGCTTGTACGCGACCGGTCCCTCGGCCGCGGCGGGCTTGCCCGGCTTGTAGGTGGGGATGCCGCCCAGCACGGCGCGCAGCTTCGGGGTCTCGCTCACTCTGGTCCTCCTCGACCGTACGTACCACCAATACTGCTCACCATATGAGGATTCCGTCCCGCTGCGAATGGCCGATCTCTCACCCGCCCCTTCCCCCGGGTCCCGGCGGGTCGCCGGCGGCGTCGTGACGCGGCTCCGCGCGCCCTCGCTTCCCCGGCGTGAGGTCCCGGGGGAGCGCTCCCCCGGGTGGCGCGCGCCCATGGCTCGCGCCGTGGCGCGCGTCCCCCGTAGAGGTGAGTTGAGACCTCTTCGCAACCTCGTCCATTTGGCAGGCCCATGCGCGCCGACAACTCGCGGCAGTAAGTGAAATACCCCAACTACCTTGGTTTCCACGGCCATTCAGGGGTGGCGACCGTGCAGAAACGTGCCTGTCAACAAGTGAATATGCGAACGGCCCAACCGCCCGACATCGCCCTACTATCGGCTCGCCATGACAGCAGCAGGGAAGCACCAGGTGAGCCGGGCACAGACCCGGGGAAGCCGGCAAGGGCGAGCGGGCATCCGGGACGTGGCCGCCGCAGCCGGGGTCTCCATCACGACTGTCTCCGACGCGCTCAACGGCAAGGGCCGGCTCCCGGACGCCACCCGCCGCCATGTCCGCGAGGTCGCCGACCGGCTGGGCTACCGCCCGTCCGCCGCGGCCCGCACGCTCCGTACCGGCAAGTCCGGCCTCATCGGCCTGACCGTGACGACCTACGGGGATGAACCTTTCACCTTCACCGAGTTCGCGTACTTCGCCGAGATGGCCAGGGCCGCCACCTCCGCCGCGCTCGCCCGCGGCTACGCCCTGGTCATCCTGCCCGCCACCTCCCGCCATGACGTCTGGTCGAACGTCGCCCTCGACGGCACCGTCGTCATCGACCCCTCCGACCACGACCCGGTCGTCACCGAGCTGGTCCGCCAGGGCCTGCCCGTGGTCTCCGACGGCCGCCCGGCCGGCACCCTCCCGGTCACCGCCTGGGTGGACAACGACCACGAGGCCGCGGTCCTCGACCTGCTGGACCACCTCGCGGCCGCCGGCGCCCGCCGCATCGGCCTGCTCACCGGCACCACCACCGACACGTACACACGTCTGTCCACCACCGCGTACCTGAACTGGTGCGAGCGGGTCGGGCAGGATCCGGTCTACGAGGCCTACCCGGCCCACGACCCCTGCGCCGGAGCGGTCGCCGCCGACCGGCTGCTGGCCCGCCCCGACCGCCCCGACGCGGTGTACGGGCTGTTCGACCCCAACGGCACCGACCTGCTGGCGGCGGCCCGGCGCTACGGCCTGCGCGTACCGGAGGACCTGCTGCTGGTCTGCTGCAGCGAGTCGACCGTCTACGCCGCCACCGAACCACCCATCACCACGCTCTCCCTCAAACCCCGCCGGATCGGCACCGCGGTCGTCCAGCTGCTCATCGACGCCATCGAGGGCATCGACGGCGACGGGCCCGTCCAGCAGGTGATACCGACCGAGTTGATCGTCCGGACGTCGTCCCAGCGGCGGCCCCCGCGGACCACCGTCAGCCCTCCGCGATCCCCCTCCCAGGAGTGACCGGCACGTGGTGCCCGTCGGCGACGGGCACCACGTGTCGGTCAAGGGCGAGGGCATACTTCCCCAATTGGGGAAGAATCGACCGGTGAACCCGAGGCGCACCCGGATTCACCACCCCTGGTGCGTCACACAGCACAGGGCTCATTCCTATGATGGGCGGACGACACCGCGGACCGCCCCGACCAGGCCGGTCCGCCAGGTGTAGGGCGTCGCGACGGTGGTGGAGGGGTCGATGACTCAGGGGGCCGGTCAAGGACCCGTGGTGCGGACGGCGACGTTGCGCGACTTCCGCGTACCGCCGTACGCCCAGGTGCCCGTACAGGCTCAGTCCGCTCATGCCGCGCACCCGGGCAGCGCGTTCCCCGAGGGTGAGCTGCCCGAGGGGTACACGCCGACCGAGCGCGATCTTCCGGTGATCAACCGCGGCGACACCGTCCAGGTGTCCGTCGGCCCCGACCAGGCGCCTGTCCCGGCCCCGGCGGCGGCACCTCTACCGGAGAGCGGGCCGGGCCCCCTGTACGTGGTGGGCGACGTCCACGGGTACCTCGACGAGCTCCTCGCCGCCCTGCGCCAGCAGGGACTCATCGACACCGAGGGGCGCTGGGCGGCGGGCAACGCCCGGCTGTGGTTCCTCGGCGACTTCACCGACCGCGGCCCCGACGGCATCGGCGTGATCGACCTGGTCATGCGGCTCTCCGCCGAAGCGGCCGCAGCCGGCGGCTACTGCAAGGCCCTGATGGGCAATCACGAGCTGCTGCTGATCGGCGCCAAACGGTTCGCGGACACCCCCGTCAACTCGGGCGCCGGCACGGCCACCTTCCAGGCGGCCTGGCTGCTCAACGGCGGCCAGAAGAGCGACATGGACCGTCTTCAGGACGTCCACCTCCAGTGGATGTCCCGGCTGGACGCCGTGGTGGAGGAGGACGGGCACCTGCTGGTGCACTCCGACACCACCGCCTACCTTGACTACGGATCCACCATCGAGGACGTCAACGACACCGTCCACGAGATCCTCACCCGCAACGACGCCGACGAGTGCTGGGACCTGTTCCGCAAGCTCACCAAGCGCTTCGCCTTCCGGGACGAAGCCGGGTCCACGGCCGTGCAGGAACTGCTGGCGGCCTACGGTGGCGAACGCATCGTGCACGGCCACAGCCCGATTCCGTATCTGCTGGGCGAGGTCGGGTCGGAGGACGGCGAGGACGGCGGCGGCCCGACGGTCGAAGGACCGCACGTGTATGCGGACGGTCTGGCGATCGCCATGGACGGCGGTGTCACGATGGCCGGAAAGCTGCTGGTCGTTCAGCTCCCCCTGCCCCACTGAGGCATAACGCAGCGCAGTCGGACCAGGCGATTTCCGGAATTCCCCTGTCACCCCTTGCCGTGCCCGCTCTACCATCGGTATTTCCTTAGCAGGCTCTCCTCCGTTTCTGCCCGACTACCCGTTCCACACGGGCGAACCGGGTCCTACGGAGCATCGGGGGATGCAGATGAAAAGCGCTCCGCACCTGCTGACCGAGGACCGCGCCGAGTACGAGCGGGTCCTCGACGACGCACTGCGCACCGCGCACGACCGTCCGGAACTCGCCGGCGTCGGGCAGCGGCTCAACAACGAGCAGCTGCGCACCATGGCGCTGAACGCGACCGCTCTCATATCCGCGACCGCCGCCGCGGAGTACGACCACTACGTCAAGGTGCGCGAGGAGTCGCGCGCCTCGGGCGGGGTGTCCGCGATCGACACCGTCCTGGCCTCACCGGGTGACGAGACCGACGACGGGCCGGGTGCCGGGGTCGGTGTCATCGTCACCGTGCTGGCGCCGGTCCTGGCCGGCACGGCCGCCGTCATCTTCCTGCTGGTCGGCTACGTACTGAAGATGCTCGACCCGGCGCCCGCCTTCGCGGACTCGCTGCTGGCGGCGGGATGGTTCTTCGGAGCCGTCACAGCGGCCGGCATTCTCGCCGCCGCGATCGGCCTGCTGGTCACCGCGGTGCGTAACGGCTCCACCCAGGTGCCGGCTCAGGAGGCGGGGGACGCGCTACCGGACGAGGTCGCCCGCGCGCGGGAGGCGTGGCGCCACGCCCTGCTGGAGCGGGGCATCCTGCCGTTCCTGCGGGACGCGCTGGCGGACCCCAGTGCGGACCCCCTCTCGGCGGTGCCGCCCCATCACGTCGGCCGTTTCCCGAAGATGGGATACAGCGGACCGGAGTTCTCAAGCCCGAGCGAGGGCGGCACCGGCTCCCGCCCCACCTTCACCAGCCCCGACTTCAGCAGCCCGGACTTCGGAGGCCCGGAACACCGGCCCGATTGAGTTCTCCCCCCGTCGCGCACCCGGACGAGCGCCTGTTTCACGTGGAACGAACAGACGTTTCACGTGAAACAGGCCGGCGCTCCATGGGCGGCGGTCAGTCCGCCAGCGGCAGATAGACCCGGTTGCCCGCCGCGGCGAACTCCTTGGACTTCTCCGCCATGCCGTCCTCGATCTCCCGCTCCTGCAGATCACCGCCGTGCTCGCGCCGGATGTCCTGCGAGATCTTCATCGAGCAGAACTTCGGCCCGCACATCGAGCAGAAGTGGGCGGTCTTGGCCGGTTCGGCGGGCAGCGTCTCGTCGTGGAACTCCCGCGCCGTGTCGGGGTCCAGCGCCAGGTTGAACTGGTCCTCCCACCGGAACTCGAACCGGGCGTCCGACAGCGCGTCGTCCCACTCCTGCGCTCCCGGGTGGCCCTTGGCGAGGTCCGCCGCGTGCGCGGCGATCTTGTAGGTGATGACGCCGGTCTTCACGTCGTCCCGGTTCGGCAGGCCCAGGTGCTCCTTGGGCGTGACGTAGCAGAGCATCGCCGTGCCCCACCAGGCGATCATCGCCGCGCCGATACCGGAGGTGATGTGGTCGTAGGCCGGAGCCACATCGGTGGTCAGCGGGCCGAGCGTGTAGAACGGGGCCTCCTCGCAGATCTCCTGCTGGAGGTCGATGTTCTCCTTGATCTTGTGCATCGGGACGTGCCCAGGGCCCTCGATCATGGTCTGTACGTTGTGGCGCTTGGCGATCGTGTTCAGCTCACCGAGCGTCCTGAGCTCCGCGAACTGGGCCTCGTCGTTGGCGTCCGCGATCGATCCGGGCCGCAGCCCGTCGCCCAGCGAGTACGTCACGTCGTACGCGGCGAGGATCTCGCAGAGCTCCTCGAAGTTCTCGTACAGGAACGACTCCTTGTGGTGCGCCAGGCACCACGCCGCCATGATGGAGCCGCCACGGGACACGATGCCGGTCTTGCGCCGCGCCGTCAGCGGCACGTACCGCAGGAGCACACCGGCGTGCACCGTCATGTAGTCGACGCCCTGCTCGGCCTGCTCGATGACCGTGTCCTTGTAGATCTCCCAGGTCAGTTCCTCGGCCTTGCCGTCGACCTTCTCCAAGGCCTGGTAGAGCGGCACGGTGCCGATCGGCACGGGCGAGTTGCGCAGCACCCACTCGCGGGTGGTGTGGATGTTGCGGCCGGTGGAGAGATCCATGACAGTGTCGGCACCCCAGCGGGTGGCCCAGGTCATCTTCTCCACCTCCTCCTCGATGGAGGAGGTGACCGCCGAGTTGCCGATGTTGGCGTTGACCTTCACCAGGAACCGCTTGCCGATGATCATCGGCTCGATCTCCGGGTGGTTGACGTTGGCCGGCAGAACGGCCCGGCCGGCCGCGATCTCCTCCCGCACCACCTCGGGGGAGACGTTCTCGCGGATCGCGACGTACTCCATCTCCGGAGTGATCTCGCCCCGGCGGGCGTACGCCAGCTGCGTCACCGCCTGGCCGTCGCGGCCCCGGCGGGGCTGGCGCGGGCGGCCGGGGAAGACGGCGTCGAGGTTGCGCAGTCCGCCACGCGGCGAGGTGTGCTTGATCCCGTCGTCCTCGGGGCGGACCGGGCGACCCGCGTACTCCTCGGTGTCGCCGCGGGCGATGATCCAGTTCTCCCGCAGCGGCTCCAGGCCGCGGCGTACATCGGTCTCGACGTTCGGGTCGGTGTACGGCCCAGACGTGTCGTACAGCGTCACGTCCTTGCCGTTGGTGAGGTGCACCTTGCGGACCGGCACCCGGAGGTCGGGGCGCGAGCCCTCGATGTACCCCTTGTGCCAGCCGATGGACTTTCCGGCCTCGTCGCTCTGGTTCGAGGCAGGCGTGCGTGCGTCCTGAACGGTCATCGTGACCTACTCCCTACGCCGGCATTACCCGGTAACAGGTTCGGCGGTCGACGCAGCCGTTTCCGTACCCTTCGTACGGATGTCAGCGCCCTCTCAGCCCGGTGCTCCGAGCTCCCGCGTGTGCAAAGGTGCCACCACGCTAGCGCCATCCCGGCCGCGCTGAACAGAGGGCCCCGGTCGTTCTTGCGATGATCGGTCGGTGACTTCCTCGCAGCAGTCCCCCGAACCGACCGGACAGGCACATGGTCATACCCATAGCCATGGCCACAGCCACGGCCCCGCGGCTCCCGTCTCCAAGCACCTGCGCAAGGTCATCGCCGCGGTCCTGATCCCCTTCGCGACCGCGGTGCTGGTCGGCCTCGGCATCCTGTGGCCCGGCGGCGCCCCCGAACACGAGCGGACCGGTGTCGGCTTCGACCGGCAGACCGAGCAGGGGACGGTGGTCCGGGTCGACCGGGTGGACTGCAAGGACGTGAACGCCGCGCAGGTGCCGCCGACCGGTGACACGACCACGCCCGAAGGGCGCGAGGCGGTCAACGCCCAGCAGGGGCAGTGCGCGAAGGCGACCATCGAGGTCACCACCGGAGGGGACAAGGGCCGCACGTTCGTCGAGATCGTCCAGCCGGACGCTCCGCGTCAACTGGCGAAGGGTCAGGGGGTGGTGGTCGCGTACGCCCCCGACGCCCCTCGTGACCTGCAGTATTCGGTCACCGACGTGAACCGCAAGGTGCCGATGCTGCTACTGGCCGGCATCTTCGCGCTGGCCGTGGTGGCGGTCGGCCGGATGCGTGGCGTGATGGCCCTGGTCGCGCTGGCGGTCAGCTTCGCCGTCCTGACCCTGTTCATCCTCCCCGCCATCCTCCAGGGCTCCAACCCGCTGGTCGTGGCGGTGGTCGGCTCCAGCGCGATCATGCTCATCGCGCTCTACAGCTGCCACGGACTGACCGCGCGTACCTCGGTGGCCGTGATCGGCACGCTGATCTCGCTGCTTCTGATCGGCCTGCTGGGCTCGCTGTTCATCGGCTGGGCCTCGCTGACCGGCAACACCGACGACAACACGGGCCTGATCCACGGCCTTTACCCGAACATCGACATGTCCGGTCTGCTGCTGGCCGGGGTCATCATCGGTTCCCTCGGCGTCCTGGACGACGTGACGGTGACCCAGACGTCGGCGGTGTGGGAGCTGCACCAGGCGGACCCACGGATGGGGCCGCGCGCCCTGTACCGCGCCGGCATCCGCATCGGCCGCGACCACATCGCCTCGGTGGTGAACACCCTGGTGCTCGCGTACGCGGGTGCGGCGCTGCCCCTGCTGCTGCTGTTCTCGATCGCGCAGAGCAGCGTGGGGACGGTCGCCAACAGCGAGTTGGTCGCGGAGGAAATCGTGCGGACTCTGGTGGGTTCGATCGGTCTGGTCGCCTCGGTGCCGGTGACCACCGTGCTGGCGGCCCTGGTCGTCTCGGCCGACCGGCCGGGTGCCGCGCCGGCGACGGCCGTACGCGGGGGCGGACGGGGCCGGCGGCGCAAGAAGTAGACGCCCCGGACGGCCCGACACCCCGGACGACGCGGGCCGTGCCGCCCACGGCGAACGGCCGGTCCGGGGTGCCGCACGGTGCGCCGGACCGGCGCCGTCGTCGTCAGCCGGCGTTCTCCTCCGCGAGGATCCGGCCGAGGGCCTCTTCCAGGTGCTCCTCGAAGTCCCCGAGCGTGCGCTCCTGCCCCAGCGGCACCAGCTTGTCGGTCCGGTCGAGGAAGGCCACCAGGGGCGGCGCGCTGGACCGGAACAGCGCGCGGTCGCCGCCGACCTGCAGCTGGATGCTGACGTCCGACAGGTCCTCGGGACCGGTCGGAGAGATGTGCACATCGCCGTCGCCGCTCGGTCCGTTGATGCCGTCCAGCAGCAGCTCTCTTCCGAACGTCCAGGTCACAGGCGCATCGCCGGGGAGATGGAACGTCATCCGGACAGCGAAGGGGTCTTTGGTCTCGTACCCCAGCTCAACCGGAATCCTGAAGGAAAGCTCCTCGGAGACGACGAAGCTCATCAGGACTTCGGCCTGGACCGACTCGCGCATCATGTACCCCGCAATGGATGAAGCAGTGGTGAACAACGGCTGATGAAGATCGGTGAGGAAAGCGGCTGGAAAAATCGGCCAGTAATGATCCCTACTGACCTCTTGACGTAATCGTCCTGTAAGCACTACAGGATCACAAGGAGTGAGTTTTCAGATACTGATAGAGAAAGCAAGCGAGTTGAAGAGCTCTCCCACCTCCTGGCGGAGTCGACCGACTGCCGGCAGCAACCGTTGCTCCTGGTGGGAGGGTACGGAAATGGCCATCGTGGCGGCGGCGGAACCCGCCGAAATGGGGATGGCCGCACAGACCGTACCGAGCGCGTACTCCTGACGTTCGACCACCGGCCGGGTGCGCTCGGTGGTCCTCAGCCGGGCCAGCAGCGTGCGCCCGTCACGGACGGTGTACGGCGTGATGGGCTGGACGGGGTGGCGGTCCAGGTGGTCCCGGCGGTCCCGCTCGTCGAGCTGGCTCAGCAGGCACTGGCCGATCGCGTGGGCGTGGCCGGTCTCGCGGAAGTCGGCCCACTCGTCGACGGCGGGCGCGGTGGGCGTGTCGGCGACCGAGACGAGTTCGATCTCACCGTCCCGGTACACCGCGAAGTACACCGGGACGCCGATCGTGTCGCGCCAGTGCGCGAGAGAGTTCTCGATCTTGCTGCGACGATTCTGCAGAGCTTCGCCACGCGTCAGCCGCCCCACCGCGTCACCGAGGACGAACAGCCCCTGCTCCCTGCGCAGATAGCCCTCGTACGTGAGCGTACGCAGCAGGTGGTACGCCGTGGGCAGCGGCAGGCCCACCTCACGCGCCAGCTGCTTGGCGGGGGCGCCGTCGGCATGCGATCCGACGGCTTCCAGCAGCCTCAGCGCCCGCTGCACGGAGGCGATCAGGGTGGGGGGAGGGGTCGAGGGAGAGATCGAGGGAGGGGTCGCGGTTCGGGAAGGGGTACGGGAATGCGGTGCCGTGGCCAAAGGTCACCCCCAGGCGATTCGCCCCGTACAGTCATACAAACCGCTGGTAGGGCGTGAGTAAACCCCTTGAATCCAAGGGCAGTGGAGACTCGCCACTCTAATGGCAGCCTCCGTTCGGGGTGAGGTTTCGCCGGGGTCGTTCCCCCGCCCGGGCTAACAGCCGGGTGCCCGGCCGGGCAGGCGGACGAGGTCTTCGTACGCCTGTCTCAGTACGGCCTCGGAACGGGTCACCAGTCCCCGCGCGACGACGACGAGGACATGAACTTCCGCACGACGTAGATCAGTCCACCGACGAGCACCGCGAACACGAGCACCTTGAACAACAGCCCGATCAGCACGCTGATCACCGTCCCGATCAGGCCGCCGAACACCACCAGGGCGATGACAGGTATGGCGATCCACTTCACCCACCAGGGCATCCCCGCGAGAACGTTCCGAATCGCCGCCATTGTCCCTACCTCATCTCCGGTGACACGTCCTGCCGTTCGACACCCTCGATGCTAGGTGCCGGAAGGCCGGACGGACGCTCCGGCAGCCCCCGCTTCCCCCTGATCCTCCCCCTAGGGTGTATCGACCCGCGGGGTTGTCCACCCGGGTCGGTACACCCAGGGGGCCCCGGCCCCGCCGGGCGCCGGCGGTCAGCTCTCCGGAGGAGAGAAGACCACCATGACCCGCAGGTCCTCGGTGATGTGGTGGAACTTGTGCGGCACCCCGGACGGTACGTAGACCACGCTCCCCCGGCCCACCTGCGTCGTCTCCGTCCCCACCGTGATCGACGCGCGTCCGCTGACGACGAAGTACACCTCGTCCTCCTTGTGCGGCCGCTGCGGGTCGAGCTGCCCCGCGTCGAGCGCGTAGAGGCCCACCGACATGTTCCGTTCACGCAGGAACTGCAGATACGCGCCGTCGTTGGCGGCGCGTTCCGCCTCCAGCTCGTCCAGTCGGAATGCCTTCATCGCCCGTCCGTCCCTGCGCTCGGTCCTGTCACGTCTGCCACGATCAGACACATGATGAATTTCCTCGTCAAGACGATCGCGAACGCGGCCGCCCTGGCCGTGGCGATCTGGCTGCTCGCCGACATCACCCTGACCGGTGACAGCACCGGCAAGAAGGCCCTGACCCTGGTCCTGGTGGCGCTGGTCTTCGGCATCGTGAACGCCCTCGTCAAGCCGATCGTGAAGCTGTTCACACTGCCCCTGTTCATCCTCACGCTCGGCCTGTTCACACTGGTGGTCAACGCTCTGATGCTGTTGCTCACCTCGTGGCTGGCCGACAAGCTCGACCTGAACTTCCACGTCGAGGGCTTCTGGACCGCCGTACTGGGTGGCCTGATCATTTCCGTAGTGTCGTGGGCGATGAACGTGGTCCTCCCGGACGGCAGGGACTGACGCCTGCGGGTCCGGTGGGTCCGGTGGGTCCGGTCGGACCGATGGGGTCCGGCGGGTCCACGAGGATACGGTTGCCGCGGTCCTGCGACCCGGCGGAGTCCGAAGGAGCGTGCCGCATGACATGGGGCGAGGGGACGAGGGTGGTGCGGGCCGGGCTGCCCGAGCCGAAGGCCTACGAGCCGACCCTCCCGGGGCCGGTGTTCGCCGCCCACTACCACCTGCCCGGCGAGCCGACCGGCCCGTACACGTACGGGCGGGACGAGAACCCGACCTGGACGCACCTGGAGCGGGCCATCGGCGAGCTGGAGGCGCCGGGTGGGGCGGATGTCGAGACGGTCGTGTTCGCGTCCGGGATGGCCGCCATCTCCTCCGTCCTGTTCTCACAGCTCAAGGCGGGTGACGCGGTCGTCCTGCCGGCCGACGGGTACCAGGCGCTGGCGCTGGTGCGCGAGCAGCTGGCGGCGTACGGGATCGAGGTGCGCACCGCGCCGACCGGTGGCGACGCGCAGCTGTCGGTGCTGGGCGGGGCACGGCTGCTCTGGATCGAGACGCCGTCCAACCCGGGCCTCGACGTCTGCGACATCCGGCGTCTGGTGGCCGCCGCCCGCACGGAAGGCGCGCTGGTCGCGGTCGACAACACCCTCGCGACCCCCCTGGGGCAGCGCCCGCTGGAGCTGGGCGCGGACTTCTCCGTGGCCAGCGACACCAAGGGGCTGACCGGCCACGGGGACATCCTGCTCGGGCACGTGACCTGCCGCGACGCCTCGCTGGCCGGCTCCGTACGGCGCTGGCGCAAGATCGCCGGGGCCATTCCGGGCCCGATGGAGGCCTGGCTCGCCCACCGGTCGCTGGCCACGCTCCAGCTGCGGGTCGACCGGCAGTGCGCGACCGCGCTGGCTCTCGCCGAGGCGCTGTCGGCCCGCGACGACGTCTCCGGGCTGCGGTACCCGGGGCTGCCCGGCGACCCGTCGCACACGGTGGCGGCCGGGCAGATGCGGCGCTTCGGGTCGGTCGTCTCCTTCGTCCTGCCCGACCGCGAGCGGGCGGAGCGCTTCCTGGACGCGCTGCGGCTGGTGGACGACGCGACCAGCTTCGGCGGGGTGCGCTCCACGGCCGAACGGCGCGGCCGGTGGGGCGGGGACGCGGTGCCCGAGGGCTTCGTCCGGTTCTCGGTCGGGGCGGAGGACGCCGAGGACCTGGTGGCGGACGTGCTGCGCGCGCTCGACCGGGTGCGCTGAGCCCACCGGGTACGACGAACGGACGGTCCGAGCCTCCCCCCTCATGGCTCGGACCGCCCGCGCTTCCGGCGGATGACCGCGTGCCCAAGGCTAGTTGACTCTGTGTCAGTGTCCAATCACGGTAACGACAGAGACCTATCGACTTATTTATAGTTGGACGGTCGGCCCTGAGGCACCGTCAGCCGGACGTGGCCGGGGGTGGAGGGGGGAGGCACATGGATCTGGCGTTGCTGCGTACGTTCGTCACCGTGCACCGGGCCGGCTCCTTCACCCGCGCCGCCGCCCTTCTGGGCCTCTCGCAACCCGCTGTCACCAGCCAGATCCGTACGCTGGAACGCCAGTTGGGCCGCCCGCTCTTCCTGCGGCAGGCCCGCGGCGTCACCCCGACGACCATCGGTGACGAGCTCGCCCAGCGCGCCGCACCGCACCTGGACGCGCTCGTCGAGATCGCCGAGGCCGGTCTCGACGACGAGTCCGGAGTACGCACCCTCCACCTGGCCGGTCCGCCCGAGTTCACCTCCGTGCGCGCCCTGCCCGCCCTCACCGGGCTGGTATCCCAGGGCCTCGCGGTGCGCACGTCGCTGGTCTCCGCCGCCGAGGAGGTACTCGACGGGCTGGCCGCCGGCCACCACGACCTGGCCATCGCCACCGCCCGCCCCCGTGGTGGGCTGCTCACCGCGACACCGCTCTGCGACGAGGAGCACGTGCTGGTCGCCTCCCCGCGCTGGGCCGCCCGGCTGGCGCCGGGCGTCCTGCTGCGCCGGGGCGCCGTGGTGCTGGAGCAGCTGCCGGTGGTGGAGGTGCACGAGTCGCTGCCGTTCGTCGCGCGCTACTGGGCGGCCGTCTTCGAGTCCAAACCGGCCGCCGCGGCCACCGTCATCGCGCCGGACCTGCGCGCCGTCCTGGAGTCGGCCGCCTCGGGCGCCGGGCTCGCCGTACTGCCCCGCTACCTGTGCGAGGACGCCCTGGCCGACGGCCGGCTGGTAGCCCTGCTCGATCCGCCGGTACCGCCGCTGCGCACGTATTTCGTGGTCGTGCGCGCCGGCACGCTGTCCCTGCCGCACGTCGCGCGGGCGCACGAATCCCTGTTGCGCGCCGCGACGGACTGGTGACCACCCGAGGCCGGGGTGCCCCCGGGGTTTCAGAACGTGCGCCACGGGCCATTTTCAAGCCATGACCGAACGTCCAGTGGTCAAGCGCACCGCACGCGCCATCCTGCTCGACGGCGACGACCTCGTCCTGATCAAGCGGACGAAGCCCGGCATGGATCCCTACTGGCTCACACCGGGCGGCGGGGTCGAGCCGGATGACGCCACGGTGGTCGACGCGCTCCACCGGGAGGTGCACGAGGAACTGGGCGCCAAGATCATGGACGTGGTGCCGTGCTTCGTCGACACGGTCGAGCACATCGTGGACGGTGGCGTCTCGGGCGTGAAGGTCCAGCACTTCTTCGTCTGCCGGCTGGAGTCCATGGACCTCGCGCAGCGGCACGGACCGGAGGTGGACGAGCCGCTCGGCGAGTACGAGATCGTGCGGGTCCCCTTCAGCCGGGTCGGTATCGCCGCGGTCCACCTGGTGCCGCTGTCGCTGCGGCACTACCTGGACGGGAACATCGAGGGCGTGCGGGCGATGCACGCCCCCGACCTGGGCTAGGAGGGCCCCGACCGGTGTTCCGGGTCCCCCGGACGGTCCTCCGGGTGCCCGGACGCCCCTAATCGGCCGCCGCCACGAGTTCCTCCAGCGAGTCGTGGCGGATCCGCTCGTAGGGCACGCCGACTCCTCGCAGGGCGTCGACCCCGCTGCGGATCATGCCGACCGGGCCGGAGAGGTAGGCGTCGTACTCGTTCCAGGGGCCGTACTCGCGCACCACGTCCGGCAACTGCGTCTTGCCGTCGATCATCGCGCGCACCTCCAACCACGGATGCGACTGCTGGAGCCGCAGCATGGTGTCGATCTCGTACAGGTCGTTATCGGTCCGGGCACCGTAGAAGACCTCGACCGGGCGCCGCGCTCCGTGCTCGGCGACGTCCTCCACCAGCGCCTTGATGGGCGCTATACCGGTGCCGCCGCCCACGCAGAGGAGCCCGTTGTCGGTGGTGTGGTCGACGGTCATCGATCCGGCGGGCGGCCCCAGCCGCAGTACGTCGCCGGGGCGGGCGTGGTGGACCAGGGCGTTGGACACCCAGCCGGCCGGGACGGCCTTGACGTGGAAGGACAGCAGGCCGTCGGAGCGGGGGGCGGAGGCGAAGGAGTAGTGCCGCCAGATCCGCGGCCACCACGGGGTCTCCAGGCTCGTGTACTGCCCGGCCAGGAAGGGGTACGGCTGGTCGGGGCGGACCGTGATGACCGCGATGTCGGGCGTTCTCAGGTCGTGCGACACCACCTCGGCGTGCCACCAGGCCGGTGCGTGCCGCTCGTTCTCGGCAGCCGCGTCGATCATGATCTGGGAGATCGTGGTGTACGTCCGGACCCAGGCGGACTCGGTCTCCTCGTCCCAGGTCGTGGTCGCGTAGCGGCTGAGTGCCCCGATGAGCGCCTCACCGACGGCCGGGTAGTGGGACGCGTCGGTGCCGTACTTGCGGTGGCCGCGCCCGAGGTGCTGGAGATACCCGGTGAGCATCGCGGCGTTGTCCATGTGCTCGGCCGCGGTCAGCAGCGCCTTGAGGAGCCGGTCGCGCTGGGCCTCCATCGCCGCGGGGAACAGGGCGCGCAGCTCGGGGTTGCGGGTGAAGAGCAGGGCGTAGAAGTACGAGGTGACTTTGTCCGCCACGGGTCCGATCTCGCCGAGCGTCCGCCGGACCCGTACCGCGTCGGACGATCCGGACTCCGTGGCCGCGGTGTCGGCGGTCGGGGTCGCGGCGGTCGCGGGGCGGGGCGGCGCGGCGGGGGGCTCGCGGGGCGGGACCGGGTCCTGGCGGGGGGCGGGCCGGGGCCGGGGGGCGGGCCCCTGGCTGTCCGGGGCGACCGGGTGGCGGCCGCCGCCCGTTTGCTGGAGCCCCTCCCCGTGGCCGGTGGGCCCGTCGTACGGAGTGGTCCGCTGCTCGGGCCCGTGGGGAACCTCGGACGGGGCGCCCTGGGGCGCGGGGGCGGTGGGCCGGTCGGCGGGCCGCTCACGGACCGCGCGCCCCGAGCCGTCCGGCCACGGGGCGGCGGGCGGCGCGTGGGTCGCCGCGTCGGGCACCCGCGGCGCCGAGGTCATGTGCGGCTCGGCCGTACGCGCCGCCCCAGCGGCACCGACCATGCGTATGGAGGTCAGCGGCCGGCGCTGCCCGGCTATGCGCTCCTGGCTTCCGTCCGCGGCCTCACGGCCGCCCGCCTCGCGCTCCGCCCGCTCTCCGTCGGGAGACGTCGCGGGCTCGGTCGGCCTATCGGTGACCGGCTTGCGCGGGGTGAACCAGCCACCCCCTCCGCCGCTGTCGCTCGACGTGCCGTTATCGGCCGACATGGTGGTCGGAGCGTCCATAGAGTGCCTCGCCTCGAACATCTCTCGGTCGGTCTGTGCACTTCCGCCGGCCCGGAAGGTGCCTCAATTCGCCGCTTTCGGCTCGTATTCGCTGCCCGCCGCCGCCCACAGTAACCCTCGGTCGGTCCGAGAATCGGAAGGGGTGCCGCTGGCTGTGGCATCGACCGCGACAGCTGTGGCCGCGGCAGGGCGGGAGCGGCCGGCCCGTCAGAGGGGAAAGCGGAAAGCCCTGATGTGGTCCCCCGTTTTCGTTGGGCCGCGTTACCGCCCCGTCCTCGAACGAACGGCGGGGTCATACCAGTTCGTCGGCTTCGCGGAGATCGCCTCCCGTGTAAGCGTGTGTGGCAAGCCCGGACAGATGAGGGTCCGCGTTGAACGCCACCGCCACCGGGACCGTCGCGAAGATCTCCGCGTCGGACATGGAATCACCGTATGCAACACGCTCGTCCAGTTCCACCCCCAACCCCGCACAGAGTCGGTTCGCGATCTTCACTTTGGCCGACGTGTCGGGAATGCCCTCGCCCGGATATCCGCCCACACCTCGCGGGTGCCTCCAGCGCCCGGTGTGCGGCCAATCCCATGTTTCACGTGAAACAACGCCCGTCCCCCCGGCCGGGAGCGGGTCCGGGCCAGGGGGACGGGCGTGAGTGATCACCGGGGAGCGCACCCGGACTTTACGCCAGGGCCTCCACGGCGGCAGTGGCGAAGCCGTGGTCCTGCTCCGGGGCGCCGCCTCCTACGCCGATCGCGCCGATGAGGCGGCCGCCGCGGTGGACGGGGACGCCACCGGCGATGAAGAGGAGGGGGCGGTCAAGAGCGGTGGGGAGCGTGTGGAACGGGCCGCCCGGCTGTACGGCATCGACCAGATCCGCGGTCGGAGCGTTCAGCTGAAGGGCGGTGAACGCCTTGCGCGTACTCGTCTCGCCGGCGATCAGTACAGCGCGGTCGTCGCGGCGGAAGGCCAGCAGGTGGCCGCCCGCGTCCAGGACGGTGATGGCGACGGTGGCGCCGGCCGCCTCGGCGGCGCTGCGGGCCGTGTCCACCAGCGCCTCGGCGTCCTGGGTGGTCAGTGGGGCGACGGCGGTGGCGGTGGTGCTCATGCGGGTGCTCCTTGCGGCGTGGGCGGTACTGAGGTGAAGGTCGTGGGGTGATGCGTCAGGCCCGGGACACCGGGACGGCGGCCGTCTCGGGCGCTGCACCGGCGACGACGCGGCTCCGGCGGCCTGCGTCCCGGCGCTCCAGCGCGCTGGAGAGGACCGCGAGAACCAGCGCGGAGGCGGCCAGGGCGGCCCCGACCCAGTTGGGCGCCGTGAAGCCCAGTCCGGCGGCGATGACGAGGCCGCCGAGCCAGGAGGCGAGCGAGTTGCCCAGGTTGAAGGCGCCGATGTTCACGGCGGAGGCCAGGGTAGGGGCGCCGGAGGCCTGGTCCAGAACGCGCTTCTGCAGGGGCGGCACGGTCGCGAAGCCCAAGGCGCCGATCAGGGTGAGGGTGACGGCTGCGGCGACCTTGTCGTGGGCGGTGAAGGTGAACAGGGCCAGGACAAGGGCAAGCGCGGTCAGCGACACGTACAGCAGGGGCATCAGCGCGCGGTCGGCGAACTTGCCGCCGATCAGATTGCCGCCGACCATGCCGAGGCCGAAGAGGACCAGCAGCCAGTTGACGGAGCCGGCGGAGTATCCGGCGACGTCGGTCATCATCGGGGTGATGTAGGTGATCGCGGCGAAGACACCGCCGAAGCCGAGAATCGTCATCGCCATGGCGAGCAGGACCTGCACATTGCGGAAGGCCGCGATCTCGTGGCGCAGTCGTACGCCCTCGGGCTTCGGCTGCTCCGGAACGAGCTTGGCGACGCCCAGCAGGCCCAGCACTCCGAGCGCGGCGACCAGGAAGAACGTGGTGCGCCAGCCGGCGCTCTGGCCGATGAAGGTACCGAGCGGCACGCCGACGACGTTGGCGACGGTCAGGCCGGTGAACATCATCGCGATCGCTCCGGCCTTCTTCTCGGGGGCGACCAGGTCGGCGGCGACGACCGAGCCGATTCCGAAGAAGGCGCCGTGGGCGAACGAGGCGACCACGCGGCCGGCGAGCATGACCTCGAAGGCCGGGGCGGCTGCGGAGAGCACATTGCCCGCGATGAACAGGACCATCAGCAGCATCAGCATCCGCTTGCGGGACATCCGCGTGCCGAGCGCGGTCATCAGCGGGGCGCCGAGGACCACACCGAGGCCATAGCCGGTGACCAGCAGGCCGGCGGTGGGGATCGACACCTGGAAGTCGGCGGCCACCTCGGGCAGCAGGCCCATGATCACGAATTCGGTCGTCCCGATACCGAAGGCCCCGATGGCGAGGGCCAAGAGCGCGAGGGGCATGGAATGCACCTTCCAGAAGTTTGCGTCTGCGCCTTACAAGCGTCGACAATAATTGCAAACGCGGGTTAATTGCAAGCGCGGGCTATTGCAGACGTCGTCTACCCTGGTGACAAGCCGCACCGGGACCGAGGAGAGATCCCATGACCGCCACAGATCCGGCACTCACCGCCCTCTCGCAGGGGTGGTGCGCGCTCTCTCTGCTCCACGGCAGGATCGAGGCCCACATCGAGCGCGCGCTGGAAGCCGGGCACGGACTGAGCGTGCGCGAATTCTCCCTGCTGGACGTCCTCAGCCGACAGCACAGCGGGCCCGGCGGCCACCTCCAGATGAAGCAGGTCGCCGACGCGGTCGTCCTGAGCCAGAGCGCCACCACCCGCCTGGTCACCCGCCTGGAGGACCGCGGGCTGCTCACGCGCTACCTGTGTGACACCGATCGACGCGGCATCTACACCGACGTCACCGAAGCCGGCCTGGCCCTGCTCACCGAAGCCCGGCCCACCAATGACGCCGCTCTCCGGGAAGCCCTGGACGAGGCCGCGAAGAACCCGGAGCTCGCCCCGCTGGTCAGGGCCGTCGAGGAACTGCGCGTACCGGTGGGCTGACCGGTCCGGGCGGACGACCCACAGGTAGCCTGCGCTGCATGAGCGATCTTGAGATCAGGCCCGCCGCCCTCACCGACATCCCCGCGATCGTGGCCATGCTCGCCGACGACCCCCTGGGGGCGCGGCGCGAGTCGCCCGACGACCTGGCTCCGTACACGGTCGCCTTCGAGCGGCTGGCGGTCGACCCTCACCAGCACCTGGTTGTCGCCGTACGGGCGGAGCGGGTCGTCGGGACGTTGCAGCTGACGATCGTCCCCGGGTTGTCACGGCGTGGCGCGACCCGGTCGATCATCGAAGGTGTCCGCATCCACGCCGACGAGCGGGGCGGCGGCCTCGGCACGCAGCTCATCGAGTGGGCCGTCGCCGAATCGAGGCGGCAGCAATGCCAGTTGGTGCAACTGACCTCCGACGCCACGCGTACCGATGCCCACCGCTTCTACGAGCGGCTCGGCTTTGAAGCCTCCCACGTGGGCTTCAAGATGGCCCTGTGACGCCTGGCGCGCCGGGCGGGGGTACACCCCACCCACGCCTGGCGCGCCGGGCTGGAGGACACCCCACCCGGCGTTTCACGTGAAACATCGCGAGGTCAGAGCCCGCGCCACCCCGCCGGATCGACACCGCCCGGTACCGCGTCCCCGGACTCGTACGGCTCGCGCGTGAAAACGAAGGACCCGAGATCGAGGTGGCTCACCGAGCCGTCCTGGTGCCGCGCCACCCGCAGCGTCTCTCCCGTGTAGTAACCGTCCAGCCCGGTCCAGGTGCCGTCCGCCTCCGCCCGGAAGCGCGAGGCGCGCCCCTGCCCCCGCAACGGACCCAGCTCCACACCTCCACCCGCGAGAACCCGCAGGCCATAGGCGTACGTGCCCCAGTACCAGGGGCCGGTCAGCTCCAGCAGCGCCGGATCGATCCCGGGCAACGGGCGCCAGGGCTCAGGGATGCGCGGCTCGGCGTCGGCCACGATCCGTACGAGGTCGGCGGCGATCGCGCCGGGCATCGGCCCGGAAGTGGCGTTGGCCAGCACGACCGCGGCGACACCGTCCTGCACGCTCACCCACAGCCCGGCGAGGAACCCCGGCAGGGAGCCGGAGTGCCCCATAAGAGTCCGTCCACCCCGCCGTACCAACTGCAGCCCGAGCCCATAACCGCTCTCCCAGTCGCCGGCCTCCGGCGGTACGGCAGGGGTTCGCATTTCCCGCAGCGTCTCGGCATTCAGCACCCGCTCGTCGCCCTCCGCGAGGAAGACGGCGAACCGGCACAGGTCCGAGGCGGTCGACCACAGCTGGCCCGCCGACGCCATCAACCCCAAGTCCTCGGCCGGTTCGGGCAGCATCACATCGGCCCACGGGTGCACTGCCCAGCCTCCGGCATGCGGGGCGACGGGTTGGGGAGTCGTGCGCGTCAGCCCCAGAGGTTCGAGGATCTCGGCCTTCAGGGCCTCCTCCCAACTCACCCCGCGTACCGCCTCGACCAGCGAACCCAGCAGCGTGTAACCGGTGTTGGAGTAGTGGTGACGGCGCCCCGCCGGATGCAGCACCGGCCGCTCACCGAGCACGTCGGCGAGCTCCGGGCGCAGCGACCCCGCTGTCCGCTCCCACCACGGCGCCGGGGACTCCGCGGCCAGCCCGGCGCTGTGCCCGAGCAGTTGGGCGACCGTCACCTCGCCGACACCCGTCCCGGGCAGGTGCTTCTCCAGCGGATCATTCAGGTCCAGCAGGCCCTCGTCCCGCAGCCGCATCACCAGAACGGCGGTAAACGGCTTGGTGATGGACCCGATCCGGTACTGCGTATCGGCGTCCGGGACGTGCCCGTCGACGCAACTGCGCCCGCCTTCCCACACCAGCCTGCCGTCTCTGGCGACCGCGCCGACGAGCGAGGGCGTCCGCCCTTCCGCCTGCGCGGTGGCCACCCGGTGCAGCAGCGCACGCGCGGTGCTGGGGAGAAGGTCTTCGAAAGATGAGGTCATGCCCCAGGTCTATCCGCCGGGCACCGGCATCGTCGACCGCATTCGCGTACGAGGCCGAGCGTCCCGCGGCCGGCCCGGGCGCAGAACGGTGCGAGCGGTTCCATCACTCCTGGTTCGCAGCGCAGCGCCCTCTCCGGGGGGACTGGTGCCGTGCGACGTAGTGGGCCTCACGCCCGGCCGACCGGCATGACCAAGGTCGTGAAGCTGCCCTGGTCGGCGGAGCGCACCACGACCGGCTGCGTCGGAGAGGAGCTCTCCAGCAGGACGTCCGGCCCCACCGCCGCCTCCAGCGCCCCCAGGAGCACATCCGGGTCGAAGGCGATGTCCAGCGGCGGTCCCGTGCTGATGGCGCGCAGGGCGGTGCTCTCCGCCCCGGGGCCGGAGAGCACCAGCCGCCCTTCCTCCGTACGCAGGGCGATGGCCGACTGTCCGCAATGGCCGGCCACCGCCTCGCGGAGGTCCGTCCGTGCGGTGATGAGCCGGTGCACGGACGGGGGCAGAGCGTCCAGGACCATCCGGTACTCCGGGAAAGTCCCGTCGACGACCGGCACGGTGCGTATCCGGCCGCGGCCATGCGCACGGGTGCCCTGTTCGTCGCTCTCGATCGTGATCTCCGCCTCGCGCAGCGCCCAGGTCGCGAGGTCCCTCATCTCGGCGACCTCCACGAGCACCTGTCGTGGCGTGCCCTCGACGGCACCGGCACGCAGTACCCGGACGGCCAGGCGGAAGCGGTCCGTCGCCACCAGGCGTACCTCATGGCCGTCGAGTTCGAGCAGTACGCAGCCGAGCTCGGGAAACGCCTCCCGGGTCCCACCTGCCACAGCCGAGGCCGCCACCTGCCGTACCGCGCCGGCGAATTCGGCTCCGCCGACCCGGGCCCGGCTCCGCGCCGTCTTCGGCCCGCCCGCCGTATCCGTGGTCATGCCGGGCAGCTCCCGCAGGATGCTGTCGACAGCCGCCTGGGCCGCCGCCGCCATGTGGCGGCTCCTGCGCGCATGGCTCTCCAGCACCGCGCGAGCCTCTTCGGGGTTGCCGTCGAGCACCGCCACGACGTCCACCAGCGGTAGACCCGCCTCCCGCAAGCGCCGCACGAGGCCGGCCCGCCCCTCCTGACCCGGCGCGTAGAGGCGGTAGCCGGTCGCCCCGTCGACATGCGCGGGGCGCAGCACACCGCAGTCGTCGTAGAACCGCAAGGCACTCGGCGCCAGCCCC
Organism: Streptomyces sp. NPDC045701; assembly: GCF_056432045.1. Lineage (NCBI taxonomy): Bacteria > Bacillati > Actinomycetota > Actinomycetes > Kitasatosporales > Streptomycetaceae > Streptomyces > Streptomyces sp. NPDC045701. The sequence continues at coordinate 338,010 of NZ_JBWKJV010000003.1, read as the reverse complement.
ACCCGGCGGGCGAAGGCGCCGATGGTCAACCGTGCTTCGGTCGTCTCGTCCATGGGCGCGATTCTCGGCCTTCGACCAACGTGAAGGTCAAAGCCCCGCTGTGAGGTCTCGCCGCTCGCGACATGTCGATCCGGCATGACCTGGGCGTCCTTGGCTCTCACGGCCTTGGCACCCATGAGCGGTCTCCAATCCGTGGCATTTCACTCACGAGGGCGAGGTCGAGATCAGGCGGCTCTCCCGTGTCGGCCGAGTACACCGCGCTGAGCCCGGAGCACGAGGACTACCGGCGAGCCCAGATCGCGCACCGATGAGTTTCCCGCGCCACGCTGGTCCGTACATCGGACACCCGCGTACGGAAGGCTGGGCCATGCGGAAACTGATCTACGGCATGAACCTGACCCTGGACGGCTACATCGCCTCGGCCGGCGACGACATCGGCTGGAGCGGACCGCCGAGCCCGGAGCTGTTCCAGTGGTGGCTCGACCACGAGCGGGCGAGTGGCCTGTCGCTGTATGGGCGCAAGCTCTGGGAGGCGATGAGCTCCTACTGGCCGACCGGCGACCAGCAGCCCGACGCCACCCCGGCGGAGATCGAGTTCGCGCGGAACTGGCGGGACACGCCGAAGGTGGTGTTCTCCTCGACGATCGACAAGGTCGACTGGAACACCCGTCTGGTCACCGGCGACGCGATCACCGAGATCACCCGGCTCAAGGCCCAGGACGGCGGCCCAATGAGCATCGGCGGCGCAACGCTCGCCGGTGCGGCCATGCGCGCCGGGCTGATCGACGAGTACGTGGTCGCCGTCCATCCGGTCCTGGTGGGCGGCGGCACGCCGTTCTTCACAGCGCTGGACAGCTGGGTGGACCTGAACCTGGTGGAGACGCGGACGTTTCCCGGCGGCGTGGTCCTGACCAGGTACGAGACGAGGCGCTGAGCAGCTTCCCGCTGTCTCACGGCTTGGAGGGGTGCTTCCTCACACCGCAGTGCACCACGACAGCGACACACTCGAATGAGATGCGGCAGCGACCTGCGAACCGCAGCTCGGTGTCGGATCCGACTTTCATCCGACACCGACGGTGGGATTCCGACACGACATCCGATCCCCCGCACCCGCAGGGGTCAGGTCTGCGCCATGTCGACGAAGCGCGAGTAGTGGCCCTGGAAGGCCACGGTGATGGTCGCCGTCGGGCCGTTACGGTGCTTCGCCACGATCAGGTCCGCCTCGCCCGCACGGGGCGACTCCTTCTCGTACGCGTCCTCGCGGTGCAGCAGGATGACCATGTCGGCGTCCTGCTCGATGGAGCCGGATTCACGGAGGTCCGAGACCATCGGCTTCTTGTCCGTCCGCTGCTCGGGGCCACGGTTCAGCTGCGACAGGGCGATCACCGGCAGCTCCAGCTCCTTGGCCAGCAGTTTCAGGTTTCGCGACATGTCCGAGACCTCCTGCTGCCGGCTCTCGGCCCGCTTGGACCCGCCGGACTGCATCAGCTGGAGGTAGTCGATGACGACCAGCTTGAGGTTGTTGCGCTGCTTGAGCCGGCGGCACTTGGCCCGGATCTCCATCATCGACAGGTTCGGTGAGTCGTCGATGTAGAGCGGGGCCTGCGACACGTCCGGCATACGGCGGGCCAGCCGCGTCCAGTCCTCGTCCGTCATCGTGCCCGACCGCATGTGGTGCAGCGCCACGCGCGCCTCCGCCGACAGAAGACGCATCGCGATCTCGTTGCGCCCCATCTCCAGGGAGAAAATGACGCTCGGCAGGTTGTTCTTGATCGATGCCGCGCGCGCGAAGTCCAGGGCCAGCGTCGACTTACCCATGGCGGGGCGGGCGGCGATGACGATCATCTGGCCGGGGTGCAGGCCGTTGGTCAGGGAGTCGAAGTCCGTGAAGCCCGTCGGTACCCCGGTCATCTCGCCGCTGCGCGAGCCGATCGCCTCGATCTCGTCGAGAGCGCCCTCCATGATGTCACCGAGCGGCAGGTAGTCCTCGCTCGTGCGCTGCTCGGTGACCGCGTAGATCTCCGCCTGGGCCGAGTTGACGATCTCGTCGACGTCTCCGTCGGCCGCGTATCCCATCTGCGTGATCTTGGTGCCGGCCTGGACGAGCCGCCGGAGGACCGCCCGCTCGTGGACGATCTCGGCGTAGTACGAGGCGTTCGCCGCGGTCGGCACCGACTGGACGAGGGTGTGCAGGTAGGAGGCGCCGCCCACCCGGTTGATCTCTCCGCGCTTGGTCAGCTCGGCGCCCACCGTGATGGGGTCGGCCGGCTCGCCCTTGGCGTAGAGGTCGAGGATCGCGGTGTAGATCGTCTCGTGGGCCGGCTTGTAGAAGTCGTGGCCCTTGATGATCTCCACGACGTCAGCGATCGCGTCCTTGGAAAGCAGCATGCCGCCGAGCACGGACTGCTCGGCGTCGAGATCCTGCGGGGGCACCCGCTCGAAGCCGCCCGCACCGCTGTCCCAGGGGCCGCTGTCGCTGCCCCGCTCGTGCTGATCGTCGCGGCCGGTGCCGCGGCCGCGGTTGTCACCGCCGCGCTGGCGGGTGACGGGCAGACGGTCACTGGGACCGGTGTCGGCCCAGGGGTCGTCCAAGGGCTCGGAAATGCTCACCGGCCCACCTCCTCCCGTCCGCTCCGCGGACCCTCGCCGTGCCACTCTTTCTACGGCACGACACTGACAAAGCGAGTCGCTCAACTCCGCTTCTGGCGCGTCGAGCGCCGGACCACGGTAGGCCCGCGGGCACCGTCAGCCAATCTGGTTATCCACAGGGCCTGTGGGTGAAGACCCAGATGCTGTGGAGAACCCCGCAGAACCTGTGCACGGACCGGGGGACAGCCGTGTGGACAAACTCATAGCCGCAGCACGACAACCATGCTGACCTGCTGCTTTTCCGTCCACCGGCTGTGGGGGAGAAAAACTTTTCCCTCCGGACCAAGATCAGAACAAACAGCGCACACCCCGAGCGTCAACTTGGTGATCCGTAAGGACCCAAGGCCCCTTGCATCTCTTACCTGTGGAAGATTAGATTGCCTGCATGACCCAGGCACCCGCGCGACCCAAACGCGACCGGCGCCGGCACGACCGCGAGATCTTCGCGCTCGCCGTCCCGGCCTTCGGAGCGCTCGTCGCCGAGCCGCTGTTCGTCATGGTCGACAGCGCCATCGTCGGCCACCTCGGCACTCCCCAACTCGCCGGGCTCGGTATCGCCGCCGCCCTCCTGGCCACCGGTGTGAGCGTCTTCGTCTTCCTCGCCTACGCCACTACCGCGGCCGTATCCCGCCGCGTGGGCGCCGGCGACCTGCCGTCGGCCATCCGCCAGGGCATGGACGGCATCTGGCTGGCACTGCTCCTCGGTCTGGCCGTCATCGCCGTCACCCTCCCCACAGCACCCTGGCTGGTCGAGCTCTTCGGCGCCTCCGACACCGCCGCCCCCTACGCCACCACCTATCTCCGCATTTCCAGCCTCGGCATACCGGCCATGCTGATCGTCCTCGCCGCCACCGGTGTACTCCGCGGCCTCCAGGACACCAAGACCCCCCTGTACGTCGCCGTCGCGGGGTTCGCGGCCAACGCGGTACTGAACGTGGCCCTGGTGTACGGCGCCGGCCTCGGCATCGCCGGCTCCGCCTGGGGCACCGTCATCGCCCAGGTCGGCATGGCGGCGGCCTACCTGGTCGTGGTCGTACGGGGAGCCCGGCTCCATGGCGCCTCACTGCGCCCCGATGCCGCCGGCATACGGGCCAGCGCTCAGGCAGGCGTCCCGCTGCTGGTTCGCACGCTGTCACTCCGCGCGGTCCTGATGATCGCCACCGGCGTAGCCGCCCGGCTCGGCGACACCGAGGTCGCCGCCCATCAGATCATCCTGTCACTGTGGAGCCTGATGGCCTTCGCCCTGGACGCCATCGCCATCGCGGGGCAGGCCATCATCGGCCGCTACCTGGGCGCCGGAGATGCCGAGGGGGCGCGGCGGGTCTGCCGCCGCATGGTCGAGTGGGGCATCGCCTCCGGTCTGGTCCTGGGCGCGCTGATCGTCCTCGCCCGCCCCCTCTTCATCCCGCTGTTCACCGGCGACCAGACCGTACGGGACACGCTCCTGCCCGCGCTGCTGGTGGTGGCGCTCACGCAGCCGATCGCCGGCGTCGTTTTCATCCTGGACGGCGTGCTGATGGGCGCGGGAGACGGCCCCTACCTGGCGGTGGCCATGGTGGTGACGCTCATCGTCTTCGCTCCGGTCGCCCTGCTGGTGCCGGTCTTCGGCGGCGGGCTGACCGCGCTCTGGTGGGCGATGGGCCTGATGATGGCGGTCCGGATGGTGACGCTGTGGCTGCGCATGCGGTCCGGCCGGTGGGTGGTCACGGGCGCCTCCCGCTGATGCCGGTCCTGTTTCACGTGAAACAGAACCGAGTCGAAGGCAGGCCGGGCGCGGACCGGACACAGCAGAAGGGCCGCACCCGGAGGTGCGGCCCTTCAGTGTGCTGAACGGTCGCCGGGCGACCGCTGGCGAAGCGCTGAGCCCAATGCTCAGGCGGCGACGATCTCGACGCCCAGCTTCGCGACGACCTCGGCGTGCAGACGCACGGAGACCTGGTGCGAGCCAAGGGTCTTGATCGACGAGCCGAGCTCAACACGGCGCTTGTCGACCTCGGGGCCACCCGCCGACTTGATCGCCGCAGCGATGTCGGCCGGGGTCACGGAGCCGAAGAGACGGCCGGCGTCGCCGGAGCGAACGGCCAGGCGCACCTTCGTGCCCTCGAGCTGAGCCTTGATCTCGTTGGCCTGCTCGATGGTCGCGATCTCGTGGATCTTGCGGGCGCGGCGGATCTGCGCCACGTCCTTCTCGCCACCCTTGGTCCAGCGGATCGCGAAACCGCGCGGGACCAGGTAGTTGCGAGCGTAACCGTCCTTGACGTCGACGACGTCACCGGCGGTGCCGAGGCCGGAGACCTCGTGCTTGAGGATGATCTTCATATTTCGGTCACCCTCTCTTATCGCGCGGTGGACGTGTAGGGCAGCAGCGCCATCTCACGGCTGTTCTTCACGGCCGTGGCGACGTCACGCTGGTGCTGCGTGCAGTTGCCGGTAACGCGGCGGGCACGGATCTTGCCGCGGTCGGAAATGAACTTCCGCAGCATGTTCGTGTCCTTGTAGTCCACGTACGCGGTCTTGTCCTTGCAGAATGCGCAGACCTTCTTCTTCGGCTTGCGCACAGGCGGCTTCGCCATGGTGTATCTCCTGTGTGATCAAGAAGTGGGGTACGAGCCTGAACCCTGAAGCCCTGGAGGGGTCTAGAAGGGGGGCTCGTCCGAGTAGCCGCCGCCGGAGCCACCGGAGCTTCCGCCCCAGCTGCCTCCGCCGCCCTGCTGCTGGCCACCGGCCGGCGCACTGGTCGCCCACGGGTCGTCGGCGGGAGCGCCGCCACCCTGCTGGCCACCACCCGGGGCACCGCCCCAGTTGCCGCCGCCCTGCTGGCCGCCGCCGTAGCCGCCCTGGCCGCCCTGACCGCCCCGGCCCGTGGTCTTGGTGACCTTGGCCGTGGCGTTCTTGAGGCTGGGGCCGACTTCCTCGACGTCCAGCTCGTAGACCGTGCGCTTGACGCCCTCGCGGTCCTCGTACGACCGCTGCTTCAGCCGGCCCTGCACGACGACGCGCATGCCTCGCTGAAGAGACTCGGCGACGTTCTCCGCCGCCTGGCGCCAGACCGAGCAGGTCAGGAACAGGCTCTCGCCGTCCTTCCACTCATTGGTCTGACGGTCGAAGGTGCGGGGAGTGGACGCGACGCGGAACTTCGCGACCGCCGCACCGGACGGGGTGAAGCGCAGCTCGGGGTCGTCGACAAGATTGCCGACGACCGTGATGACGGTCTCGCCTGCCATGGGGAACCTCTCGGCGGGATTGCTTCTGGCTGCTTGCTGCTGCTACTCGAACCCGAATACCTCTGAGCGAGAGGGCTCAGTGGGTTTCGGGACGGAGGACCTTGGTCCGGAGGACCGACTCGTTCAGGTTCATCTGGCGGTCGAGCTCCTTGACGACCGCAGGCTCGGCCTGCAGGTCGATGACCGAGTAGATGCCCTCGGGCTTCTTCTTGATCTCGTAAGCGAGACGACGACGGCCCCAGGTGTCGACCTTCTCGACCTTTCCGTTGCCCTCACGGACGACGGAGAGGAAGTTCTCGATCAGCGGGGAGACAGCGCGCTCCTCGAGATCGGGGTCGAGGATGACCATCACCTCGTAGTGACGCATGTGGAACCCACCTCCTTTGGACTCAGCGGCCACGGTCGTTCCGTGGCAGGAGGGTCGTGATGCGTGAGCAACGGTATCGGCCACCACTGACAATCACCCTCAGGAATGAGGGATCCGGATCAGGGCATGGGCAGACACCGGTGCAGACCGTACAGACTACCCGTACACCGGCTTCCGGTTGAAATCCGGTGGCCAGGGGACGCAATCTGTACACATCGGGTGCGTGCGGCGCTACGATGCGCCGCCTTCCGGCACAGCCAGGAGGTATCTCATGGCACAGGCATTCCACCGTCACCCCACCTCGTCCCTCCTCGCCACGGACGGCAAGCCCCATCCGCTCCAGGACACGCTGATGGCGGTGACCCTGGTGCTGGGAGCCGTCGCCTTCATCACGGCCCAGTTCCACAGCCTCCACCTGATCAGCTCGTGGGCGGGCCTGATCGGCATCGTCACCGGCGCCTACGGCCAGTACGTCTCCGAGACGACACGCGAGCGCACCCTGCTGATCATCGGCATGGGGGCCTCGGCGATCGGTCTGGGGCTCGGAATGGCCCACGGCGGCCTCTTCGGCGGCGTGCTCGGTTAGGCCCTCCTGGCGTACGGCCAGTCGGGGCGCTCCCCCGGTGCCAGTAGGCTTCGCGCGAGAGCCGGAGCCCCTGTACCCATGGGGACACACCTGCCGAGGAGCGCCCCGCATGAGCCTGACCCTGAGGACCATCAGCCGAGAGCAGCATCTGGCGTACATCCAGACCCTGCCTGCGGCGAGCCACTGCCAGGTCCCCGCATGGGCTGATGTGAAGACCGAGTGGCGTTCGGAGAACCTTGGCTGGTTCGACAAGGACGGCCAGCTGGTCGGTGCCGGCCTGGTGCTCTACCGCCAGCTCCCGAAGATCAAGCGCTACCTCGCGTACCTGCCGGAGGGCCCGGTGATCAACTGGTACGCGCCCAACCTGGACGACTGGCTGCAGCCGATGCTGGCGCACCTGAAGAACCAGGGTGCCTTCTCGGTGAAGATGGGCCCGCCGGTGGTGATCCGCCGCTGGGACGCGGCCGCGATCAAGTCCGGCATCCAGGACCCGGACGTGAAGCGCCTGCGCGACGTCGAGGCCTCGCACATCGAGCCGCGCGCCTTCGAGGTGTCCGACCGCCTGCGCAAGATGGGCTGGCAGCAGGGCGAGGACGGCGGCGCCGGCTTCGGCGACGTACAGCCGCGCTACGTCTTCCAGGTGCCGCTGGCGAACCGTTCGCTCGACGACGTCCTCAAGGGCTTCAACCAGTTGTGGCGTCGCAACATCAAGAAGGCCGAGAAGGCCGGCGTCGAGGTCGTCCAGGGCGGTTACGAGGACCTCGCCGAGTGGCAGCGGCTGTACGAGATCACCGCCGTGCGCGACCGGTTCCGGCCCCGCCCGCTGTCGTACTTCCAGCGCATGTGGACCGTCCTCAACAACGAGGACCCCAACCGCATGCGGCTCTACTTCGCGCGCCACAACGGCGTGAACCTGTCGGCGGCCACCATGCTCGTGGTCGGTGGGCACGTCTGGTACTCCTACGGTGCCTCCGACAACATCGGCCGCGAGGTCCGGCCGTCGAACGCCATGCAGTGGCGGATGCTGCGCGACGCCTACGCGATGGGCGCCACCGTCTACGACCTGCGCGGCATCAGCGACTCGCTGGACGAGACGGACCACCTCTTCGGCCTCATCCAGTTCAAGGTGGGCACCGGCGGCGAGGCCGTCGAGTACATCGGCGAGTGGGACTTCCCGCTGAACAAGCTGCTGCACAAGGCGCTCGACATGTACATGTCCCGCCGCTGACGTTCCGTAGTCTCGTACACACCTCTGACACACCGCAGCCACAGAAAGGTTCCGGGCCGGCCATGGCGCTCTCCCTCTACGTCGACACCGCTCGCTGGCGGGCGCACCAGAAGTCCGTGATCGACCAGTTCCCGGGCCTGGTCCCGGTGTGCAAGGGCAACGGTTACGGATTCGGCCACGAGCGCCTGTCCGAGGAGGTGTCCCGCTTCGGGGCCGACATGCTCGCCGTCGGCACCACCTACGAGGCGGCCCGCGTCAAGGACTGGTTCGGCGGTGACCTGCTGGTCCTCACCCCGTTCCGGCGCGGCGAGGAGCCGGTTCCGCTGCCGGACCGGGTGATCCGCTCGGTGTCGTCCGTGGACGGCGTCCACGCCCTCGTCGGCGCCCGGGTCGTCATCGAGTGCATGAGCTCGATGAAGCGGCACGGCATCGGCGAGCACGAGCTCGGCCTGCTGCACGCCGCCATAGAGGACGTACGCCTCGAGGGCTTCGCCCTGCATCTGCCGCTGGACCGCACGGACGGCACCGACGCCGTCGAGGAGGTCATCGGCTGGATGGACCGGCTGCGTGCGGCCCGGCTGCCGCTGCACACCATGTTCGTCAGCCACCTCAAGGCCGACGAGCAGGCGCGGCTCCAGCAGCAGTTCCCGCAGACCCGGTTCCGGGCGCGCATCGGTACGCGGCTGTGGCTCGGCGACCACGAGGCGACGGAGTACCGCGGCGCGGTCCTGGACGTCACGCGCGTGGCCAAGGGTGACCGTTTCGGCTACCGCCAGCAGAAGGCGGCGTCCGACGGCTGGCTGGTCGTCGTGGCCGGCGGCACCTCCCACGGCGTGGGCCTGGAGGCGCCGAAGGCGATGCACGGCGTGATGCCGCGCGCCAAGGGCGTGGCGCGAGCCGGTCTGGCGACCGTGAACCGCAACCTGTCGCCGTTCGTATGGGCGGGCAAGCAGCGCTGGTTCGCCGAGCCGCCGCACATGCAGGTGTCGATCCTGTTCGTCCCGTCCGACGCCCAGGAGCCGAAGGTCGGCGACGAGCTGGTCGCCCACCTGCGGCACACCACGACCCAGTTCGACCGCCTGGTCGAGCGGTAGGCCCGCCGGGCCCCACGGACCCACAGGCACCACGGGCGCCGGACACCACAGCCACCGGACACCACGGGCGCCGGACGCCAGGCGCCGGACGCGCCTCCACCCGGCCGGTGGGGGCCGGTCCGGCGCCTCTCACCTTCGTACGACGCCCCACTCCACACGCGGCCCCTGGACCGCGTGTGCGGTGTGCTGCGGCGGGCGGGCGGCCCGGCCCAGGACGAAGACGTCCCCGGCGCGGTCCAGGACGCCCCCGGACGGGTCGTCCGTCCCGTCGCGCCGGACCCCGTCCCGCTCGGGCATCAGGATGTCCCGCACCACCATGGCGCACAGGAACAGCGTCCCGGCCAGGTGCAGGACGATCGCGAACTGGTAGCCCTCCGTCGGCAACCCCTGCTTGTTGCCGCTCGTCGTGTACGCGAGGTACATCCAGATGCCGGTGAAGTACATGACCTCGCAGGCCTGCCAGACCAAGAAGTCCCGCCAGCGCGGCCGGGCCAGCGCGGCGAGCGGGATCAGCCACAGCACGTACTGCGGCGAGTAGACCTTGTTGGTGAGGATGAACGCCGCGATCACCAGGAAGGCCAGTTGGGCGAAGCGGGGCCGGCGCGGCGCGGTCAGCGTCAGGGCGGCGATCCCGAGGCAGGCCAGCGCCATCAGCACGCTGGCGTACGTGTTGACGGCCTCCGGCGTGATGTTCGCGCCCGTGCGCTGGGTGATGACCAGCCAGAAGGAGCCGAAGTCGATGCCCCGCTCCTGGCTGAAGGTGTAGAACTTCTTCCACCCCTCGGGCGCCAGCAGCATCACCGGGACGTTCACCGCGAGCCACGAGGCGGCCGTGCCCAGCACGGCTGCCCCGAACTCCCGCCACTTCCAGGCCCGCCAGCACAGCAGCAGCAGCGGCCCGAGGAGCAGGAACGGGTAGAACTTGGCGGCGGTGGCGAGACCCAGGAAGATCCCGAAGGCGAGGGCCCGCCCGCGGGACCACATCAGCATGGCGACGGCGGTGAGCGCCAGGGCGAGCAGGTCCCAGTTGATGGTGGCGGTGAGGGCGAAGGCGGGCGCCAGGGCGACCAGCAGGGCGTCCCAGGGGCGGTGCCGGTGCGTGCGGGCGACGCAGACGGCGAGGACGGCGGCGCAGGCCATCAGCATGCCCGCGTTGACCATCCAGTACATCTGCTCGCGGTACTGCAGGTCCCCGTCGAAGGGCAGCGTCAGCCATGACGCGACCTGCATGAACAGGCCGGTCAGCACCGGGTACTCGAGGTACTCCATGTCGCCGCCGAGGCGGTCGAAGTACGGGATCAGTCCGTCGGCGAAGCCCCGCCCGATGAACAGGTGCGGGATGTCGGAGTAGCAGGCGTGGGTGTACTGCGAGCTGGTGCCCCGGAACCACGCCCAGTTGTAGCAGGGCAGCTTCTGCACCATGCCGAGCGCGAACATCCCGATCGTGACGAGGGCGATCACCCGGACGGGCGTGAGCCCGCCGCCGCCGAGCCGCGCCGAGCGGCCGAGCGGGCCGCCGATCAGCTCGCTGCCGGCGGCTGCGACCTCGTCCCGCCGGGTCGGGGCCACGACGGGCCGGTCCTGAGGGGCGCTCGTCGTCTTGTGTGGGCTCGGCATGGGGACATCCTGCCGTACGCGGCTGTGGGCGGTCGTCGGCCTGTGGACAACGCTCCCCGGACGGCTCCGGCCCCCTCCGGCACTTGTGGACAACGACGAGGGCCGCCGCGTCCGGCGTACGCACGCGCTGTGCGCACTCCGGTGCGGCGGCCCTCGCCCCGCTGCCCCGGGCGGCGGTGGGGAACGCCGGGCGCTAGCCCTCCGTTCCGCCGAACCAACTGCCGTTGCCGCCACCGTTGCCATTGCCGTTGGTGGTGCCGCCGGTGGTCACCGACGGACTGGGACTGACCCCGCCGGTGGTGGCGCCGCCGTCGTCCGTACCGCCGGTGTCGGTGCCGCCACCCCCGTCCTGGCCCTCGACCTGGCCACCGTCCTGGCCGCCGTTCTGGCCGCCGTCCTCGTTGGCGCAGTCCCAGTCGAAGGGTCCGCACGAGGGCTCCGCCGGCTTGGAGCTCTCCGACTGCGACGGGGTGGGCGACGGGCTCTGGGACGGCGTCTGGGACGGTGTCGGCGAAGGAGACTTCGAAGGCGTGGGCTCGGGGCTCTTGGCGCCGCCGCCGTAGACGGTGTCGGCCTCCAGCGGCTCCGGCTCGGGGAAGCGCATGACCTCCTCGCCCTTGAGCGCCGCCGACATGTACTTCTGCCAGATCTCGGACGGGAACGACGAACCGTGGATCTTCTGCTGACCGCCCGTGCCGAACATCTTCAGGAACTTGCGGTTCTTGTTCGCCGCGTTGTCGTCCATCCGGTACATGTCGATGGCGGTGGCCAGCTGCGGCGTGTAGCCGACGAACCAGGCGGACTTGTTGCCGTCGGTCGTACCGGTCTTGCCGGCGACCTGACGACCCGGGATGGCCGCGTTGTTACCGGTGCCCTCGGGGTCCTCGACGACGTCCTTCAGGACGTCGGTGACGTTGCTGGCGATGGCGGACGAGAAGGCCTGCTCGGTCTTGGCCTCGTGCTTGAAGATCGTCTCGCCGCGCTTCTTCACCTCCGTCACGGAGAACGGGTCACGCTGCTTGCCGTTGGCCGCGAAGGTGGCGTAGGCACCCGCCATGCGGATGGCGCTCGGGTCGGAGATGCCGATCGAGAAGGACGGCACGTTCGCCGCGACCAGGCTCTCCTTGCGCAGGCCGGCCGCGATCGCCGTCTGCCTGACCTCCTCGATGCCGACGTCCATGCCCAGTTGCACGAACGGTGAGTTGGCCGAGTGGATCATCGCCTCGCGAAGGTTGATGTCCCCGTAGCTCTGGTCGCCGTCGTTGACCTGGAGCCACTCCTCCCCGTCCTCGTTGTGCCAGACGCTGCCGTCATACTTCTTGATCTTGAGCTTGTTCTGGCCGTTGTAGTACGTCTTGTCCGGATCGACCGTGCGCCGCTGCTCCGGGCCCTGCACCGCCTCCCCGTTGGGGTCGCGGACGCCGTACTCCATGGCGGCGGCCAGCACGAAGGGCTTGAACGTCGAGCCGACCTGGGCACCGGTCTGGTCGGCGTTGTTGGTGAAGTGCTTGGTCGCGTCGGAGCCGCCGTAGATGGCGACGATCGCGCCCGTCCTCGGGTCGACGGAGGCTCCGCCGAACTGGACGTGGGTGTCCGTGTCGGGTCGCTTCTCCGGGTCGATGTTGGCCTTCTCGACCTTTTCGACGGCCAGCCTCAGCGCCTCGACCTTCTTCCGGTCGAAGGTCGTGCGGATCTCGTAGCCGCCCTGGGACAGCTTCTTCGCCGTGATGCCCACATCGTTGTTGTTGATGACGAACGCCTTGGCGAGGTCCACCATGTAACCCACCTGGCCGCTGAGGCGGGCTTGCTTCTTCGGCGGCTCCGGCATCGGGAACTCGTTGTACTTGGCTCGCTCCGCGGCGTCCAGGTGGCCGTCCTTGACCATCTCGTCGAGGATCCACTTCCACCGCTTGGTGGCCGCCGTCGTGTTGGCCTCGGGAGTGGCCCGCGGGTCGATGTCCACCGAACCGGCCGGGTCGTAGTAGGTGGCGCCCTTCAGCAGCGCGGCGAGGAAGGCACACTCGCTGGCGTTGAGCTCCTTGGCGTCCTTCTCGTAGTACGTCCGCGCCGCGGCCTGGATGCCGTACGCCCCGCGCCCGTAGTAGGAGGTGTTCAGGTAGCCCGCCATGACCTCCTCCTTGTCCCCCTCCATACCGGCCTTGAGGGAGATGAAGAGTTCCTTGGCCTTGCGGCTCACCGTCTGGCTCTGGTCGTCCAGCATCGCGTTCTTCACGTACTGCTGGGTGATGGTGGAGCCGCCCTGGGTCTGCTCGCCCATGGCCATGTTGTAGAAGGCCCGGCCGATGCCCTTCGGGTCGACGCCCTTGTCGCGCCAGAACGTCTTGTTCTCGGCCGAGACGACCGCGTTCTGCATGTCCTTGGGGATCTGCTCGAAGTCGAGGATCTGCCGGTTGATCTCACCACCGGTGGCGGCCATCTGGGTGCCGTCGGCGTAGAGGTACACATTGTTCTGCGCCGTCGCGATCTTGACCGCCTGCGGCACCTCCACCATGGAGTACACCACCGTCGCCCCGCCCAGGACCGTGGCCGCGAACCCCAGGGACATACCGCCCACGAGCTTCCAGGACGGCACCCAGCGACGCCACCCGTACTTGTCGTGGCGCGGGTAGTCGATCAGCCGCTTCCTGCCCGGCTCCCCTCCCCGCGCGCCACGCCCCCCGGCGGCCGCGGCGGCGGTCTCGGCACCACGCCGGCGGCCGCCGCGCTGGGCGGCCCGGCGGGCCTCGGCGCGACTGCCGTACGCGCGCTCCTCGCCGCCGCCGTACGGGTCGGCAGGAGATCCTGTTCTGGTTCCCCGCGCCTGGGCCGCCCTGCGGCCTGAGGGCTGCTGGGCGGCTCGCCTGGCCGCGGCACGTCCGCCGCCCTGCGGCTGCGGCGGTTTGCGACGGTGCTCGCTCATCGAACGACTACTCCTCGGGCAGGCGAGTACGCCTGGAAGCGGCAGCTGGGTTCCGGTCCCCCCGAAATGGTTACGGACCAGCCCTGGCTGGGGCTCATCCGCGATGCACTCAGAACGAGGACGCCTACCGGCATCGCTTGGTTCCCACTGGTGTGCATGCCGCACAGACTACGCACGCTCAAAAACCCCTGAGGACCGAAGTTCATCCCAAATCAGGCAAGTCGTTTACTGCGAATTGACTATGTGACGCCGCTCACCCTAACCGCCCTTGTCGGGGGTGCCGGGCCGTTCTATCGTCAGGATGTATCGAGTCGATACATCAGCACGGCATAAGAGCCACGGTGTACGAGCCGGCGAGAGCGGAGGAGGGCGACGGATGAGCAGGCGATCCGGCATCCTCGAGTTCGCCGTCCTCGGCCTGCTCCGCGAAGCCCCGATGCACGGGTACGAGCTGCGCAAGCGGCTCAACACGTCGCTGGGGATCTTCCGGGCCTTCAGTTACGGCACCCTGTACCCCTGCCTCAAGACGCTGGTCGCAAACGGCTGGTTGATCGAGGAACCGGGCAGTGCCCCCGAGGACGCCCTCGCCGCCTCCCTCGCGGGGCGCCGCGCCAAGATCGTCTACCGGCTGACGGCCGAAGGTAAGGACCACTTCGAGGAGCTCCTGTCCCACACCGGACCGGACTCCTGGGAGGACGAGCACTTCGCCGCCCGGTTCGCCTTCTTCGGTCAGACGGAGCGCGAGGTGCGGATGCGGGTGCTGGAAGGCCGGCGCAGCCGCCTGGAGGAGCGCCTGGAGAAGATGCGCGCCTCCCTGGCCCGTACCCGGGAGCGCCTGGACGACTACACGCTCGAGCTGCAGCGGCACGGCATGGAGTCCGTGGAGCGCGAAGTGCGCTGGCTGAACGAGCTCATCGAGAGCGAGCGGGCGGGGCGGGACCAGCGACGGTCCGGCCCCGGGAGCCCGAAGGCCGGCCAGGCCCCCGAGGGCTCGGCCGATGCTCAGCAGGACGACACATCTGGAGACACGGGCGGCCTGCCCCGGCACGGGGGCAGTACCCGGCCGGATCCGTCCGACGACACCGCCAAGTGAGGCCCTGCGACCCGCAGGGCTTCGAAGATCAACACAGGGAGCAACCGGAATGGGTTCGGTTCGCGTAGCCATCGTCGGCGTGGGCAACTGCGCCGCCTCGCTCGTGCAGGGCGTCGAGTACTACAAGGACGCCGACCCGGCGGCCAAGGTGCCGGGTCTGATGCACGTGCAGTTCGGCGAGTACCACGTACGGGACGTCGAGTTCGTGGCCGCCTTCGACGTGGACGCGAAGAAGGTGGGTCTTGACCTCGCGGACGCCATCGGCGCCAGCGAGAACAACACCATCAAGATCTGCGACGTGCCGTCGACGGGCGTGACCGTCCAGCGCGGCCACACCCTGGACGGCCTGGGCAAGTACTACCGCCAGACCATCGAGGAGTCCCCCGAGGCCCCGGTCGACGTCGTCCAGGTCCTCAAGGACAAGCAGGTCGACGTCCTCGTCTGCTACCTGCCGGTCGGCTCCGAGGACGCCGCGAAGTTCTACGCCCAGTGCGCCATCGACGCCAAGGTCGCCTTCGTCAACGCCCTTCCGGTCTTCATCGCCGGCACCAAGGAGTGGGCGGACAAGTTCACCGAGGCCGGCGTCCCGATCGTCGGTGACGACATCAAGTCGCAGGTCGGCGCCACCATCACGCACCGCGTCATGGCGAAGCTGTTCGAGGACCGGGGCGTCGTCCTGGACCGCACGATGCAGCTGAACGTCGGCGGCAACATGGACTTCAAGAACATGCTCGAGCGCGAGCGCCTGGAGTCCAAGAAGATCTCCAAGACGCAGGCCGTCACCTCCCAGATCCCCGACCGGGACCTCGGCGAGGACAACGTCCACATCGGTCCCTCGGACTACGTGGCCTGGCTGGACGACCGCAAGTGGGCGTACGTCCGCCTCGAGGGCCGTGCCTTCGGTGACGTCCCGCTGAACCTGGAGTACAAGCTCGAGGTCTGGGACTCCCCGAACTCGGCGGGTGTCATCATCGACGCCCTGCGCGCCGCGAAGATCGCAAAGGACCGCGGCATCGGCGGCCCGATCCTCTCCGCGTCCTCGTACTTCATGAAGTCCCCGCCGGTCCAGTTCTTCGACGACGAGGCCCGTACGAACGTCGAGAAGTTCATCAAGGGCGAGGTCGAGCGCTAAAGCTCCACCCCACCGCCGAAGGTCTCCGTGGCATCTGCCCGGGGACCTTCGGCGTATGTGACCCTTGCTGCCATGCCTGTCGTACGTGACCTGCGCGTACTCGTGCGCCTGACGGACTTCCGCCGCCTGCTGGCCGTACGACTGCTCTCCCAGTGCGCCGACGGCGTCTACCAGGTCGCGCTCGCCGCGTACGTCGTCTTCTCCCCCGAGAGGCAGACCTCCCCCGCGGCGATCGCCGCCGCCATGGCGGTCCTGCTGCTGCCGTACTCGTTCGTCGGCCCGTTCGCGGGTGTCCTGCTGGACCGGTGGCCGCGCCGCCAGGTCTTCCTCTACGGCAATCTGCTGCGCGCCCTGCTCGCCACCGGCACGGCGTTCCTCATCCTGGCCTCCGTACCGGACTGGCTGTTCTACGCGTCGGCGCTCTCCGTCACGGCCGTCAACCGGTTCGTCCTCGCCGGGCTTTCGGCGGCCCTGCCCCGGGTCGTGGACCCCAGCCGGCTCGTGATGGCCAACTCGCTCTCGCCCACCGCCGGCACACTCGCCGCGACGGCGGGTGGCGGGCTCGCCTTTGTCGTGCGACTGGCCGGCTCCGGTTCCGACGCCGCGGTGGTATTGCTGGGCGCCGGCCTCTACCTGGGCTCGGCCCTCGCCTCCCTGCGCATGGGCCGCGAACTGCTCGGCCCCGACCCGGACGGAGTGCAGCCCCGGCTCGGCGCCGCCCTGGCCTCGACGGCCAAGGGGTTGGTCAGCGGGGTGCGCCACCTCGCTCGGCGGCGGGCGGCTGCCCGGGTGCTCGTCGCGATGACGGTGATGCGCTTCTGCTACGGCGCGCTGACCGTGATGGTGCTGATGCTCTGCCGATACGCCTGGTCGTCGACCGAGTCGGAGGGGCTCGCCCTGCTGGGGCTGGCGGTCGGCGCCTCGGGGGCGGGGTTCTTCGCCGCCGCCGTGTTGTCGCCCTGGGCAGTCGAACGGCTGAGGCGAAGCGGCTGGATGGTGTGGTGCGCCGCTTCGGCCGCGGTGCTGACACCGGCGCTGGCGTTGCTCTTCGCCCCCACGCCCATACTGGTCGCCGCCTTCGTGCTCGGGCTCGTCACCCAGGGCTCCAAGATCGCCACGGACACGGTGGTGCAGCTGGCGGTGGACGATGCCTACCGGGGGCGGGTCTTCTCGCTGTACGACGTCCTCTACAACACGGCCTTCGTCGGCGCGGCCGGGATCTCCGCCCTCATGCTGCCCCCGGACGGCCGATCCGTCCCGCTGGTCGTCATGACCGCTGCCCTGTACGCCGTCGTCGCCACCGCGCTGGAGCACTGGAGGCGCAGGGACGCCGTGCTCTGACGCGAAGGGGTGGTGTTTCACGTGAAACACCACCCCACAGTCAGCGGGCGGCCCGGTCATGTTTCACGTGAAACACGACCCGGCTTCCCCGCGCTCAGTTCTGCCCGGCCCACCACTCCCTGAGTGCGGCGACGGCGTCACTGTGCTCCATGGGTCCGTTCTCCAGGCGCAGCTCCAGGAGGAACTTGTACGCCTGGCCGACCGCCGGCCCCGGACGGATACCGAGGACCTCCTGGATCTCGTTGCCGTCCAGGTCGGGCCGGATGGCATCCAGCTCTTCCTGCTCCTGAAGCTTCGCGATCCGCTCCTCCAGCCCGTCGTACGCGCGGGAGAGGGCGGCCGCCTTGCGCTTGTTCCGGGTGGTGCAGTCCGAGCGGGTCAGCTTGTGCAGCCGGCTCAGCAGCGGCCCTGCGTCGCGCACATAGCGGCGTACCGCGGAGTCGGTCCATTCGCCGGTGCCGTACCCGTGGAAGCGCAGATGCAGCTCCACCAGGCGCGAGACGTCCTTGACCATCTCGTTGGAGTACTTGAGCGCGACCATGCGCTTCTTGGTCATCTTCGCGCCGACCACCTCGTGGTGGTGGAAGGAGACCCGCCCGTCGGACTCGAAGCGGCGCGTACGCGGCTTGCCGATGTCGTGCAGGAGCGCCGCAAGCCGGAGCACCAGGTCGGGGCCATCCTCTTCGAGGTCGATGGCCTGCTCCAGCACGGTGAGCGAGTGCTCGTAGACGTCCTTGTGCCGGTGGTGCTCGTCGCTTTCGAGTCGCAGCGCGGGCAGCTCCGGCAGCACCCGCTGGGCGAGCCCGCTGTCGACCAGCAGGCCCAGCCCCGTGCGGGGGCCGGCGGAGAGGATCAGCTTGTTGAACTCGTCCCGTACCCGCTCGGCGGAGACGATCTCGATCCGCTCGGCCATCCGCTTCATCGCGTCCACGACCTCAGGAGCGACCTCGAAATCCAGCTGCGCGGCGAAGCGTGCCGCGCGCATCATGCGCAGCGGGTCGTCGGAGAAGGACTCCTCCGGCGTTCCCGGTGTCCGCAGCACGCGGCCGGCCAGGTCCTCCAGCCCGCCGTGCGGGTCGATGAACTCCTTCTCCGGCAGGGCGACGGCCATCGCGTTGACGGTGAAGTCGCGGCGGACCAGGTCCTCCTCGATGGAGTCCCCGTAGGACACCTCCGGCTTGCGGGAGGTCCTGTCGTACGCCTCTGAGCGGTATGTCGTGATCTCGATCTGGAAGACCTGATCCGTGTCTCCGACACGGGCGGCCTTCTGCACGCCCACCGTGCCGAAGGCGATGCCGACCTCCCACACCGCGTCGGCCCACGGCCGGACGATCTTCAGCACGTCCTCGGGCCGGGCGTCGGTGGTGAAGTCCAGGTCATTGCCGAGCCTGCCGAGCAGTGCGTCCCGTACCGATCCGCCGACCAGGGCGAGGCGGAAGCCCGCCTCCCGGAAACGGCGGGCGAGATCATCGGCAGCGGGGGACACACGCAGTAGTTCACTGACCGCGCGGTGTTGCGCCTGGCTCAGTGCAGTCGGGTTGTCTTCGTTGGCGTTCGGCACAACAGAAAAGGGTACGTGCCCCGGCCCGGGGCGGCGTCCCGGTTTTCAGCGGCCTCGAGCCCCTGCTCCCCGCTTCCTCCGGGCCCCCGTGTGCCCGATCATGTGGAGCAGTCCGCGGCACTTAGCCGCGGCGCTCCTCGTTACCATGCGTGGACGCAGGAACCGACGAACCACCAACGGCAACAGACGAACGAGGACGGGCGAGCGCGTGGCCGAGGCGGCAGACTTCCAGAGCACGAGTCGCTCTCCTGCCCGGCGGTGGCTACGGCGCGCGGCCTCCGCCCTCGTGAGTGCGCCGGTCCTGGCGACCCTGCTGTACGTCCCCGCCACGCCCGCGTCCGCCGCCGAGAAGGCGTCCCCGTCCCGGACGGTCGATGTGTCCCTGGACACGGTGACGCCCACCACGCCGGTCGAGGGGGACACCCTCACGATCAGCGGCACCGTGACGAATGAGGGCAAGGAGACGGTGAACGCGGCGAAGGTCGACCTGCGGCTCGGGTCCCGGATGGCCAACCGGGGCGAGATCGACGCGGTGGCCAAGCGCACCGGCTTCAGGCCCGGCGACGACGGCGCGGCGCTCGGCGGCCCGTACAGCATCAAGATCCCGCAGCTCGCCGCCGGCATCAGCAAGGACTTCAGCATCGCCGTACCGGTCGAGAAGCTGGGCCTCGACGACGAGGGCGTGTACCAGCTCGGGGTCTCCCTCACGGGCCGGACGGGGAGTGCCCGCTACGACCAGGTGCTGGGAATCGAACGGACCCTCCTGCCCTGGCAGCCCGAGGCGACCGAGAAGAAGACGCAGGTCACCTATCTCTGGCCGCTGATCTCCTCGACGCACCTGTCCGCGGAGACCGGCTCGGACGACCAGCAGACGCCGGTGTTCGAGGACGACGACCTGGCCGCGGAGCTGGCTCCGGGCGGCCGGCTGGAGCGGCTGGTGGCGCTCGGCGCGGAGCTCCCCGTCACCTGGGTCGTCGACCCGGACCTGCTCGCCACCGTCGATGCGATGACGCGGAACTATCAGATCAAGGCCGATGACGAGCGCGTACCCGGCAAGAACCAGGCCATCGCCAAGCAGTGGCTGAACAGCCTGGACAAGGCGGTGCAGGGCGACAAGGTGGTGGCCCTGCCCTACGCCGACCCGGACCTGGCGTCCCTCGCCCATCGGGGCAAGGACGTCTCCGGCTCGCTGAGTCATCTCCAGCCGGCGACCCAGGTGGCCGAGAGCACGGTCGAGACGATCCTCCATGTGAAGCCGTCCGTCGACTTCGCCTGGCCGGTCGACGGAGCGGTCGACCCGTCGATCATCGACATCGCCACCTCAGCCGGCGCCGACAAGGTGATCGCCCGCAGCGACAGCATCCGGGACGAACTGCCCTACACGCCCAACGCCGCACGACCCATCGGCGGTGGAACCACCGCCGTCGTGGCCGACGCGTCGCTGTCCACGGTGTTCGAGGGCGACATGACCCGGGCGGGGAACTCCACCCTCGCCGTCCAGCAGTTCCTCGCCCACACCCTGGCCGTGACCCAGCAGCAGCCGGGCAAGCTGCGCAGCATCGTGGTCGCCCCGCAGCGGATGCCGACCGCCGCGCAGGCCCAGTCGATGGCCACCGCGCTGCGGGCCCTGTCCGCACAGCGCTGGACACAGCCCAGCGACCTGCTCACGGCGGCGGCGGCCAAGCCCGACGACCGGGCGACGACGAAGGTCCCGGGCGCCAGGAAGTACCCGGCCAAGCTCCGCAAGCGCGAGTTGCCCGTCCAGACCTTCCAGGACATGAAGATCACCCAGGACAGCCTGGACAACTTCAAGGTCATCCTGACGACGGCGTCCCGGGTCGTCACGCCCTTCGGCAACGCGATCAACAGGGAGATGTCGACGTCCTGGCGCGGCCGCGCCCAGCCGGCGTCGGCCTACCGGGAGAGCGTGCAGGTCCATCTGCTGGACCTCACCTCCGAGGTCCAGCTGATCGACAAGTCCGACCTCACGCTCTCGGGACGCAGCGCCACCATCCCGGTCACGGTGCAGAACCAGCTGTTGCAGGACGTCGAGCACCTGGTGCTGCGGCTGACGTCGACCAAGCCGACCCGTCTGAAGCTGAACGGCGGCAACGCCGTGACGGAGCTGCCGGTGAAGATCGCCGGCGGGCACAGCCAGTCGGTGAAGTTCACGGCGTCCGCCAACGCCAATGGTCCGGTCCCGATGACGGCCCAGTTGTACACGGAGGACGGCAAGCCGTACGGCAAGCCGATGATCTTCACGGTGAAGGTCTCCGAGATCACGCCGACCGTGATGCTGGTGATCGCCGGCGGCTTCCTGCTGCTGGCTCTCGCCGGCATCAGGATGTACACCCACCGCAAGCGCGCCGCGGCGCGCGAGGCGGACGCGGTCGACGAACCCGGCACCGAGGCGGAGACGCCGTCGGCGTCCGGTCCGGGCGCCACCCCCGGGGCCGGCGATGCGACTGCGCAGAGCAACGATCCCGAGCAGCCGAGTGACCCGGTGCCGGACACCGGAGCACAAAGCACCGACCCGTCGGGTCAGGGTGAGAAAGTGGACCGTTGAGCGATGTCGTGGCCGGTCGGCCGGGGACGATGAGGTGGGGTAAACCATGAACGCGCCGTACGACGGTGACCGCGGTCAAGGCGCGGGCGGCGGCAGCGCGCCTTCCGGGGGGACGTTCCCCCCGGCGGGCCATGTCCCGCCCCCGGGCCCGCCGCCCGCCCCGGACCCGTACGTCCAGCACGCCTACGAGCAGGACCCGTACGGCAGCCACGACCTCGCCGCGCAGGACCCGGTCGGCGAGGCGCTCTACGACCGAGCGGCGCACCCTCCGCCGCCGCCCGGCACCTACGAGGAGCCGCCGCCGCTCTACCAGCAGCCGGCGGCGCCGCAGTACGCCCCGGACCCGCGGGTCTGGGCGCAGACCCCGCCGCCCGAGCCCGACGGGCCGTCCCGCCACCTCCCGTACGGCGACGACGCCCGGACCGTTCAGTTCACCGGGGTCGACGACCTCGTCACGCACGCCGCCGATGAGCAGCCCGAGCCGGACGCGTTCGCGCACCTGTACCGCGACCAGCAGGCCCACGGGCAGCCACCGGCCCCCCGGGAGCCCGAACCGGAACCGGCTGCCGCGCCCGCCCCCAAGAAGTCGGGCGGTCGCGCGTCGGGCCTGCTCAAGTCGAGCGCCGTGATGGCGGCCGGCACGCTGGTCTCCCGGCTCACCGGCTTCGTACGCAGCCTGGTGATCACCGGTGCCCTGGGGGCCGCGCTGCTGGGCGACACCTACACCATCGCGGCCACCCTGCCGACGATGATCTACATCCTGACCGTCGGTGGCGGTCTCAACTCGGTCTTCGTCCCCCAGCTCGTCCGCTCGATGAAGGACGACGAGGACGGCGGCGAGGCGTACGCCAATCGCCTGCTGACGCTGGTGATGGTCGCGCTGGGCGTGATCGTCACCATCGCGGTGTTCGGCGCCCCGCTGCTGATCCGGGCGATGTCGGACACCATCGCGAGCGACGCCTCCGCGAACAGTGTGGCCGTCACCTTCGCCCGCTTCTGCCTGCCCACCATCTTCTTCATGGGCGTGCACGTGGTGATGGGTCAGATCCTCAACGCCCGCGGCCGGTTCGGCGCGATGATGTGGACCCCGGTCCTCAACAACGTCGTCGTGATCTTCACCTTCGCCATGTTCATCTGGGTGTACGGCTCCTCCGCCGAGACCGAGATGGGCGTCACGACCATCCCCGACGAGGGCATCCGCCTGCTGGGCATCGGTACGCTGCTCGGCCTGGTGGTCCAGTCGCTGGCGATGATCCCGTACCTGCGCGAGGCCGGCTTCCGCTTCCGCCCCCGCTTCGACTGGAAGGGCCACGGCCTCGGCAAGACGGTCAAACTCGCCAAGTGGACCGTCCTGTTCGTCCTCGCCAACCAGGCCGGTGTCGTCGTCGTCACGCAGCTGGCCACGGCGGCGGGCAAGGCGTCCGGCCAGGACGGCGCCGGCTTCCTCGCGTACTCCAACGCCCAGTTGATCTGGGGCATGCCGCAGGCCATCATCACCGTCTCGGTCATGGCCGCGCTGCTGCCGCGCATCTCGCGCGCCGCCCACGACAACGACGCGGGCGCCGTCCGCGACGACATCTCCCAGGGGCTGCGGAACTCCGCCGTCGCGATCGTGCCCGTCGCCTTCACCTTCCTGGCTCTCGGCGTCCCGATGTGCACGCTGCTGTACGCCTCCAGCGGCACCGAGGCCGCCCGGAGCATGGGCTTCATCCTGATGGCCTTCGGCCTCGGCCTGATCCCCTACTCGGTGCAGTACGTCGTCCTGCGCGGCTTCTACGCCTACGAGGACACCCGGACGCCCTTCTACAACACCGTGATCGTGGCCGCCGTGAACGCGGCGGCGTCGGCGGCCTGCTACGTACTGCTGCCTCCCAAGTGGGCCGTCGTCGGCATGGCCGCCTCCTACGGTCTGGCGTACGCCGTCGGTGTCGGTGTCGCCTGGCGTCGGCTGCGCAACAGGCTGGGCGGCGACCTGGACGGCGCGCACGTCGTGCGCACCTACGCCAGGCTGTGCATGGCCTCCGTCCCCGGCGCGGTCCTCGGCGGCGCCGCGGGCTTCGGGATCCTCAAGGCCCTGGGTGACGGTGCCCTCGGGTCGCTCGCGGCACTCGTGGGCGGTGGGATCGTACTGATGGGCGTGTTCTACGTCGGGGCCCGGAAGATGCGGATCGCGGAGCTGAACGCCATGGTCGGCATGGTGCGCGGGCGTCTCGGACGCTAGAAACTAGGACTGGCACAACCATCGTGGGCGACCGCGTGTCGTGCATAGCGCCGGACTGTGGGCACAATTGGCATGGCTGTTGGATGTGGCGCAACGGATGGGGAGGCAGGAACGACGGTGGCGGAACGTAGCACGGCTGCCGTCGACGTGGCCGACAACAGCGGAAACGACCCGCTGACCGCCAAGGCGGACGAGGCCGCGAGCGACGGGGTGGCGGAAGCGCAGGACACGGCGGAGCGGTCCGCCCAGGACAGCGACGGCGAACGGCGGGACAGCGAGCAGACCCTCATCACGACGCCCGAGCTCCACAGTGGCCACAAACTCGCCAGACGCTACCGGCTCGAGGAGTGCGTCACCCGTCTGGACGGGTTCAGCAGTTGGCGTGCCGTCGACGAGAAACTGCGCCGGGCCGTCGGGGTCCACATCCTCCCCGCCGACCACCCGAGGGCCCGTTCGGTGCTGGCCGCCGCACGCTCCTCGGCACTCCTCGGCGACCCGCGCTTCGTCCAGGTCCTGGACGCGGTCGAGGAGAACGACCTCGTCTACGTCGTCCACGAGTGGCTGCCGGACGCCACCGAGCTCACCGCGCTGCTCGCGGCCGGCCCGCTCGAAGCGCACGACGCCTACCAACTCGTCAGCCAGGTCTCCCAAGCCATGGCCGCCGCCCACCGCGAGGGCCTCGCCCACCTGCGGCTCACGCCGAGCGCCGTGCTGCGGAGCTCCACCGGCCAGTACCGGATCCGCGGACTCGCCGTGAACGCCGCCCTGCGCGGCATCAGTGCCGAACGTCCCCAGCGCACCGACACCGAGGCGATCGGCGCCCTGCTGTACGCGGCGCTGACCAAGCGCTGGCCGTACGAGAACGACGCCTACGGCCTGTCGGGGCTGCCCAAGGGCGTCGGGCTGATCCCCCCGGACCAGGTTCGGGCCGGCGTGCACCGCGGACTGTCCGAGATCGCCATGCGCGCCCTGGTCAACGACGGAGCGACCGCGTCCCGCCAGGAGCCCCCCTGCACCACGCCCGACGAACTCGCCAAGGCCGTCGCGGCCATGCCCCGCATCCGGCCGCCGGAGCCCGAGTTCCCGACGCCCCTCGAGTACCAGCGCACGACCTACCAGCAGGGCAACTACGGCCGTTCCCAGTCGCGCACCGGAGC
The DNA here is from genome assembly GCF_056432045.1 of Streptomyces sp. NPDC045701. NCBI lineage: Bacteria > Bacillati > Actinomycetota > Actinomycetes > Kitasatosporales > Streptomycetaceae > Streptomyces > Streptomyces sp. NPDC045701. The sequence continues at coordinate 313,254 of NZ_JBWKJV010000003.1, read as the reverse complement.
GGCGGCCACCGTGGCCTCGCCGATGCCGCCTCCCCCGTTGCAGAGCCGTACCGGCAAGGCCCTCAAGTGGGCCGTGTCGGCACTCCTCATCGCGGCCCTCGGGCTGGGCAGCTGGCAGGTGGCCGACAAGCTGCTCGACCGGGGGAGCAACGAGAAGACCGGCGAGACCGGCACCCAGACCTCTCCGGGCGGCCAGAACCAGAAGAAGCCTCAGCAGCCCCCGCAACCCCTGCACATCTCCGACGCCCGTGAGTACAAGCCCGGAGGGTCCGGAATACAGGAGGACGAGGTGGCGAACGCGGTGGACGACAGTGCCGACACCGCCTGGATCACCCCCCAGTACTTCACCTTCGCCAATTTCGGCAATCTGACCAACCGCAAGCAGGGCAGCGGGATCATCGTCGACCTCGGCAGCGTGCAGAACGTCCGGGGCATCGACGTGACCATGTACCGCGCCGGGCAGAAGGCACAGGTGCTCACGGCTGACGAAGGGGCGACCGACCCCCGTGCGCCGGGCGACTTCACGCACCGCTTGACCGAACTCGAGACGGTGGGCGACACCCTCAAGGCCAGCGTGGACAAGCCCATCCGTACGCGCTACGTGCTCGTCCACATCACCGAGCTGCCGAGCGACGGCGAAGGCGGCTACCGTGGCGGCATCTCCGGCATCAAGGTGCTCGGTTGAGCCTGCGGGCTCGACGCCGGGTGCCGACGGTGACAGTGGAGGGGAGGTGGCGGCATGACGAGCGGGGCGACCGAGAGTCTCAGTGACCACGACCTCCTGGCGCACCATGTGGCAGGCGATCCGGACGCCTTCGGCGAACTCGTACGCCGGCACCGGGACCGGCTCTGGGCCGTCGCCCTGCGTACGCTCGGAGACCGCGAGGAGGCCGCTGACGCCGTCCAGGACGCCCTCGTGTCCGCCTTCCGGGCCGCCCACACCTTCCGCGGTCAGTCGGCCGTCACGACCTGGTTGCACCGCATCACCGTGAACGCGTGTCTCGACCGGGCTCGCAAGGCCGCCTCCCGCAGGACCTCGCCCGTCGACGACACCGAGCGCCTGGAGCAGCTCCTGGAGCCGCACGAGTCCGCCGAGGCTCCGGCGGAGCGACAGGACCTGCACCGCGAGCTGTTCGCCGCGCTCGGGAAGCTGCCGCCGGATCAGCGCGCCGCTCTGGTCCTCGTGGACATGCAGGGCTATCCGGTCGCCGAGGCGGCACGCGTCCTCGACGTACCGACAGGGACCGTGAAGAGCCGCTGCGCGCGGGGCAGAGCCAGGCTCCTCCCGCTGCTCACTCATCTGCGCGGGGACACCGTGGATAACGACGGCCCCGACCGGGCAAGGAACCGGACGCCGGGGACATCCGTCCCACCGGCGTCGGGACCAAGGGATGCAGGACCGAGTGATCCTGCTGCTGTGAAGGGCGGAGGTGGGCGCGCGTGACCACGACCGACACGACTCAGCACCCGGACGTCTCGGAGATCTCCGATCTCACGGAGGGGCTGCTGTCACCGTCCCGGACGGCCGACGTACGCGCGCACCTCGACGGCTGCGCGCTGTGCGCCGATGTCCGGTCCTCCCTGGAGGAGATCCGGGGGCTGCTGGGCACCCTCCCCGGCCCCGCTCGCATGCCGGCCGACATCGCCGAGCGCATCGACGCCGCCCTCGCCGCCGAGGCGCTGCTGGATGCCACCGCCCCAGCAGAGGCCGGGGCGCACGTTTCACGTGAAACAACGCCCGCGTCCGTCCCCACCGAGCCCGTGCATACCGACCGCCCTGCGGGCCGTCCCCGAGCCGCTACAGGACCAGGGCGTCAGCGACCGGCACGGCGTCGGCGGCGCACCGCCGTTCTCGGCGCGGTCTTCGGCGCGGCGGCCATGGGAGTCACCGTCCTCTTCTTCCAGGCCGGTCGGTCCGGGGACGACCCCTCCGGGTCCAAGACCGCGGACGCCGCCGTGAGCGCGCCCGATGAGGGGATGTTCTCCGGTAAGGCCGTGGAGGACCGGGTGGACGCGCTGCTGACCGCTCCGGAGCCTCCCAAGTCCGCCCGCACCGAGAAGCAGCCTCCCTCGATCGACCAGCCGTCGACGATGTTCACCGCAGAGGCCGTGACGGTTCCGGCCTGCGTCCAGGCGGGCACCGGGCGCGACGACCGGGCTCTCGCCGCGGAGCCCGGGACCTACGAGGGCAAGGCCGCCTACCTGGTGGTCCTGCCGCACGTCACGAACCCTTCCCAGGTCCAGGCATACGTTCTCGACGCCTCCTGCACCACCCGGAAGACCGCCAAGGCGGACGTGCTGCTGACCCACGCCTACCCTCGTCCCTGACACCGCCCCCGTGCCGCTCGGACACCTCGGGAATGCACGCCCCGTAGGATCCGTTGGGTGGGGTGAGAGGTCGTAGACCTGGCCCCCGTAGGCAGTAGGCAGTCCGCAGAGACGAGGAAGAAACCCGTGAGCGACGTCCGTAACGTGATCATCATCGGTTCCGGGCCCGCCGGCTACACGGCTGCGCTGTATACGGCGCGAGCCTCGCTGAAGCCGCTGGTCTTCGAAGGGGCCGTCACCGCCGGTGGTGCGCTCATGAACACGACTGACGTGGAGAACTTCCCCGGCTTCCGTGACGGGATCATGGGCCCGGACCTGATGGACAACATGCGGGCCCAGGCCGAGCGCTTCGGCGCCGAGCTCGTTCCGGACGATGTCGTCTCGGTCGACCTGACCGGCGACATCAAGACGGTGACCGACACGGCCGGCACGGTGCACCGAGCCAAGGCTGTGATCGTGACGACCGGTTCCCAGCACCGCAAGCTGGGCCTGCCGAACGAGGACGCGCTGTCGGGTCGCGGCGTCTCCTGGTGTGCCACCTGTGACGGGTTCTTCTTCAAGGACCAGGACATCGCCGTGGTGGGCGGCGGCGACACCGCCATGGAGGAGGCGACCTTCCTCTCCCGGTTCGCCAAGTCCGTCACCATCGTCCACCGCCGGGACACCCTGCGCGCCTCCAAGGCCATGCAGGAGCGCGCCTTCGCCGACCCGAAGATCAAGTTCGCGTGGGACAGCGAGGTCGCGGCGATCCACGGCGAGCAGAAGCTCTCCGGTCTGACGCTGCGCAACACCAAGACCGGCGAGACCTCCGAGCTGCCGGTCACGGGTCTGTTCATCGCCGTGGGCCACGACCCGCGCACGGAGCTGTTCAAGGGACAGCTGGAGCTGGACGACGAGGGCTACCTCAAGGTGAACGCGCCCTCGACGCGCACCAACCTGGCCGGTGTCTTCGGCGCTGGTGACGTCGTGGACCACACCTACCGCCAGGCGATCACGGCCGCAGGCACGGGCTGCTCCGCCGCTCTGGACGCCGAGCGCTTCCTGGCGGCCCTCGCCGATGGTGAGAAGGCCGCCGAGCCGGAGAAGACCGCCACGGTCTGACCACCATTCCCCACCCACACCCCGCGAAGTGAAGGAGGCCGCCGTGGCCGGCGACCTGAAGAACGTGACCGACGACTCCTTCGAGGAGGACGTCCTCAAGAGCGACAAGCCCGTGCTGGTGGACTTCTGGGCTGCCTGGTGCGGCCCGTGCCGCCAGATCGCGCCGTCGCTGGAGGCCATCGCCGCCGAGCACGGTGAGCAGATCACCATCGTCAAGCTCAACATCGACGAGAACCCCGCCACGGCCGCCAAGTACGGCGTCATGTCGATCCCGACGCTGAACGTCTACAAGAACGGCGAGGTCGACAAGACCATCGTCGGCGCCAAGCCGAAGGCCGCGATCCTCCGCGACCTGGAGCCCTACCTCGGAGACCAGGTCTCCAAGGCCTGACGCCGCTGTTTCACGTGAAACACCAACGGCCCATCCCCTCGGGGATGGGCCGTTCGGCTGAGAAAAACCCTGCGGTTCTCACAAGGGCCGCAGCACCGGCTCCTTCTGTACGGCGCCGAGCAAGCGGTCCAAGGCCATCTCTACGTCTTCCTTCCAGGACAAGGTCGTCCGCAGCTCCAGACGGAGCCTCGGGTACGCCGGATGCGGACGCACGGTCTTGAAGCCCACGGCCAGCAAATGGTCGGCCGGCAGCACACAGGCCGGCTCCTTCCAGCGGGCGTCACCGAATGCCTCGATGGCCTTGAAGCCACGGCGCAGCAGGTCCTTCGCCACGGTTTGGACCATTACCCGTCCCAAGCCCTGCCCCTGGTAGCCGGGGGCGATCCATGCCGTCATCAGCTGAACCGCGTCGGGGGACACGGGACTCGTGGGAAAGGCGGTCGACCGCGGAACATAAGCGGGCGGCGCGTAGAGAACGTACCCGGCCGGTACGTCGTCCACGTAGACCACCCGGCCGCAGGACCCCCAGTCCAGCAGCACGGCGGAGATCCACGCTTCCTTCTCCAGCTCCGGAGTGCCCGCCTTTACCGCGGCCTCTCCGCTGACCGGATCAAGCTCCCAGAAGACGCACGCGCGACACCGTTGGGGGAGATCCGGAAGGTTGTCCAACGTGAGCGGTACGAGCCGACGCCCCATGAAGGCTGTTCCTCACTTCCTTCGCCTGCCGCTCCGAGAGCGGCGGTCAGCGCGCTCCGTTCCCGGAGCAAGCTGCCGATGAACCCGCCGACCGCACCGAGTCCCAGTCCTGCGGTCAGCAGTTGGCTGCGGCTCACCTCTCGCATGCCTGGCTCTCCCTTCGAGGTGGATCAGGCGGATGCGCATACCAGAACGCATCGTATCGATCGGGTGATGACACGCATACGGGAAGAGGCCAAAGGGCGGGCCGTGTCCCGGTGAACACCGGAACGCGGCCCGCCCTGACAATCTCTGACGACCGGGGAAGAACTCCCCTCTCAGCCCTCGTCGCCGTCCTGGAGGTCCTCCTCGGCCAGCTTCTTCTCCAGGACCCTGCCCTCCCCCGGAGCAAGGGTGCCGAGGATGCGCTCCAGGTCCTCCATCGAGGCGAACTCGACGACGATCTTGCCCTTCTTCTGCCCCAGGTCCACCTTCACCCGCGTCTCGAAGCGGTCGGAGAGCCGGGTGGCCAGCTCCGACAGCGCCGGCGAGACACGGGCGCCGGCGCGTGGGCCCTTCGCCTTCGGCGGGCTGCTGGGCTCGGAGCCCATGAGCGTCACGATCTCCTCGACGGCCCGGACCGAAAGTCCCTCGGCCACGATCCGGTAGGCCAGCTTCTCCTGAGCCTCGGGATCGTCGACCGAAAGCAGGGCCCTGGCATGCCCCGCCGACAGCACGCCCGCAGCGACCCGACGCTGGACCGTGGGTGACAGCCGCAGCAGGCGCAACGTGTTGGAGACCTGCGGACGTGAACGCCCGATGCGGTCGGCCAGCTGCTCGTGGGTGCAGTTGAAATCCTTGAGCAGCTGGTCGTAGGCCATGGCCTCTTCGACCGGGTTGAGCTGCGCCCGGTGCAGGTTCTCCAGCAGGGCGTCCAGCAGGAGCTTCTCGTCCTCGGTGGCACGCACGATCGCCGGAATGTGTTCCAGGCCCGCCTCACGACAGGCCCGCCAGCGACGCTCGCCCATGATGAGCTCATAGCGCTCGACACCCAGCTGCCGAACGACGACGGGCTGGAGCAGGCCCACCTCCTTGATGGAGGTCACCAGCTCGGCCAGGGCATCCTCGTCGAACACCTCGCGCGGCTGGCGCGGGTTCGGAGTGATGGCGTCCAGCGGAAGCTCGGCGAAGTAGGCGACAGCCTCCGTCCCGGCCTCGGCCACGACCTCCGGCTCTACGACGGACAGCTCACTTTCGACAGGCTCAGGGCTCTGCGGAAGCGTCGCCACCTTCGCGGCCGCCACTCCGCGCTCCGCGGGAAGCGACGGAATGGCCCCCGGGGAGGCGGATCCCACACCCACCGACGTCGTCTGCCGCTCCTGCGGCGCGGCGGGGATCAGCGCACTGAGTCCTCGCCCCAGCCCCCTACGTCGCTCGCTCACTGGATCCCCTCCGACATGCTGTGCTGGTTGTTCCGGTTACCCGTGGGGGTGTGCTGGGCGTCGTAGTGCATCCCGACGCCCCGCAGTGCGATCTCGCGGGCCGCTTCGAGGTACGACAACGAGCCACTGGACCCGGGGTCGTAGGTCAGGACCGTCTGCCCGTAGCTCGGGGCCTCGGAGATACGGACGGACCTTGGAATGCTCGTCCGCAGGACCTCGTCACCGAAGTGGCTCCGGACTTCCTCCGCCACCTGGGACGCCAGCCTGGTCCGGCCGTCGTACATGGTGAGGAGGATGGTCGAGACGTGCAAGGCCGGATTGAGATGGCCGCGCACCAGGTCGACGTTCCGCAGCAGCTGGCCGAGTCCCTCCAGCGCGTAGTACTCGCACTGGATGGGAATGAGCACCTCGGCACCGGCCACCAGGGCGTTGACCGTGAGCAGACCGAGAGAGGGCGGGCAGTCGATCAGGATGTAGTCCAGTGGCTGCTCATACGCCTGGATCGCTCGTTGGAGCCGGCTCTCCCGCGCCACCAGCGACACCAGCTCGATCTCCGCACCGGCGAGATCGATGGTGGCCGGAGCGCAGAAGAGTCCCTCCACGTCGGGGACGGGCTGAACCACGTCGGAGAGCGGCTTGCTCTCCACCAGGACGTCGTAGATCGACGGAACCTCGGCATGATGGTCGATACCGAGAGCCGTTGAGGCATTGCCCTGCGGGTCGAGGTCGACGACCAGGACCCGAGCGCCGTGGAGTGCCAGCGAGGCGGCGAGGTTGACCGTCGTGGTGGTCTTGCCCACCCCACCCTTCTGGTTGGCGACCACCATGATGCGTGTCTGTTCAGGCCGGGGAAGTCCTTCACCCGCACGGCCCAGAGCCTCTACTGCCAGTTGGGCAGCTCGACCAATAGGGGTGTCGTCCATCGGGGGCGGTGTTTCACGTGAAACATCCTCCCCCGCCGATTCGGTTCGGGGACCGGGGACCGGATCGGTCATCGGTCCCGCGATGTTGGCGTCGGACCGCAAGGATTCACTCTCCTCGGCTTCAGGCTCGCGATGAGGAGAGCCTGCCATGCTTTCGGGGTCATGAACCAGCGAGGCCCCTGGTTCTGTGGAGAACTCCACCTCTGTGGACAACTCCGTAACCCTCGCGAGTGGCCTGCGGTCGCGCGGCGTGGCAGCCGCGCGACCGCGGCTGATGATTCCCTGCAGCAGTGAGCGACGTTTCACGTGAAACATTGATGCACTCACCGCCCAGTCAGGGCGTCACGACACTCCGAAATGCGTACGTATGAGGATCAACCAGGCATCAACGGCGCCGACGTGAGGGCCTGGCCGCCTTGGCCCGCTTGGCAGCGAACCGCACACCGCCGGGGCTTTCACCGACCTCCACGCGCACCACGGTCGACAGAGGATCCACGATGCCTTCTCCCACATGAAGGACGGAGGCCCCCACGACGCCCAGCTTGCTCAAAGCGGCACGGGCGCCTTGGATCTCCTCCTCGGCCGTGTCGCCCTTCAGCGCCAGCATCTCTCCGTAGGGCCGCAGCAGCGGGACACCCCAGCCGGCGAGGCGGTCCAGCGGGGCGACGGCCCGCGCGGTGACGACATGGACGGGCGGCAGCTTGCCGAGGACTTCCTCGGCCCGGCCCCGTACCACGGTGACATGGTCCAGGCCGAGCAGCTCCACGACTTCCTGGAGGAAGTTCGTACGGCGCAGCAGCGGCTCGAGAAGGGTGATCTTCAGGTCGGGTCGGACCAGCGCGAGCGGGATGCCGGGCAGACCGGCGCCGGAGCCGACGTCGCAGACAGTGACCCCCTCGGGCACGACCTCGGAGAGCACCGCACAGTTCAGCAGGTGCCGCTCCCACAGCCGTGGCACCTCGCGGGGACCGATCAGCCCGCGCTTGACACCCGCGTCCGCGAGGAGCTCCGCGTACCGGACGGCCTCGGGGAAGAACTCACCGAAAACCGTCCGCGCTTCTTGAGGCGCATGGGGAAGCTCTTCTGCCTCCGTCACGGGAACCGTCCTTCCGTACCGCATTACCGCACTGGGTGCTGGCCCCAGTGATCAGTGACTATCAGGCTGACAAAGATCGGCCCCGCCTGCGAACAGACGGGGCCGATTCCCCCAAGCTCTCAGCTTCGTTCGAGCAGGGGGAACCCCTACCGAAGTGCGGTCAGGCAGGGAGCACGACGACGAAGCGCTGCGGCTCCTCGCCCTCGGACTCGCTGCGCAGACCGGCGGCGGCCACCGCGTCGTGCACGACCTTGCGCTCGAACGGTGTCATCGGCTGCATCTTGACCGGCTCACCGGTGCTCTTCACCTCGTCGGCCGCCTGGGCGCCCAGCTGGGCGAGCTCGGTGCGCCTCCTGGCCCTGAAGCCGGCGATGTCCAGCATCAGCCGGCTGCGGTCACCCGTCTCGCGGTGCACGGCGAGGCGCGTCAGCTCCTGAAGCGCCTCCAGCACCTCGCCGTCGCGACCCACCAGCTTCTGGAGGTCACGGCTGTCGGAGTCGCTGATGATCGAGACCGCGGCGCGGTCCGCCTCGACGTCCATGTCGATGTCGCCGTCGAGATCGGCGATGTCGAGCAGACCCTCGAGGTAGTCGGCCGCGATCTCGCCCTCCTGCTCCAGGCGGGTCAGGGTGTCGCCACCCTGGGCGGCGGAGGTGATGCCTTCCGTCACGGATGGACTCCTTCTTACTTCTTGGACGACGGGTGCTTGGGCCGCTGCTGGCCCTTGCGCTGTCCGGACTTGGCTTGGCGAGTGGAGCCGCCGGCGGGCTTGGCCGGCTGCTTCGTTGCCTCCTGGGGCGCGTCGGCCTTCTCCAAGGAGGTCTTCGCCGGGGGCTGCTGAGCGCCGCCGGCCTGGCGCTTCGCCTTGGGCTGGCGCTTGGGCTGCTGGCGCCGGGCCGCGGCCGCGTTCTCCGCCTCGGCGGTGGCGGGGTCGACCTTCTTCACGGAGCCGTCGGCCTGCGGGGTGAAGCCGGCCTTGGCGAGCGCCGTCACGAACTTGCGCTCGTTGTCGTTGCGGTCCGGGCCCTTGGCCACGATCCCCTGGACGACGGTGCGCCGACGGCGCCCCCGGACCTCACCGTGAGCGGTGACGCTCTTCACCAGACGCTGAAGGTAGTGGTCCTGTGCCTTGCTGCCCGGGGTCGGGTTCTGGTTGATCACGTACATCTGCTGGCCCATGGTCCACACGTTGGTGGTCAGCCAGTAGACGAGGACACCGACCGGGAAGTTGATGCCCATCACGGCGAAGATGATCGGGAAGATGTACATCAGCATCTTCTGCTGCTGCATGTACGGGGTCTTCACCGTCAGGTCGACGTTCTTCTGCATCAGCTGGCGCTGGGTGAAGAACTGCGACAGCGACATCATGACGATCATGACGGCGGTGACGATGCGGACGTCCGTCAGGGAGGCGTTCAGCGCCTCGACCTTGCCCGGGTCGTCCATGAACTTCGCCGCGATGGGGGCCCCGACGATGTGGGCCTCACGGGCGCTGTTCACCAGGTCCTGGTTGAGGACCCCGATCGTGTCACCCGAAGCGATCTTCGACAGCACGTGGTAGAGGGCGAAGAAGAACGGCGACTGCGCCAGGATGGGAAGGCACGAGGAGAGCGGGTTGGTGCCCGTCTCCTTGTACAGCTTCATCATCTCTTCGGACTGACGCTGCTTGTCGTTCTTGTAGCGCTCCTGGATCGCCTTCATCTTCGGCTGGAGCGCCTGCATGTTCCGGGTCGACTTGATCTGCTTCACGAAGAGCGGGATCAGGCAGATCCGGATGAGCACCACCAGGGACACGATCGACAGACCCCAGGCCCAGCCCGTGTCAGGGCCGAACATCGCCCCGTACAGCTTGTGGAACTGGACGATGATCCACGAGACAGGTGTGGTGATGAAGCTGAACAGACTGGCAATCGTGTCCACTAATCAGGCTCCTTGAGCATGGGGCGGGGTCTCTGCGGCCGGGCTCGTCTCGGCGGAGTGCCCGCCCTTGCCGCCGCGCAGCGCGTCGCGCAGCATTTCGTGCCAGCGCGGGCGCTTACGAGGGGGAACATGGTCCACGCCACCCGGCGACCACGGGTTGCACCGCAGGATGCGCCAGGCGGTCAGGGCTGTGCCCTTGACCGCGCCGTGCCGGTCGATGGCCGTGAACCCGTAGTGGGAACACGACGGGTAGTACCGGCAGACGGGTCCGAGCAGCGGGCTGATCGTCCACTGGTAGAGCTTGATCAGAGCCAGCAGCGGGTACTTCATCGCGCGCCCCCTCCCAGCAACCGCTGAAGGGCGGCGTCCAGGTCTTGGGCCAGCTGTGCATGGTCGGCGTCGCCCGCACCGGGCAGCGCACGTACTACCACCAGGCTACCGGGGGGCAGTACGGGCAGCCGGTCGCGCATCAGGTGGCGAAGGCGGCGCTTCACCTGGTTACGGACGACGGCGCCACCCACGGCCTTGCTGACGACGAAACCCGCACGTGTCGGGGGAGCGGTCTCCCCTGACGCGTGCGGGTCCGTTGCACCGCTGTTGAGGTGGACGACGAGGAGCGGGCGGCCGGCCCGGCGTCCTCGGCGTACCGCGGTCGCGAAGTCCTCGCGCCGCCTCAGCCGATTCTCGGTAGGCAGCACGTCATGACCTGTTTAAGCGATCAGGCGGACAGGTTGGCGCGACCCTTGCTGCGGCGGTTCGCCAGGATGGCGCGACCGGCGCGGGTACGCATGCGCAGACGGAAACCGTGGGTCTTCGCGCGACGACGGTTGTTCGGCTGGAAGGTGCGCTTGCTCACTCGGGGGCTCCAGAAATGATTCGGGTGGTGGCGGGACATCGCCTGGCTGTCACCGTGCGCCCACGAGTAGCTCGCAATACGCCCGAGTGCACCGCTTCACGATCACGGATCGTGATCTTTGCCCATCGGAGGCAGGCGGCAGCAGCCATCGACAACTCGACCTGGTTACGGTACGCGCGGCTACGCCATCCGGTCAAACCGGCGCCGAGCCGTGGTCCACTATGCACAGGCTGTGGACAACAACTTGAACCACGTGAGCCGCCGCGACTACCGTGGCCGGACTCGGATTCCTTTCCTGCCTGTCCTTCCATCCCGTCCCGAGAACCACACATTCGTGGGACCTGTGAGAGAGCGTGCCTTGTGGCTGACGTACCTGCTGATCTTGCCGCAGTGTGGCCACGAGTGCTCGAGCAGCTTCTGGGGGAAGGCCAGCAGGGCATCGAGCCGAAGGACAAGCAGTGGATCGAGCGCTGCCAGCCCCTGGCCCTGGTCGCGGACACCGCGCTGCTCGCCGTCCCCAATGAATGGGGCAAGCGGGTCCTTGAGGGCCGGCTCGCCCCGCTGATCAGCGACACGCTCAGCCGCGAGTGCGGCCGCCCCATCCGGATCGCGATCACCGTCGACGACTCCGCGGGCGACCCGCCGCCCGCGCCGCCGGCCCCGGGCAGGCACCAGCAGCAGCCCCGCTACGACGACCGCCAGCAGGGCGAGGGGTACGACAAGCCGTACGAGAAGTACGACGGCTACGGGCACCGGCCGATGCCCGACGACGGCCTGCCCACCGTGCGCCCGGCCTACCCGGACTACCAGCAGCAGCGGCCCGAGCCCGGCTCCTGGCCGCGTACCCAGGAGGATCTTTCCTGGCAGCAGCCGCGGCTCGGCGGCTTCCAGGAGCGCGACCCCTACGCGACGGCCCGGCCGCAGCAGCCGCACCACGACTACCGAGGTCCGCAGGCGCCCGACCCCTCCCCGTACGACCAGCAGCGCGGTGAGCGGCGGGAGCACCCCGAGGCGCCGGGCCAGCAGCGTCCCGGCGGCGGCAACCCGGCCGGCGGGACCGGGGCGGGGACGGCGGGCGGCCGCCCCGGCGAGCAGCACGCGCGCCTCAACCCCAAGTACCTGTTCGACACCTTTGTCATCGGGTCGTCCAACCGGTTCGCCCACGCGGCGGCGGTCGCGGTCGCGGAGGCGCCGGCGAAGGCGTACAACCCCCTCTTCATCTACGGGGAGTCCGGGCTCGGCAAGACGCACCTGCTCCACGCGATCGGGCACTACGCGCGCAGCCTCTACCCCGGCACGCGCGTGCGGTACGTGAGCTCGGAGGAGTTCACCAACGAGTTCATCAACTCCATCCGGGACGGCAAGGGCGACACCTTCCGCAAGCGCTACCGCGACGTGGACATCCTGCTCGTCGACGACATCCAGTTCCTGGCGAGCAAGGAGTCGACGCAGGAGGAGTTCTTCCACACCTTCAACACGCTCCACAACGCCAACAAGCAGATCGTGCTGTCCTCGGACCGGCCGCCCAAGCAGCTGATGACCCTGGAGGACCGGCTCCGCAATCGCTTCGAGTGGGGCCTGACGACCGACGTGCAGCCGCCGGAGCTGGAGACCCGGATCGCGATCCTCCGTAAGAAGGCGGTGCAGGAGCAGCTCAACGCCCCGCCGGAGGTGCTGGAGTTCATCGCCTCCCGGATCTCGCGCAACATCCGCGAGCTGGAGGGGGCGCTGATCCGGGTGACGGCGTTCGCGAGCCTCAACCGGCAGCCGGTCGACCTGGTGCTCACCGAGGGCGTGCTGAAGGACCTGATCCCGGGTGGTGAGAACGCCGCCCCGGAGATCACCGCCGGCGCCATCATGGCGGCCACCGCCGACTACTTCGGGCTGACGGTCGAGGACCTCTGCGGATCGTCGCGCAGCCGGGTGCTGGTGACGGCCCGCCAGATCGCGATGTACCTGTGCCGTGAGCTGACCGACCTGTCGCTGCCGAAGATCGGCGCCCAGTTCGGCGGCCGGGACCACACGACCGTGATGCACGCCGACCGGAAGATCCGGGCGTTGATGGCGGAGCGGCGCTCGATCTACAACCAGGTCACCGAGCTGACCAACCGCATCAAGAACGGCTGAGACAGCCGAGGACCGCCTGAGCCCCCGTCCGGGGCGGCCGAGACCGCCGCCCGGGCCGGGGGCTCGGCGCGTCCCGAGCCCGCCCCGCGACCGGTCCCGGTCCCGGGGCGGGCTCGGGACGCCGGGCGGGACAGTCGCTCGGGGTCGGCGCGCGGGACGGCCGGGGCGGGCGGAGGCGCGCGGAGGCGCGGCGGAGGCGCGGCGGAGGCGGCCGATCCAGGCCGGGGGACGCCTCCGGCACACCCTGAGGGGCGGTGGGAGGCGGGGTTTCCGGCTGTCCACACCCGGCGCCGTGACCCGTGCTGTTCGAATAGTTCGGTCGGTCACCCGGTTCTCCACAACTCCGGGGGAGATCGGCAATCCACAGGCTGGGGACTGCGAAGTTGTCCAGACGGTGTCCACAGGGTGGGGTGAGGAGATCACATCATCGCAGCTCAAAGGCTTGTGGATTTGTGGCCGAGCGCGCTCCACAGGCTGTGGACGCGCGCGTCGTCCACAGGGCCTCTCCGGAGTTGTCCACCAGCGGCCCACAGGGGGCGGTCCATGGTCCACAGCTTCTCCACACCCCTGTCCACTGTTCGGCAACGAAACGCCCGGGCTCACCGTGCGGAGTGAAAGCCGTCACACCAAGGTGGTCGGTTGGCCTGTGGGGAAGCTGGGTAAAACTGGGGACGGCGCTGGGGAGAAGTAGCCCCGTGCTGTGCATCGGGTGTGCAGAACTTTTCCGCGTCCACAGATAGCGGTGGTTGTCCACCGGCACCACCCACAGGCGCGGTGGACAAAAAACCCGCTGTGACCTGGGCGGATGGGGTTATCCACCGTTTCCACAGGCCCTACTACTACTCCCACTCAGAGTTACCGGGAAATCCGCTTCGAAGCGGGGCCTGTGCACAACTCGGCGCCGGAGCGTCCGGGGCCGCCCGTCGCGGCTTGACCCCGAGCCGCACCGACTGTCGGTGCTGTGCGTCAGACTGGTGCCCGCAGTCGAGATACGAGCCAGCAACAGCAGGAGGCGGTTCCGGTGAAGATCCGGGTGGAGCGCGATGTACTCGCGGAGGCGGTGGCCTGGGTGGCCCGCAGCCTCCCGGCCCGTCCGCCGGCGCCCGTACTCGCGGGCCTTCTGCTGAAGGCCGAGGACGGCGCGCTCAGCTTCTCCAGCTTCGACTACGAGGTCTCCGCGCGGGTCTCGGTCGAGGCCGAGGTGGAGGAGGACGGCACGGTCCTCGTCTCCGGCCGCCTTCTCGCCGACATCTGCCGCGCCCTCCCCAACCGGCCGGTGGAGATCTCCACGGACGGTGTGCGGGCGACCGTGGTCTGCGGCTCCTCCCGGTTCACCCTCCACACCATGCCCGTGGAGGAGTACCCGGCCCTCCCGGAGATGCCCACCGCGACCGGCACCGTCCCCGGCGAGGTGTTCGCCTCCGCCGCCGCGCAGGTCGCCATCGCGGCCGGCCGTGACGACACGCTGCCCGTCCTCACCGGCGTGCGCATCGAGATCGAGGGCGACACCGTCACGCTGGCGTCCACCGACCGCTACCGCTTCGCGGTCCGCGAGTTCCTGTGGAAGCCGGAGTCCCCGGACGCCTCGGCGGTCGCCCTGGTGCCCGCCAAGACGCTGCTGGACACCGCCAAGGCGCTGACGAGCGGTGACACGGTGACGCTGGCGCTGTCGGGCTCGGGCAAGGGCGAGGGCCTCATCGGCTTCGAGGGCGCGGGCCGGCGCACCACCACCCGGCTGCTGGAGGGGGACCTCCCGAAGTACCGCACGCTTTTCCCCACCGAGTTCAACTCGGTCGCGGTGATCGAGACGGCGCCGTTCGTCGAGGCCGTCAAGCGTGTGGCGCTGGTGGCCGAGCGGAACACGCCGGTACGGCTGAGCTTCGAGCAGGGTGTGCTCATCCTGGAGGCCGGTTCCAGCGACGACGCACAGGCTGTGGAGCGGGTGGACGCCCAGCTGGAGGGCGACGACATCTCGATCGCCTTCAACCCGACGTTCCTGCTGGACGGCCTGAGCGCGATCGACTCCCCGGTGGCCCAGCTCTCCTTCACCACCTCCACCAAGCCGGCGCTGCTGAGCGGCAGGCCGGCCGTGGACGCGGAGGCGAACGAGGCCTACAAGTACCTGATCATGCCGGTGCGGCTGAGCGGCTGAGTCCGCCCCCGGGTCGGTGCGCCTGAGCGGCTGATCATGCGCCCGATGAGCGCCCGACCCCACAGGTGTGCGCCCGCGTCCGGGCGTAGGCTCGGACGCGGGTACGAACTCTCCGCACACAACGATTGAGGATTCTCTGATGGAGCTCGGTCTCGTCGGTCTCGGCAAGATGGGCGGCAACATGCGCGAGCGCATCCGCCGCGCGGGTCACACCGTCATCGGATACGACCGCAACCCCGACCTCGCGGATGTCCACAGCCTCGAGGAGCTTGTGGGCAAGCTCAAGGGGCCGCGCGTCGTGTGGGTCATGGTCCCGGCCGGTGCCGCGACCCAGTCCACCATCGACGAGCTGTCCGAGCTGCTCTCCCCGGGCGACGTGGTCGTCGACGGCGGCAACTCGCGCTGGACGGACGACGAGAAGCACGCGGCCGAGCTGCGCGAGAAGGGCATCGGGTTCGTCGACTGCGGCGTCTCCGGCGGTGTGTGGGGCCTGGAGAACGGCTACGCCCTGATGTACGGCGGCGACGCCGAGGACGTGGCGAAGGTCCAGCCGATCTTCGACGCGCTGAAGCCCGAGGGCGACTTCGGCTCCGTCCACGCGGGCAAGGTCGGCGCGGGCCACTTCGCCAAGATGGTCCACAACGGCATCGAGTACGCCATGATGCAGGCGTACGCCGAGGGCTGGGAGCTGCTGGAGAAGGTCGACTCCGTCACCGACGTGCGTGAGGTCTTCCGCTCCTGGCAGGAGGGCACCGTCATTCGTTCGTGGCTGCTCGACCTGGCGGTCAACGCGCTGGACGAGGACGAGCACCTGGACCGGCTGCGCGGCTTCGCACAGGACTCCGGCGAGGGCCGGTGGACCGTGGAGGCCGCCATCGACAACGCGGTCCCGCTGCCGGCGATCACCGCGTCGCTGTTCGCGCGGTTCGCGTCCCGGCAGGACGACTCCCCGCAGATGAAGATGATCGCCGCGCTGCGCAACCAGTTCGGCGGCCACGCGGTCGAGTCCAAGAAGTAGATCCACAGGCTGTGCACCCGGCGGTGCACGGCATGCCGGGGGAAGGTCGGCGCACACCATGCACGTCACGCATCTGTCGCTGGCCGACTTCCGCTCGTACGCCCGGGTCGAGGTCCCTCTCGATCCGGGCGTCAGCGTCTTCGTCGGCGCCAACGGGCAGGGCAAGACCAACCTCGTCGAGGCGGTCGGCTACCTGGCCACGCTCGGCAGCCACCGGGTGTCGTCCGACGCCCCCCTGGTGCGGATGGGCGCCGAGCGGGCGATCATCAGGGCGGCCGTACGGCAGGGCGAGCGGTCGCAGCTGGTGGAGCTGGAGCTCAACCCGGGCCGGGCGAACCGGGCCCGGGTCAACAGGTCGTCGCAGGTCAGGCCGCGCGACGTGTTGGGGATCGTCCGGACGGTGCTGTTCGCGCCGGAGGACCTCGCGCTGGTGAAGGGCGACCCGGGCGAGCGGCGGCGTTTCCTGGACGAGCTGATCACGGCGCGCTCGCCCCGGATGGCGGGCGTGCGGTCGGACTACGAGCGGGTGCTCAGGCAACGCAACACGCTGCTGAAATCGGCCGCGATGGCGCGGCGTCACGGCGGCCGTTCCATGGACCTGTCCACGCTGGACGTCTGGGACCAGCACCTCGCGCGGGCCGGCGCGGAGCTGTTGGCGCAGCGCCTGGACCTGGTGGCGACGCTGCAGCCGCTGGCCGACAAGGCGTACGAGCAGCTGGCACCGAGCGGCGGGCCGGTCGCCCTGGAGTACAAGGGAGCCGTCTCCGGGGCGCACGGGCGGGAGGCCCTGTACGAAGGGCTGCTCGCCGCCATGGTGGAGGTGCGCAAGCAGGAGATCGAGCGGGGCGTCACGCTGGTGGGCCCCCACCGTGACGAGCTGGTGCTCAAGCTGGGCGAACTGCCCGCGAAGGGGTACGCCAGCCACGGCGAGTCCTGGTCGTACGCCCTGGCCCTGCGGCTCGCCTCGTACGACCTGCTGCGCGGCGAGGGCAACGAGCCGGTGCTCGTCCTGGACGACGTGTTCGCGGAGCTGGACGCGCGGCGCCGGGAGCGGCTGGCGGAGCTGGTCGCCCCCGGTGAGCAGGTCCTGGTGACGGCCGCGGTCGACGACGACGTTCCGGGGGTGCTGGCGGGCGCCCGGTACGACGTGTCGGAGGGGTCGGTGGAGCGGCTGTGACGATCGATCCCCTGCCGGAGCCGTCGGTTCCGGAGCCGTCCGGCGTCGACCTGGCGCGGGTCGCGCTGCGGGCGGCGAAGGAGCAGGCACGGGCGCGGGGCGCGGCGGCTCAGCAGAAGAAGCAGGCCCGGCGGGGCGGTGGACTACGGTCCGGTGCCCGCGCGGACGGGCGCGATCCGCTGCCACTGGGCGCCGCCATCAACAGGCTGATCACCGAGCGCGGGTGGGAGACCCCGGCGGCGGTCGGCGGCGTGATGGGGCGGTGGCCGCAGATCGTGGGCGAGGACCTGGCGAAGCACTGTGTGCCGCTGCGGTACGACGAGGACCCGGACGAGCGGGTGCTGACCGTGCAGTGCGACTCCACGGCGTGGGCGACACAGCTGCGGCTGCTGGCGCCGCGGCTGGTGGCCCGGCTGAACGAGGACCTGGGGCACGGCACGGTCCGGGTGATCAAGGTGCTCGGGCCGGGCGGGCCCCGGCGCGGCTACGGCGGCCCCCTGCGGGCGCCGGGCAGCACGGGCCCGGGCGACACCTACGGCTGACGGGCACACCCGACGGGGCGGGCGGACCGCGCCGGGCGCCCTCCGCCGCGACCGGGTGCTCGGCTACCGGGGACCGGCCCCGCTCCGAGGGCGCGGGCCGCGTGCCGCCGGGCCGCACGCTGCCGGGCGGGCCACCTACGACTGACGTCCGCCCCCCCCAGGCCCCAGTCGGTCCCCACCCGTCGCCCTGACCGACACCGGCTCCCGGCCGCCCCGCCCCCGCCCCGCCTTCGCCGGGTCCTCCAGTCCAGCGGCCCCAGCGGCTCCAGTGCCGCACCGGCCCGGCTGAGGGCATAGAGAGGACAACGGTCACGGGCCCGGCCGCCCCCGAGCCCGGAAACCCGATGCGGAGCCGGTCGCCCGCGCGGGACGGCGAGGCCGCCGCCGCGGCCCCTGCGCGGCCCCCGGCACCCGGCGGAGCGGCGCTCGGGATGAGGTGGTCGTCACCGTTGCTGGAGGTTGACAGGCCGAAGCGCTGAGTGGCGGCGTGAGGCTCCTGGAGCCCCTTCCCGGATATGGGGAGTCGGTCGGCGCCGGTTCAGGGCGGCACATGCGGACTCAGGTACCGGCAAGCCCCCATTAATGTCAGTGCTACCGGTAGACTGGTAGGTAATCCCGCCCCACCGCGGAACATGTCGAACGACGCAGCCGCTCCCGCATGCCCGGAGAGACGGCTTGTGCTGTGCCAGAAAGGGCGCTTCGTGGCCGATTCCGGCAACCCCAACGAGAACATCCCGTCCACAGCTGCCGGCGAGAACGGTGAGGTCACCTCGTCGTACGACGCCAGCGCGATCACCGTCCTCGAGGGTCTGGACGCGGTGCGCAAGCGTCCCGGCATGTACATCGGCTCGACCGGTGAGCGCGGACTCCACCACCTCGTACAAGAGGTCGTCGACAACTCCGTCGACGAGGCCCTGGCAGGGCACGCGGACACCATCGACGTGACCATCCTCGCGGACGGTGGCGTCAAGGTCGTGGACAACGGCCGCGGTATCCCCGTGGACATGCACCCCGTCGAGAAGAAGCCGGCCGTCGAGGTCGTGCTCACCGTCCTGCACGCGGGCGGCAAGTTCGGCGGCGGCGGTTACGCCGTCTCCGGCGGTCTGCACGGCGTGGGCGTCTCCGTCGTGAACGCGCTGTCCACCAAGGTGTCGGTCGACATCAAGCGCGACGGCTACCGCTGGACCCAGGACTACAAGCTGGGCGTGCCCACGGCCCCGCTCGCGAGGCACGAGGCGGTCGAGGACTCCGGTACGACCGTGACGTTCTGGGCGGACCCGGACGTCTTCGAGACGACCGAGTACTCCTTCGAGACGCTCTCGCGCCGCTTCCAGGAGATGGCCTTCCTCAACAAGGGCCTCCGGATCACGCTGACCGACGAGCGCGAGTCGGCCAAGGCGACGATGAACGCCGACGACCCCGACGCCGCCGAGACGGTGGAGGAGGCGCCCGCGCGGACGGTCTCGTACCACTACGAAGGCGGCATCGTCGACTTCGTCAAGTACCTGAACTCGCGCAAGGGCGAGCTGATCCACCCCACGGTCATCTCGGTCGAGGCCGAGGACAAGGACCGCCTGCTCTCCGTCGAGATCGCGATGCAGTGGAACTCTCAGTACACCGAGGGCGTGTACTCGTTCGCGAACACGATCCACACCCATGAGGGCGGCACGCACGAAGAGGGCTTCCGTGCCGCGCTGACGGGTCTCGTCAACCGGTACGCGCGCGACAAGAAGCTGCTGCGCGAGAAGGACGACAACCTCACCGGTGAGGACATCCGCGAGGGCCTGACGGCGATCATCTCGGTCAAGCTGGGCGAGCCGCAGTTCGAGGGCCAGACCAAGACCAAGCTGGGCAACACCGAGGCCAAGACGTTCGTCCAGAAGGTGCTGCACGAGCACCTCTCCGACTGGTTCGACCGCAATCCGAACGAGGCCGCGGACATCATCCGCAAGTCGATCCAGGCCGCCACGGCCCGCGTCGCCGCCCGCAAGGCCCGCGACCTCACCCGCCGCAAGGGCCTGCTGGAGTCGGCCTCCCTGCCGGGCAAGCTGTCCGACTGCCAGTCGAACGACCCGTCCAAGTGCGAGATCTTCATCGTCGAGGGTGACTCCGCCGGTGGCTCGGCCAAGTCCGGCCGCAACCCGGAGTTCCAGGCCATCCTGCCCATCCGCGGCAAGATCCTGAACGTCGAGAAGGCGCGGATCGACAAGATCCTCCAGAACACCGAGGTCCAGGCGCTGATCTCCGCCTTCGGCACCGGTGTGCACGAGGACTTCGACATCGAGAAGCTCCGCTATCACAAGATCATCCTTATGGCGGACGCCGACGTCGACGGCCAGCACATCAACACCCTGCTGCTGACCTTCCTCTTCCGCTTCATGCGCCCGCTGGTCGAGGCCGGACACGTCTACCTGTCCCGCCCGCCGCTGTACAAGATCAAGTGGGGCCGGGACGACTTCGAGTACGCCTACTCGGACCGTGAGCGCGACGCGCTCGTGGAGCTCGGCAAGCAGAACGGCAAGCGCATCCGCGAGGACTCCATCCAGCGCTTCAAGGGTCTGGGCGAGATGAACGCCGAGGAACTGCGCATCACCACCATGGACCAGGACCACCGGGTGCTCGGCCAGGTCACGCTGGACGACGCGGCCCAGGCCGACGATCTGTTCTCCGTGCTGATGGGTGAGGACGTGGAGGCGCGGCGCTCGTTCATCCAGCGCAACGCCAAGGACGTCCGCTTCCTCGACATCTGAGTCGGTCTCAGCTGACCGTACGAAAGGACCGAAGACCAGCAATGGCCGACGAGAACACCCCTGACACTCCTGACACGCCCAGCACCCCGGTCGTCGTGACGCCCGAGGAGGAGCCCCCCGTCCCCGGTGTGGGTCTCCGCGTCGAGCCCGTCGGGCTCGAGACCGAGATGCAGCGCTCGTATCTCGACTACGCGATGTCCGTCATCGTGTCGCGCGCGCTGCCCGACGTACGGGACGGGCTCAAGCCCGTCCACCGCCGCGTGCTGTACGCGATGTACGACGGCGGGTACCGGCCCGAGAAGGGCTTCTACAAGTGCGCCCGCGTCGTCGGCGACGTCATGGGTACGTACCACCCGCACGGCGACTCCTCGATCTACGACGCCCTGGTCCGGCTGGCCCAGCCGTGGTCGATGCGCATGCCGCTGGTGGACTCCAACGGCAACTTCGGCTCCCCCGGCAACGACCCGGCGGCCGCCATGCGGTACACCGAGTGCAAGATGGCGCCGCTGTCCATGGAGATGCTCCGGGACATCGACGAGGAGACCGTCGACTTCACGGACAACTACGACGGCCGCAACCAGGAGCCGACGGTCCTGCCGGCGCGCTTCCCGAACCTCCTGGTCAACGGCTCGGCCGGTATCGCGGTCGGTATGGCGACCAACATCCCGCCGCACAATCTGCGCGAGGTCGCGGCCGGCGCCCAGTGGGCGCTGGAGCACCCCGAGGCCACCCACGAGGAGCTCCTGGACGCGCTGATCGAGCGCATCAAGGGCCCCGACTTCCCGACCGGCGCCCTCGTCGTCGGCCGCAAGGGCATCGAGGAGGCGTACCGCACGGGCCGTGGCTCCATCACGATGCGCGCGGTCGTCGAGGTCGAGGAGATCCAGAACCGCCAGTGCCTGGTGGTCACGGAGCTTCCGTACCAGGTCAACCCGGACAACCTGGCTCAGAAGATCGCCGACCTCGTCAAGGACGGCAAGATCGGCGGCATCGCCGACGTCCGTGACGAGACGTCCTCCCGCACCGGTCAGCGCCTGGTGATCGTCCTCAAGCGGGACGCGGTCGCCAAGGTCGTCCTCAACAACCTCTACAAGCACACCGACCTCCAGACGAACTTCGGCGCCAACATGCTGGCGCTCGTCGACGGCGTGCCGCGCACCCTCTCGCTGGACGCGTTCATCCGCCACTGGGTGACGCACCAGATCGAGGTCATCGTCCGGCGTACGAAGTTCCGCCTGCGCAAGGCGGAGGAGCGGGCGCACATCCTGCGCGGTCTGCTCAAGGCGCTCGACGCGATCGACGAGGTCATCGCGCTGATCCGGCGCAGCGACACCGTCGACGTCGCGCGCGAGGGCCTGATGGGCCTGCTGGAGATCGACGAGATCCAGGCCAACGCCATCCTGGAGATGCAGCTGCGCCGCCTGGCCGCCCTGGAGCGCCAGAAGATCGTCGCCGAGCACGACGAGCTCCAGGCCAAGATCAGCGAGTACAACGGCATCCTGGCCTCGGAGTCCCGTCAGCGGCAGATCGTCAGCGAGGAGCTGGCCGCGCTCGTCGAGAAGTTCGGTGACGACCGCCGCTCCAAGCTGATCCCCTTCGACGGCGACATGTCCATGGAGGACCTGATCGCCGAGGAGGACATCGTCGTCACCATCACGCGTGGCGGCTATGTGAAGCGCACCAAGACCGACGACTACCGCTCGCAGAAGCGCGGCGGCAAGGGCGTGCGCGGGACGAAGCTCAAGGAAGACGACATCGTCGACCACTTCTTCGTCTCCACCACGCACCACTGGCTGCTGTTCTTCACCAACAAGGGCCGGGTCTACCGCGCCAAGGCGTACGAGCTGCCGGACGCCGGCCGGGACGCCCGCGGCCAGCACGTCGCCAACCTGCTGGCCTTCCAGCCGGACGAGCAGATCGCCGAGATCCTCGCGATCCGCGACTACGACGCGGCGCCGTACCTGGTGCTCGCCACCAAGGCCGGTCTGGTGAAGAAGACGTCCCTGAAGGACTACGACTCGCCCCGCTCCGGCGGCGTCATCGCGATCAACCTCCGGGAGAAGGAGGACGGCAGCGACGACGAGCTGATCGGCGCGGAGCTGGTGTCGGCGGAGGACGACCTGCTGCTCATCAGCCGGAAGGCGCAGTCGATCCGGTTCACCGCGACGGACGAGGCACTGCGCCCGATGGGCCGTGCGACCTCGGGTGTCAAGGGCATGAGTTTCCGCGAGGGCGACGAGCTGCTCTCGATGAATGTGGTCCGGCCCGGTACGTTCGTCTTCACCGCGACGGACGGCGGGTACGCGAAGCGGACCGCCGTCGACGAGTACCGCGTCCAGGGTCGTGGCGGCCTCGGCATCAAGGCTGCCAAGATCGTGGAGGACCGCGGCTCGCTCGTCGGCGCGCTGGTGGTGGAGGAGACGGACGAGATCCTCGCCATCACGTTGTCCGGTGGTGTGATTCGTACGCGAGTCAACGAAGTCAGGGAGACGGGCCGTGACACCATGGGCGTCCAACTGATCAATTTGGGCAAGCGCGACGCCGTTGTCGGCATCGCCCGCAACGCCGAGGCCGGTCGCGAGGCCGAAGAGGTCGAAGGAGTCGACGTGATCGACGGCTCCGACGACATCGACGGGACCGACGTGACCGACGAGGCCGTAGACACCGGGGCTGCCGCAGCAAGCGGAGCCGCGGCCGACGCAGCCGAGGGCACGGAGCCTTCGGCCGGGGAGCACGAGGAGTAGAGCGTGAGTAAGGCCACGGGCGCCGGATCGGCCGCTTCCAAGACGAGCGGTGCCCGTGGCCCTGCCACGGACTCCCAGGGGGTAACGGTGACCACGTACGACGACGGTCCGCTGCCTGCCGAGCGGCCCGGTTCCGGGCAGCAGGCGGCTCAGCCGTACCACCCGCCGCAGGCGTACGCCACACAGGGCGGCGGCACCACGGGCGCTGCGGTGCGCCGGCCGCGTACGGGCGCGAAGACCATGCCCCGTACGCGCAAGGCACGGCTGCGGGTGGCCAAGGCCGACCCGTGGTCGGTGATGAAGGTCAGCTTCCTGCTCTCCATCGCGCTGGGCATCTGCACGGTGGTGGCGGCGGCGGTGCTGTGGATGGTCATGGACGCCATGGGCGTGTTCTCGACCGTCGGCGGCACGATCAGCGAGGCCACGGGCTCCAACGAGAGCAACGGCTTCGACCTCCAGTCGTTCCTGTCGCTGCCGCGCGTGCTGGTCTTCACGTCGGTGATCGCGGTCATCGACGTGGTGCTCGCCACGGCCCTCGCGACGCTGGGTGCCTTCATCTACAACCTGTCCGCCGGGTTCGTCGGGGGCGTCGAGCTCACGCTGGCCGAGGACGAGTAGCGGATTTGGGAAGACGCCGCTCCGTGCGCTAATCTTCAGAGGTCAGCGCGGGGCGGCGAGCCCAGCGCGGCGGGGCTATAGCTCAGTTGGTTAGAGCGCATCCCTGATAAGGATGAGGCCACAGGTTCAAATCCTGTTAGCCCCACAGTCATGAACGGCCCGGACGGAGAGAACTCCGTCCGGGCCGTTCGCTTTGCCCCGGTGGATTCCCGTTGCCGGGACCGTCCGGCTTCGCCGTGAACCGTCTCGCTTCGCCGGGGGAGCGCTGGGCGGGGACGTAGGTCACCGATCGGTATCGGTCGTGTGTATAGTCGGGCGCCAGAAGGTCCCCTACGCCAAGGAAAGACGAGGTCGCGCCGTGAAGAAGCTCCTCCTGGTCGCACTGGCCGCCATCGGCGGGCTCCTCGTGTACCGCCAGATCCAGGCGGATCGCGCCGAGCAGGATCTGTGGACGGAGGCGACCGACTCCGTGCCCGCAGGTTCCGGTGTGTGAGTCGCACGCGAGCAGTCCGCGCATGGGCCCCGGCCGCTGAGAAGCGGCCGGGGCCCCTTGCGTTCACCTGAGCGAATTTTTTGTTTGCAGTGGTGAAGTTGAGGCGGTGAGCGCTTCCTGCCGGGGCCGGGGACAGCGGCGGGGCGGGCGGGGCAGGATGGACCGGCAGGCGCGGCCGTCACGGCGGTGGGCGGGCGCGGTCGTCCCGGGCACGGGAGCCGCGCTCACCACTGCGGCGGCGGCGACGGGCGGGCTTGGAGAGGACGAGGGGGCGTACGTGATGAGGCGCAGGGGCGCCCGGGCCGGCCGGGCGGTGCCGGTCGCGTCGGCGGCGGTGGCCGCGGTGTGCCTGGCGGTGACGCTGCCCGGCGAGGCGTGGGCGGTGCGGGCGGGTGCGGTGCCGACCGGTGCGGTCGGGACCGGTGGGTACGCCTTCGCCGACGGCATAGAGCGGATCCGCGGGGCGGCCACCACCAATGACGCGCCGACGCTCGCCCGGGGCGGCACGTACAAGGACGAGATCGAGGGCGGCGCCCAACTGGTCTACAGCCTGGACCTGGACGCGAGGACGAACGCCTACGTCTCCGCCGTCGCCGTCCCGAAACCCGGCAGCAAGGTCGGCACCTTCGACAGCCTGAAGGTCTCCCTCCAGGACCGCAACGGCCACGACTGCGGCTCCAACGAGTCGCGGTTCGGCGCGGCCGAGTTCCCCCGCCCCATCGCGGCCTACGCGCACCGGACGATGGACCGGGACAGCTCCTCCTGCCAGGACGCCGGCCGCTACTACGTCGTCGTCGAGCGCCGCGGCAAGGATGCCGCCCCGGGCACTTGGGACCTGGAGATCCGGCACGAGCTGGAGCCCCGGCTCAGGACCGAGGGCCCCACCGCCGCCCCCGAGAACTGGCCCAGCGCCTCGCCCCCCGCACCGGCCGGCGAGCCCCGGGACCGGGCCGGTGGGGCGGGGTTCGCCGACGCGACCGGCCTCACCGAGGGCGAGTGGACGGACCGGATCGAGCCGGGCCAGTCCCTCTTCTACCGGGTGCCGGTGGACTGGGGTCAGCAGCTCTTCGCCGGGGCGGACCTCGCCAGCTCGTCCGGCGGCGGTTTCGTGATCAGCGCCCTCGACGTGACGCTGTTCAACCCGATGCAGGGTGTGGTCACCAGCGCCAACCCGGTCGCGTACGACGGCAAGCAGAAGTCCGCCGACCTCGAACCGCTCCCGCCGGTGAAGTACGAGAACCGCTTCGACTCCGACGCGCGCTTCGCCAACACGCGTTTCGCGGGCTGGTATTACCTGCGCGTCAGCCTGAGCCCGCGGGTGGCGGAGGAGTTCGGCAGGAAGCCGTACGGGCTGACGCTGCGGATCGACGTGGAGGGCGCGCCGGGGGCCGACCCGGGGTACGCCGGGGCGCCCGGGATCTTCGACGTCACGGAGGCGGACCAGGACGCGGCGGCGAGCGGCCGGAGCGGTACGGAGGCGGCGGCGAACGGCACGATGAAGGTGGTCGCGGCGGCCGGCATCGGCACCGGGACGGTCCTCGTCCTGGGGCTGGGCGCCTGGACGCTGCTGGCGCGGCGCCGCGTGGCCCGGTCGGAGGCGCCCGGGGATTACGGACCGACGCGGTACGGACCGCCCACGGCCCGGTGAGCGAGGCGGGTCCCGGCGGCCCGGTCGGAGGCGCCCGGGGATTACGGACCGACGCGGTACGGACCGCCCACGGCCCGGTGAGCGAGGCGGGTCCCGGCGGCCCGGCTCACGTCCGGGTGAGCGCCCAGATGCCGACGGCGAAGCAGACCAGGGCCACGAGCAGCACCGGGACCGCCACCTTCGGGGGCGGTCCCGGTCGTCCGGGCGCGACAGGCCGCTGCCGGGCCGGCACCGGCGCGGCGTGGTCCGTGTACTGACGGGTGGGCAGGGTGGAGGCGGCCGCGTGCGGCGCCGCGACGGCCGGGGGGTGCGGGTACTCCGGGGCGGCGGCGTGATGAGGGCCGGCCGCGGGAGCGGGCGCCGGGCCGGGCGTACCCGGGAGCGAGGGGTGGGCGGCGCCGGAGGGCATGGGCGCGGAGGGCGCGGGCGAGGGGAACGGGTGCGCGGGGAAGGGGTGCGCGGGCGCGGGATGCGGCGCCGGGGCCCGGGTGGGCGGCTCGTGGGGTGCGGGCCGCTGTGGCGGTGGGGCCAGGTGGAAGCTTCCGGTCTCCGAAGCCACCGGCCCGGGCGAGGACTTGAGCGAGCCGAGCGGGCCCTCGGGCCCGAAGCCGTCCGGGAGCGGGCCGATCTGGTCGAAGACCTCGACCGGCTCCTCGTCGGCCGCCGGGGCGGGCAGCATCTCGACCGCGGCCGTCAGCGCCTTGCGGGCGCCCGTGGCCGTACGGAACCGGGCCTCCGGGTCGGGCTGGAGCAGACCCGCGAGCACCTGCCACAGCGGCTCCGGGATGCCCTGCGGGGCGCCGGGTGTGCCGTACGCGGCGAAGTGCTCGACCAGGGCCCGGGAATCGGGCTTCCGCCCCCGCAGCAGGTACAGCGCCACCAGTCCGACCGCGAACAGGTCGGCCGGGAAGTCGGGCTCCGCGCCCATCATCTGCTCGGGAGCGAAGTAACCCGGCGTGCCCACCACATAGTCGGTCTCGGTCAGCCGCGGTTCACCCTTGCGCATGGAGATGCCGAAATCGGACAGCCGCAGGTGCGGCCGCCCGGTCCCGGTCGCCTCCAGCAGGATGTTGGCCGGCTTGATGTCGCGGTGCACGACCCCCTCCGCGTGCACCGCGGCCAGTCCGGACAGCAGCTGGTCGAGCAGGGTGCAGACGAACCGGGGCGGCAGCGGGCCGTAGTCGCCGATGACGTGCGCCAGCGACCCGCCGGTCACCAGGTCCATGGTGAACAGGACCTTTTCGTCGTCGGCCGCCCAGCTGGCGGGCGCGAGGACGTGCGGGTGGTCGATCCTCAGCGCCTGTTCGCGCACGAAGCGCAGCAGGGTGTGCGCGTCGCTCCGCTGGAGGACCTTGGCCGCCACGTAACGGCGCCGGCGGTGGTCCCAGGCGCGCCAGACGGCGCCCACACCGCCCCGGCCGATCGGGTCGATCAACTCGTACCGCCCGGCGAAGACCTCACCCATCGCGCTGCGCCCGCTCCCAGTCGCCCGTCCGGTGCCCTGCTCGATCAGCTCTGGTGCGACTCGTAGTGGGCGACCGCGTCCGCGGTGCGCCCGGCGCCGTACACCCGGAGGAACTCTGCCAGTTCGGGATGGGTCGGTGCGAGGGAGTCGGCGGCGTCGATGATGTCGCCGGCGGCGGCGACCGAGCGGAGCAGCGACTGGATCTCGCGCACCACGCGGCGGACGGTCGGCGCCCCGGAGCTGGTCGTCGTCTGGCTGGAGGCCGTGAGGACCGAGCCGCCCTGGGACTTCTTGATCTCGTCCATCCGGTCGGTGGCCTCCACCGCGCTCACGCTGCCGTCGGCGACCTGAACGGCCAGTTCCTGGAGCGCCTGCACGCGCTGGACGACCGCCGGGTTGCCGATCTTGGCGCGCTGGCCGCTCATCAGCTGGGACAGCATCGGAGCAGACAGTCCGAGCACCGCGGCGAGGCGGGCCTGGTTCAGGCCCAGGTCGTCGATGAGCCTGCGGAAAAGCGCCCCCAACGGCTCCCCGTACCAACTGCGCTGAAGCTCTCTGGCTCTCGCGGTCGCTTCCTGCTGTGCTGCATCCATTGCGTCTCCCCATCGCTTCGGTTCGCTGCTGCGAACCTCGTCCAGCATCTTACGGAGAGTGGTTGTGGACCGGGAGTCCCAAACCTTTTGCGGGGCACCCCCCGGTACCCGGTACTCTGGTCAGCGGCACGTGCCGTGAACCGGCCGTCCCGGGGCCTTAGCTCAGTTGGTAGAGCGCTGTCTTTGCATGGCAGATGTCAGGGGTTCGACTCCCCTAGGCTCCACGCGCACCAGACCCCTCCGACCCGGGCAACCGGTCGGAGGGGTCTTCTCGTCCTGTCCACGGCCCGTTGGCCGTTCGCTGCGGCAGGTCCCCGGCCCGCGGCCGTCTTCGCACCGGCACCCCACCGGCCCCCGCGGCTCCCGGTCCCCGCCGCCCCCGCCCCCGGCCGCTCTCCGCCATCGCGGTGCACTCGCGCACGGACAGCGCAATCGCCGCCCCCCCGGCTTTCCGGCCTCCCGGCCGTGACGGACGCTGGCCGGAGTCCGGGCACACCCGAAGACCGGAAGGGGAACCCCTGGATGGCGGTCAGGCGCACCACCCGCACCCGTACCAGAACGCTCCTCCTCTCCACCGGAGCCCTGCTCCTGGTGGCCCACGTGAGCGGCTGGCCGCTGGCCTCCCGCCCTCCGCAGGCCACCGCCGACGGCGTGGGGCGTTCGGCACTGGTCCTGTCCGTCACCGTCAACAAGAAGACGCCGCGGCAGGCGGAGCGCATCGGCATCCGGGTCGGGCACCCCGTGGTCAAGCGGTACCGCCTGACCAACCGCTCGGGCGCCGACCTCCACCGCGTCACGCTCACCGACCCGTCCGTGCCCGGCAAGGCGCTGCGCTGTCCGCGCCGGCAGGGGTTCTGGATGCGCGGGATGAGCACGGTCACCTGTACGGCACGCTTCAGCGCCGCACCGGGGCGGCACAGCGCCACCGTGCGGGCCCGTGGGGAGATCCCGTCGCTCGGCATGCGCCCCACCGCTTCCGTGCCGGCCGGCTACCAGGGCGTCACCGGCGCCCTGTCGCTCGGCGTCACGGTCGCGGAGACCGTGGCGCCCCGGGCGGTCGTCCGGTACACGATCAGCAACCCGGGCAACCGCACGGTCCACGGCACCCGGCTCGTCGATCCCGTCCTGGGGCGGACCCCCGTCGACTGCGGCGGCCGGGCCGGGCCCCCGCAGGCCCTCGGGCCGGGCGCCGTCGCGGTGTGCGTCGCGCGGCTGACCGGCCTCCGGCCCGGTACGTACCGGAGCACGCCCGAAGTGCGGGGCAGTGACCGGCTGTTCACCCTGGGCCCGACGTGTACGCGGCTCGTCCGGCCGCCGGTCCTGGTGGCCCGTGCGGCCGCGCCGTTCGTGGTACGCCCCCGCCCGGTGCCCCCGCCGCCGCCCGCGCCGCCCGTTCGGGCGGTGCCTCCGCCGGGTGGTGGCGGCGGAGCTGGAGGAGGCGGTGGCGGGGCCGGTGGTGGAGGAGGCGGTGGAGGAGGCGGTGGCGGGGCCGGTGGTGGTGGCGGTGCGGTGTCGTCGCCGGGCAGTGGTGCCGCTGTTGCGGGCGGGGCGAGCGCTGGTGGTGGCGCGGGTGGGGGTGGTGGCGCTGGGGTCGCGGGTGTCGGTGGCGCGGGTGCTGTGGGTGCTGTGGGTACCGGCGCGGGTGCCGGTGTTCCGGGTGCCCCCGGGGCCCTGGGGGCACCCGGAGTGCCGGCGGCGCCCGGTACGGGAGCGGCGCCCGGTACGGGAGCGGCGGGCGCCGGGCCGGCCGCCGGAGCCGCCGTACCTGGGCTCACCGCTCCGGGGGCCGCCGTACCTGGGCTCACCGCCCCCGGAACCGCCCCCGGCCTCGCGGTCCCGCCCGGCATCGGCGTTCCGCCCGGGGTAGGTGTCCCGCCCGGCATCGGCGTCCCGCCGGGCGTGGGCGTCCGGCCGGGCGTCGGCGTTCCGCCCGGCATCGGCGTCCCGCCGGGCGTGGGCGTCCCGCCCGGCGTCGGCGTCCCGCCCGGGGTAGGCGTCCCGCCCGGCGTCGGCCCGCGCCCGCCCGCCGACCGGCGCGAATCCTCCCGTACCGCCGAGAACCCCGACGACCGGGGCCTGACCGCGCGGGCGCGGGGAACGTACCGGCGGGACGACTCCATGAGCCCCGCCGCGTTCCTGCTCCTGCTCTTCCTCCCCGCGGCGGCCCTCGTCGTGCTGGCGAGCCGCCGCCTGTGACGGCCCCCACAAGAGAGGAGGAGCGGCCATGGGGCATGTGATCGCGACGCTGACCCTCGGGCTGCTCGCCGCGCTGGTCGCCGCCGCCGCGGTGGTGGCCTGGCGCCACTTCCACCCCGTCGAGGCCGAGGACGAGGAGGCCGGCGGGGAAGTGGC
Organism: Streptomyces sp. NPDC045701; assembly: GCF_056432045.1. Lineage (NCBI taxonomy): Bacteria > Bacillati > Actinomycetota > Actinomycetes > Kitasatosporales > Streptomycetaceae > Streptomyces > Streptomyces sp. NPDC045701. Next base: position 282,843 of record NZ_JBWKJV010000003.1, on the reverse strand, counting down.
CGAGTACATGTCGATGATGATCGCCCTGCTGTACGCGCTGCTCCTCGGCCTCGCCCTGGTCTCCGTCTGGGAGCTGCGGGGTGCCGCCGAGGGCCACACCTCCACCGAGGCGGGCGCCCTGCACCAGATGACGGTCCTCGCGGAGGGGTTGCCCCCCGAGCAGCAGAAGCGCGTCGAGAGCGTGGCCGAGCGCTACGCCGTGCACGTGGTCCGGGACGAGTGGCCGCGCATGCGGCAGGGGGCGCAGCCGACCGATACCGGATGGGGCCTGGTGCGGCAACTGCGCGCGGTGTCCGCCGCCCCGCCCCAGGCGACCTCGTCCCAGGAGGTGACGGCCCTGGAGCTGCTCGGTCAGCTCAGCGCGCTCGACGACGCCCGCCGCGGCCGTGAGGCGGTGTCCCAGGAGTCCCTGTCACCGGTGCTCTGGGCCGGCATCTTCGTCGGGGCGCTCCTGTCGGTCGGCATGCTGTTCTTCTTCGGCATCGGCCGGAGTCCGGGTCAGCTGATGATGGCGATGGGCATGGTGGTGCTCACCGTGTTCCTGGGGCTGCTGATCCACTACCTGTCCACGCCGTTCGGGGACGTGATGGGCGTCAGCGCGGACCCCTTCACGCGCTACTTCCCGATGGCCGCCTGAGCCGTCCGGGTGGTGTTCATCGGAAGATCTGCGCAGCGGTGGCGTTGCTCCATGGCATCCCGAGATGCGTACACATCATGAGAAAGGTATGTAGATCGCTCAACCCGAAAGCGAGGGGCCATGGCTGCCGTCGTCAAGGACACGCACCCGGTGACGCACTCGGTCGCGCACCCGGTCACGCACTTCTGGACCGCCTTCTTCTCTCTCCTGTCCGCGATCCTCACCGCTCTCGGCGTGAAGCGCACGCCGAAGGCCCCCGTTCCGGTGTACGCGGCGGCCCCCGCCCCGGCCGGCGGTGCCGCGCTCGCCCCGGCCGCTTGTGACGCCGCGCCCCGCTGCTGCACACCGGCATGGGCCTCCGGGCACGTCCGGTCCCTGCCGCCCACCATCAAGCAGCGCATCCGGGCCGAGGCGCACGGCGCCTCACCCTCCGTACGGCACCTGTCCGCCGCCCCGGTTCCGCACCCCGCCTACGTCACGGACGCGACCGACCCGGTCGACCTCGCCGACCGGGCCGACCTCATGGAGAAGGCCGACCGCGCCGGCGAGGCCGACCGGGTCGGCCTCGGTGATCTCGCTCTCGCCGCCTAGGGCGTGTCCGTGAAGTCTCGCCCGGCCCGCCCTTCGGACGGACGCCGATACTTTCCGGACACTCCTCAGCGGCGCTCGTCGTTCGTGCCCGCGTCGGCGTCGGCGTCGGCTTCCGCCTCCGCCTGCTTCGCCTCCACCTCGGGGTCGAGCACTGCCGGGCCCGTACCGTCGACGGAGGTCAGCGGAGTGCGCTCCGGGACCTCGGTGGGAGCCGGGGGCTCGACCAGCCAGTCCGGGTTGGCCTGCTTGTCCCACCACTTCCAGGCGGCGTAAGCGCCGCCGGCCAGCACGCCGAAGACCGCGAGCCCCCTGGCGAGGCGGCCGGCCCTGGCCCGACGCTCGTGCTTCCTCACGATCTTCTGAATGTCCTTGACCGTCACCTGACCGCGCACCGCGGCCACGGCGGCGGCGGAGCGGGCCACTGCCTGCTCCTTCACAGGCTGAGCCGCTGCCATCGCCTGCTCCACCCGAGGCATGGTGTAGACGGCCGCCTGTCGTGCGGCCTGACGGGTCCGGACCGCGGCGCGATGCGCGGCCTCGTCGACCCTCGGGGGCACATGCGGAGCGACAAGCGTGTCGTACTGGACGCGTGCCTGTGTGCGGGCCTGACGCGCGGCCTTGGAGACCTTCGGCGCGACCTTGACACGGGCCTCGTTCGCGTAGTGCTGCGCATAGTGCGCGGCCGTGTCCTTTGCCGTTCCGGCATAGGGCGCCACCACTTCCGCGGCGTGCCGCACGCTTTCCTTTGCCGAGCTGGTCGCGGCGCGCACGCTGTCCTTGCGGGTCACGGGATCCTCCTCCTCGGTGGCGGGGTCGGTTATCGCCTTTCCGTCCTTTTTGAAATCATGCCTGCCGGTGTTCGGTCCGGCATGCGTACGGGGCATCCGGGGCATCCGGGTGCGAACGGGCCGCCCGCCGGGGCCCGGTGCCACGTTGTCACGGTTCGCCCTCCCGTGCGGCGCTTCGAGGAGTATGGGGTCGGCTTTCCTTGTGGGCGTCCCTTCCGTGCGAGGATCGGTGGACGTCAGAGCAGACTTACGGAAGGCACATCGTGGCCGAGCAGCTTTACGCCACCCTGAAGACCAATCACGGCGACATCGAGATCCGGCTCTTCCCGTATCACGCGCCGAAGACGGTCAAGAACTTCGTCGAACTGGCCACGGGCGAGCGCGAGTGGACCCACCCGGCGACCGGGAAGAAGTCCACGGACCGCCTCTACGACGGCACGGTCTTCCACCGCGTCATCAGCGGCTTCATGATCCAGGGCGGCGACCCGCTGGGCAACGGCACCGGCGGACCGGGCTACGAGTTCCGGGACGAGTTCCACCCGGAGCTCTCCTTCAACAAGCCGTACCTGCTGGCGATGGCCAACGCCGGTCCGGGCACCAACGGTTCGCAGTTCTTCATCACCGTGGCCCCCACCACGTGGCTGACCGGCAAGCACACGATCTTCGGCGAGGTCGCCAACGAGGCCGGCAAGAAGGTCGTGGACGCGATCGCGGCCATCAGGACCAACCCGCGCACGGACCGGCCGGTCGACGACGTGGTCATCGAGACCGTCCAGATCGAGTCCCGCAAGGCCTGACTCCCCGGTCCGCCCCGCGGTCCCGGCGTCCGGCGGAGGCCCGACAGGGGTCCGACGCCGCTGAGGGGAACCTTTCCGCCTCGTCCGTCCGTAAGGATGGACGAGGCGTTGTCGTCGTTACGGGCAGAGGCCGAGAGGCCGACGAGGGGATCCCATGGAGCAGGCGCAGTTGCCGGGCTGCTACCGCCACCCCGGCGTGGAGACGGGGGTCCGCTGCACACGCTGCGAGCGGCCCATCTGCCATGCCTGCATGGTGGACGCGTCGGTGGGCTTCCAGTGCCCCGAGTGTGTGCGCGACGGGTCGGGCACCGGGCACTCGCGCACCGCCAACCAGCCGCGCACGATCGCCGGCGGCCGGATCACGGCCGGTCGTCCGCACCTGGTCACCCATGTCCTGATCGGCCTGAACCTGCTGGTCTTCCTGCTCGGCAGGCTGAACCCGGCCCTCATCGACGAGACGGTGCTCATCGGCTTCGCCTTCGACCCGGATCTCGGCCGGGTGGTCGGCGTCGCGGACGGCGAGTGGTACCGGCTGGTGACCTCGATGTTCCTGCACCAGGAGATCTGGCACATCGCCGGCAACATGCTGCTGCTGTGGCTGATCGGCGGCACCCTGGAGGCGGAGCTCGGGCGGGCCAGGTACCTGACGCTCTACCTGCTGTCCGGCCTGGCCGGCAGCGCCCTCACCTACCTGATCGCCGCGGAGAACCAGGGGTCGCTCGGCGCCTCGGGCGCCATCTACGGCCTGCTGGGCGCCACCGTGGTCCTGATGCGCCGGCTCGAGCGCGACATGCGGCCCATCATCGCCCTGGTGGTGATCAACCTGGTGATCACCTTCGCGCGTGAGGGCATCGCCTGGGAGGCGCACATCGGCGGACTGATCGCCGGTGTGATCATCGCGTACGCCATGGTCAGCGGGCCTCGTGATCGGCGGGCCCTGCTCCAGGGCGCGGCCTGCGCGCTGGTCCTGCTCCTGGCGCTGGGGACTGTGGTTCTGAGGACAATGGCGCTCACCTGAGCGGCGATTGTCCCCACCGTTGTCCACAGCACGTGTCCGATCTTGCGCAACATGTGGGGAACGTGTGTGCCCCTCGCCTCTGACCTGCGGTTTCGCAGGCAGGGCGAGGGGCTTCGCCGACTCGTGCGGACAGGCGGCTGCGATCACATCGGCGTCAACCCGATGCAAGTTATCCACAGATGGTCTGACCTTTTCCACGCGCTGTGCACAACGCTGTGGATAACTCAGGGCAGGGCTTGACGGGGGTGCCGGACCGCTACTTCCACTGCGTGGAGACGCCGAAGCCGGCCGCGATGAAGCCGAAGCCGACGACGATGTTGAGGTTCCCGAGCGACTCGACGGGCAGGGACCCGTCGGTGACGTAGAAAACCACGATCCAGGCGAGCCCGATGGCGAACAGCGCCAGCATCACCGGAGCCACCCAGCTTCGGCTGGTCAGCTTGATGTTGGTCGCCTGCTTCGCGGACGGCGGCGGCGTGAACTCGGCCTTCTTGCGGATACGTGACTTCGGCACGAGGGACTCTCCTGTCGATGCGCTGCGTGACCGCGCAGGAACTGTGGCTTCGGGGCTGGTCGCCGGGGTGGGGCGAGGGGGACCGCTGCCTCACCCGGGCGTCCGTTAGCGTAGTGGTTCCGCGGGGCTGAAGGAGATAAGGGTACGTTGAGCAATTCCGCCGACTCTCCCCAAGAGCGGGCCGGGCGCAGGAACTGGCGGCCGGTCCGGTTGCTCACCGCTGCCGTCTTCGCCCTGGCCGGCCTGATCTTCGTCACCAGCTTCAACACCGCCAAGGGCACCAACATCCGTACGGACGCCTCGCTGCTGAAGCTCTCCGACCTCATCCGCGAGCGCAGCCAGAAGAACGCCGAGCTCGACGAGACGACCGCCGCCGTCCGGGACGAGGTCGACACCCTCGCCCGCCGGGACGACGGTTCCACCAAGGCGGAGGACGCCCGGCTCGGTGCCCTGGAGAAGGCGGCCGGCACCACCAAGGTCGCCGGCCACGGCCTCACCGTGACCCTCGACGACGCCCCGCCCGGCGCCCAGGCCGCCCCCGGCTACCCGGAACCGCAGGCCAACGACCTGGTCATCCACCAGCAGGACCTCCAGGCGGTCGTCAACGCCCTGTGGAAGGGCGGCGCGAAGGGCATCCGTGTCATGGACCAGCGGCTGATCTCCACCAGCGCGGTGCGCTGCGTCGGCAACACCCTGATCCTCCAGGGGCGGGTCTACTCCCCTCCCTACCGGATCACCGCCGTGGGTGACACCGGGAAGCTCCAGCGCGCCCTGGACGACTCCACCGCCATCCAGAACTACCTGCTCTACGTGAAGGCGTACGGGCTCGGCTGGAAGGTCGACGAGCACGAGGCGGTGACCCTCCCCGGCTACTCGGGCACGGTGGACCTGCACTACGCGCGGCCCGCCGGCTGACGGCAGGGGTGCCGGGTGGAGTTCGGCCCGGCGCCGGTGACACCGGGTTTCCCGGCCGGCCGCAGGCCCCGCGCGCACGGCTTTCCACAGCTGCCCCACCCGGTCGGTATCGCCCCGTACTCTGGTGCGGTAGCGAAGGGCATTCGACGGAAGGACCGGCAGGCGTCATGTACGGCTGGATCTGGCGGCATCTGCCGGGCAACGCGTGGGTGCGGGCGCTGATCTCGCTCGTGCTCGCCCTCGCGGTGGTCTACGTGCTCTTCCAGTACGTGTTCCCCTGGGCGGAGCCCCTGCTTCCGTTCAATGACGTGACGGTGGACGGTCAGTGAGCGCGCGCATTCTCGTCGTCGACAACTACGACAGCTTCGTCTTCAACCTGGTCCAGTACCTGTACCAGCTCGGGGCCGAGTGCGAGGTCCGGCGCAACGACGAGGTCGAGCTGGGCCACGCCCAGGACGGCTTCGACGGCGTCCTGCTCTCCCCCGGCCCCGGTACCCCCGAGGAGGCCGGCGTCTGCGTCGACATGGTGCGCCACTGCGCCGACACCGGCATCCCGGTCTTCGGCGTGTGCCTCGGCATGCAGTCGATGGCGGTGGCGTACGGCGGTGTCGTCGACCGGGCGCCCGAGCTGCTGCACGGCAAGACCTCCCCGGTCGTGCACGAGGGGCGGGGTGTCTTCGCCGGGCTGCCGTCGCCGTTCACCGCGACCCGGTACCACTCGCTGGCCGCCGAGCCCGCCGACCTGCCGGAGGTCCTGGAGGTCACCGCCCGGACCGAGGACGGCATCATCATGGGGCTGCGGCACCGCGATCTCGCCGTCGAGGGCGTGCAGTTCCACCCGGAGTCGGTGCTCACCGAGCACGGGCACCTGATGCTCGCCAACTGGCTGGAGCAGTGCGGCGACACCGGCGCGGTCGGCCGGTCGGCAGGGCTCGCGCCGGTGGTGGGCAAGGCCGTCGCGTGACCCCGGTACGTCCGGAGCATGAGCACGGTTCGCCGTGGTTCCGGGCGTCCAACCTGCCGGAATCCCAGGCTCCGGATCCTCCGCCGGAGCCCGCACCGCAGCGGTACGCCGGTACGTGGGCGCCCGGAAGCGGTCCTGTACCGGACGACGAGACGATGGCGCTCCGCAGCGAGGACACGCGGCGAATAGTGGCCGATCCGGCGGCCCGCCCGCCCGGCTCCCCGCCCGAGCGCCCCACCGGTGGCCGCGCCGAGCGCCGCAAGGCCGCCAAGGGTCGCGGGCGCCGCCGCAAGGGGTCCTCCCCGGCACCCGCCCCGGCCCCGCCGTCCCCGGCCACCGGCCGGCCGCTCACCCGCGTCGAGGCCCGGCGCGCCGCCCGGGCGCGCAAGGACAGCGTCGGCGTCGTCGCCAGCCGGGTCGTCGGCGAGCTCTTCATCACGTTCGGCGTCGTCATGCTGCTGTTCGTCACGTACCAGCTCTGGTGGACGAACGTCCGCGCCGGCTTCCAGGCGGACGAGGCGAAGCAGGGCATCGAGAACGCCTGGGCGGAGGGCCGCGAGCCGGACGCCTTCGAGCCCGGCCAGGGCTTCGCGATCATGTACATCCCCAAGCTGGACGTCGTCGTGCCCATCGCCGAGGGCATCGACAAGAAGCGGGTCCTCGACCGGGGGATGGTCGGTCACTACGCGGAGGGGCAGCTCAAGACCGCCATGCCCTCCGACAAGCGGGGCAACTTCGCGGTCGCCGGCCACCGCAACACCCACGGCGAGCCGTTCCGCTACATCAACCAGCTCACCCCGGGTGACCCGATCGTGGTGGAGACGCAGGACGCGTACTACACGTACGAGATGACGAGCATCCTGCCGCAGACCCCGCCCTCGAACGTCACGGTCATCCAGCCCGTGCCGCAGGGTTCGGGCTTCACGGGGCCGGGCCGGTACATCACGCTCACCACCTGCACACCCGAGTTCACCAGTACGTACCGGATGATCGTGTGGGGCAAGATGGTCGACGAACGCCCGCGCAGCAAGGGGAAACCGGACGCGCTCGTAGGCTAGGGCGGCCTGGCTTCGACCTTCAGACGGGACAGATGTAGTGGCACGTGCGCGCAACCGGATCGCCGGCGTCATCAGTGTCTTCGGCGAGCTGCTGATCACCGCCGGGGTGATCATGGGCCTCTTCGTCGTCTACTCGCTGTGGTGGACGAACGTCCTCGCCGACCGTGAGGCCGACAAGCAGGGCGACGAGGTGCGCGACCACTGGGCCTCGGCGGCCCCCGGCGCCCTCGACACCAGGGACGGCATCGGCTTCCTCCACGTACCGGCCATGAAGAACGGCGAGGTGCTGGTCAGGAAGGGCACCGACCCCAAGATCCTGAACCATGGCGTGGCCGGCTACTACACGGCCCCCGTCAGGTCCGCCCTCCCCTCCGCCCGGCAGGGCAACTTCTCCCTGGCCGCGCACCGCGACGGGCACGGCGCGAAGTTCCACAACATCCACAAGCTGAAGAACGGCGACTCGATCGTCTTCGAGACCAAGGACACCTGGTACGTCTACAAGGTCTACAAGACGCTTCCCGAGACGTCGAAGTACAACGTGGAGGTCCTCCAGCCGGTGCCCAAGGAGTCGGGGAAGACCAAGCCGGGCCGCTACATCACGCTCACCACGTGCACGCCCGTCTACACCTCCACGTACCGCTACGTCGTATGGGGCGAGCTGGAGCGCACCGAGAAGGTCGACGGCGCCCGGACGCCCCCCGCGGAGCTGCGCTAGCGGTACGACGAAGCCCCGGCACCCTGAGAAGGGGTGCCGGGGCTTCGTCGTGTCCGCTCGGCCCTGCTCGCGTCAGCCCTGCTCGCGGAAGATGACACCCGACGGGCCGCCGAAGAAGCCGCCGTCGTTGTCACCGTCGTTGTCGCCGTTGTTCCCGTTGCCACCGTTGTTGCCGTTGCCACCGTTGCCGCCCTGGCAGTTCAGGGTGGTCAGCGTGACGGTGGTGGCCGCCGGGTCCACCTGGGTGCCGACCTGCGGGTCGCTGCCGGTCACGATGGCGTTGTCGTCGGCCGGGCAGCCCGGGGCGACCTGGACGTTGGTGAGGCCCACGGCCCCCAGCGTCTGCTTGGCCTGACCCAGCGTCTGGGTCCGCATCTCGGGCACCGGGACCTGCTGCTGCTGCGGGCCCTTGGAGACCTTGAGGGTGATCTCACTGCCCTTGGGAGCCGTGCTGCCGCCCTCGGGGCTCTGTCCGACGACGGTGTTGGCCGCCTGGTCGGAGTCGACGTCCTCGCGCTTGACCTGGAAACCGAGCGTCTCCAGCTGCGACTTCGCGGCGTCGAACGGCTGGCCGGTGACCGGCGGCACGTCGCGCTCCGCCTGCTTGGACACCGTGAGGGTCACCTTGGAGCCCTTCTCGGCCTGGGTGCCGCCCGCGGGGTCCTGGTCCAGGACCTCGCCCGGCTGCTTGTCGGACTCCTTGTACTCGACCTTGACCTCGAAGCCCTTGTTCTCCAGGTTCTGCCGCGCGGTCTTCTCCGACTGCTCCACCACGCTCGGCACCTCGACCTTGGCGGCGCCCTCGGAGACGACGACCGAGATGGTCTCGCCCTTCTGCATCGTCCCCGACTCGGGCGACTGGCTGCAGATCGAGCCCTTGGGCCGGTCGCAGGCGTCCGTACCCGATCGGGCGATCTTCAGGCCGGTCGCCTCCACCGTGCGCTCGGCCTCCGCGAACGGCCGGCCGACCACCTTGGGTACGTCGACGGCGTCCGAGCCGCTGTCCCCCTGGTCGCCGAAGACCGACTTGCCGATGAGAATCGCGCCGACCAGGACCAGGATGCCCGCCAGGATCAGCAGGATCGTGGAGACGTTCGACTTCTTCTGGCGCCGGCGGTCCGGGCGGTCGTCGTAGCCGTAGCCGCCGTCGTCCGGATTCACGGGCGGCAGCATCGACGTCTGGCCGGCCGGGTCGGCCGGGCGCATCGCCGTGGTCGGCTGGTCGTCGGGGCCGTAACCGCCGAACCCGGCCCCGCCCATCGCCGCCGTCGCGGCCACCGGCTGGCCGTCGAGGCACGCCTCGATGTCGGCCCGCATCTCGTCGGCCGACTGGTACCGGTAGTCCGGGTCCTTGACCAGCGCCTTCAGGACGATGGCGTCCATCTCGGGCGTGATCTCGGCGTCGAAGTTGCTGGGCGGCTGCGGCTCCTCACGCACGTGCTGGTACGCCACCGCGACCGGCGAGTCGCCCACGAACGGCGGGCGGACGGTCAGCAGCTCGTACAGCAGGCAGCCGGTGGAGTAGAGGTCCGAGCGGGCGTCGACCTGCTCGCCCTTGGCCTGCTCCGGGGAGAGGTACTGGGCGGTGCCGATCACGGCAGCGGTCTGCGTCATCGTCATCCCGGAGTCGCCCATGGCGCGGGCGATGCCGAAGTCCATGACCTTGACCTGGCCGGTGCGCGTCAGCATGACGTTCGCCGGCTTGATGTCGCGGTGGACGATACCGGCCCGGTGCGAGTACTCCAGGGCCTGGAGGATGCCGACCGTCATCTCCAGCGTGCGCTCGGGCAGCAGCTTGCGCCCCGAGTGGAGGAGCTCACGCAGGGTGGAGCCGTCGACGTACTCCATCACGATGTACGGGATGGAGATGTTGTCGACGTAGTCCTCGCCGGTGTCGTAGACCGCGACGATCGCCGGGTGGTTGAGCGAGGCGGCCGACTGGGCCTCACGGCGGAACCGGGCCTGGAAGGACGGGTCACGGGCGAGGTCGGCCCGCAGCGTCTTCACGGCGACGGTGCGGCCGAGCCGGGTGTCGTGGGCGAGGTAGACCTCCGCCATGCCACCGCGGCCGAGCACCGAGCCCAGCTCGTACCGGCCGCCGAGGCGACGCGGCTCTTCCATAACTGTTCCAGCCCTCTCCGTCAGTCCCGACCGCACCCGTGTGTGGTCCGGCGGTGTGCTGTTCGCGCATACGCTACCGGCCACGGGAAGTCGATCGGACCGCGACCACTACCTGATACGGGACCGGTACACACCGGCACCCAGGGGCGGCCGCGGCTCGCTCGTCACTTCTTGCTGTCGAGTACCGCCTTCATCACATCGCGGGCGATGGGCCCGGCCAGGCCACCACCGGTGATGTCGTCACGGGTCGCGCTGGAGTCCTCGACCACGACCGCGACGGCGACGGGCGAGCCGTTGTCGGTCTTGGCGTACGAGATGAACCACGCGTAGGGGCGGGCCTTGTTCAGCTCGCCGTGCTGGGCGGTTCCGGTCTTGCCGCCGACCTTCACGCCGTCGATCTTCGCCTTGCCGCCGGTGCCGACGTCGCTCTCGACGACGCTCTCCATCATCTCCTGCACGAGCTGGGCGGTCCTCGCCGACATCGGCCGGCTCATCTCCTCCGGCTCGTGCTTCTCCAGCACGTCGAGGTCCGGCGAGCGCAGCTCGTCCACCATGTACGGCTTCATCAGCTTGCCGTCGTTGGCGATCGCCGCGGCCACCATGGCCATCTGGAGCGGGGTGGCGCTCGTGTTGAACTGGCCGATCGAGGACAGCGCGTTCTGCGGGCGGTCCATGTTCCGGTCGTAGACCGACGTGGCGGCACGGACCGGGGTGTCGATCTCCCCGTTGTTGAAGCCGAACTTCTCGGCCATCTTCACCATGTTGTCGCGGCCGACCTCATGGCCGAGCTTGGCGAAGACCGAGTTGCAGGACACCTCCAGCGCGTACTTCAGCGTGGCGTTCTCGCAGTTCCGGGCGTGGTTCACCATCTCGCGGCTGGTGTCGGGAAGGATGTACGGCTCGGGCGTCCTGGTCGCCGCGTTGATGTCGGTGACCTTGCCGTACTCCAGCGCCGCGGCGGCCGTCAGCACCTTGAAGGTGGAGCCGGGCGGGTAGATCTCGCGCAGCGCGCGGTTCAGCTTCGGCTTGTCCTTGTCCTTCTCCAGCGCCTGCCACGCCTTGGCGTCCTTGTCGTGGTACCCGGCGAAGGAGGAGGGGTCGTACGAGGGCGTGGACGCCAGCGCCAGGATCTTGCCGGTCGACGGCTCGATCGCCGCGACGGCGCCCTTCTTGTCGCCGAGACCCTTGAAGGCGGCCTTCTGGGCGGCCCCGCTGAGGGTGGTGACGACGTCCCCGCCCTTCTTCCTGTCGCCCGTGAACATCGACAGGGTGCGGTCGAAGAACAGCCGGTCGTCGTTGCCGGTGAGGATCCCGTCCTCCAGCTTCTCCAGCTGGTTGGCGTCGAACGCCTGCGAGGCGTACCCGGTGACGGGCGCCCACATGGGGCCGTCGACGTAGGTGCGCTTGTACTTGTAGAACGGGTCCTTCGAGTCGACGGTGCCGGTGATCGGCTTGCCGTCGACGATGATGTTGCCGCGGACGTTGGCGTACCGCTCGATGGTGACCCGGCGGTTCTTCTCGTGCGTGCTCAGCTCGCCGGCGCGGACGTACTGGATCCAGTTGTCCCGGATCAGCAGGGCGAGCACCAGCAGACCGCAGAAGATCGCGATCCGGCGCAGGGGCTTGTTCACGGTCGGACCACCTGGGTCATCTCGGCGTCGGGGGACGGGGCGGGTGCCGGCGCGGGACGGCGCGCGGTGTCGCTGATCCGCAGCAGGATGGCGACCAGGGCCCAGTTGGCGATCACGGACGAACCGCCGTACGCGAGGAACGGCATGGTCATACCCGTCAGCGGGATCAGGCCCATCACGCCGCCGGCGACGACGAAGATCTGGAGGGCAAAGGCACCGGACAGGCCGGTCGCCAGCAGCTTGCCGAACGGGTCGCGCGCGGCGAGCGCGGTGCGGAGACCCCGTTCCACGATCAGCGCGTACATCAGCAGGAAGGCCATGACACCGGCCAGCCCCAGCTCCTCGCCGACGGTGGCGAAGATGAAGTCGGAGTTGGCGGCGAAGCCGACCAGATCGGAGTTGCCCTGGCCCAGGCCGGCGCCGAGGGTGCCGCCGGAACCGAACGACATCAGCACCTGGGTCATCTGGTCACAGGCCTGGATCATGTTCGATCCCTCGGGCGCCGTCTCCAGGCACCCGAACGGGTCGAGCCAGGCGGCGACACGGGACTTCACGTGGCTGGCGGTCGAACCGACGACCACCGCGCCGCCCACGGCCATCAGCAGACCCATGATGATCCAGCTGGTCCGCTCGGTCGCCACGTACAGCATGATCACGAACATGCCGAAGAACAGCAGCGACGTACCGAGGTCGTTCTCGAAGACCAGGATGAGCAGGCTGACGGCCCAGATGGTGAGGATCGGGCCCAGGTCACGGCCACGGGGCAGGTAGAGCCCCATGAACCGGCGGCTGGCCAGGGCGAGCGCGTCCCGCTTCACCATCAGGTAGCCGGAGAAGAAGACCGCGATGACGATCTTCGCGAACTCACCGGGCTGGATCGAGAAGGGGCCGACCTTGATCCAGATCTTGGCGCCGAAGACGTCCGAGCCGAGGCCCGGTACCAGTGGGAGCAGCAGCAGGATGACCGCCGCCACCATGGAGATGTACGTGTAGCGCTGGAGGACGCGGTGGTCCTTCAGGAAGACCAGCACCAGCAGGAACAGCGCGACACCGATCGCCGAGTACATCAGCTGCTTGGGCGCGTCCGGCGTGAACGTGTCGTACCGGGCGATGATGCGCGGCGACTGGTCCAGGCGCCAGATGAGCACCAGTCCCAGCCCGTTCAGCAGGGTGGCCAGCGGTAGCAGGATCGGGTCGGCGTACTTGGCGAACCGCCGCACCAGCAGGTGCGCGATGCCCGCCAGCAGGCCCAGTCCGATGCCGTAGCCGAGCATGCCCGCCGGGACCTTGCCGTCCAGGGCGAGGCCCACGTTCAGGTACGCGAAGACCGGGATGGCGACCGCGAAGCCGAGCAGCGCCAGCTCGGTGTTGCGGCGGCTCGGCAGGTCGATCGCGCCGATGGTGGTCGTGTTGGTGACAACGCTCATGGTGGTGAAAGGCCCCCCTACGGGTGCTTACTGCTTTCCGCAGTTCGAGGCCAGCTTCTGCTCCTCCTCCGAGAGGGTGGGGCCCGGAGTCGGAGTGGCTGCGGTGCTGGTGGACGGCTTGGGCGTGGGCTCGGTCGGGAGGCCGGTCGTGCCGCCGGCCTGGCCCTCACCGGGAGGTGCGGCGGGCACGCGGTCGGCGGCCTGTCGGCGCTGCTCCCGCTTCTTGCAGGCCGACGCCTGGGTGGCGAGCTCCTGGATCTTGTCCTGGGCCTTGGCGAGGTTGCCGCCGGCGATGGTCTCCTCGACCTGCTTGCGCTGGTAGTCGGGGAGGTACTTGAGTTCGATCTCCGGGTGGTCCTTCTCGACCTCGGAGAGCGACACCCACGCCAGGTCCTGGCTGATGCCCCGGTAGAGGGCGACGTGGTCGTCGTTGGTGCCGACGTAGTACTGCGTCTGCGTCCAGCGGTAGCCGCCGTACGTCGCGCCGCCGACCACGGCGAGGGCGAGCAGGATGAAGAACGATCTCTTCAGCCACTTCCGGCCGGTGCGCGGCTTGGTGAAGTCCTGCTCGCCGTACGCCCCGAAGCCACCCCCCGGCGGCATGCCGCCGTACCCGAGGTCGTCGCCGCTGCCGGGCGGGCCGAAGCCACCGCCGGGCGGCTGCGGCGCGTGGCGGCCGAGGCCGGCCGCGCGGCCCGCGGGCGTCTCCATGGCGCCGCCGTCGTTCAGCTGCGTCTGGTTCTCGGCCACCGCGCCCACCACGACGGGGGTGTCGCTGAGCTGCCCCGCCAGGGTGTCGCCGCCGTCGACGTCGAGGACGTCGGCGACGATCACGGTGATGTTGTCGGGGCCGCCGCCGCGCAGCGCGAGCTGGATCAGGTCCTGAACGGTCTCCTGCGGGCCCTGGTAGCTGGCGAGGGTCTCCTCCATCGTCTGGTGGGAGACGACGCCGGACAGGCCGTCGGAGCAGATCAGGTACCGGTCGCCGGCGCGCACCTCACGGATGGAGAGGTCCGGCTCGACGTGGTCGCCACTGCCCAGCGCGCGCATCAGCAGCGAGCGCTGCGGGTGGGTGGTGGCTTCCTCCTCGGTGATACGGCCCTCGTCGACGAGGCGCTGCACCCACGTGTGGTCCTGGGTGATCTGCGTCAGGACGCCGTCGCGCAGGAGGTACGCGCGGGAGTCGCCGACGTGGACCAGGCCGAGGCGCTGGCCCGTCCACAGCAGGGCGGTCAGGGTGGTCCCCATGCCCTCCAGCTGCGGGTCCTCCTCGACCATCACCCGCAGCTGGTCGTTGGCGCGCTGCACCGCCGTACCGAGCGAGGTGAGGATGTCGGAGCCGGGCACGTCGTCGTCGAGCGTGACCAGCGTGGAGATCACCTCGGAGGAGGCGACCTCGCCGGCGGCCTGGCCGCCCATGCCGTCGGCGATCGCGAGCAGTCGGGGACCGGCGTACCCGGAGTCCTCGTTGCCCTCGCGGATCATGCCCTTGTGCGATCCGGCGGCGAAACGCAGTGACAGACTCATGCGCACCTGCCCTGTCGACTCCGACGCCTCCGGGTACAGCCGGTCTCGAGCCACACTGCCCACCCTCCGGTCGGGAGCCTGTGCCGGTCACCTGTGGGCACCGCTGCGGCTCGCTCGCTCCGCTCGCTCATTGTCGTACTACTTCCGCAGCTCGATGACGGTCTTGCCGATGCGGATCGGCGCGCCCAGCGGAATCGGTGTCGGGGTGGTGAGTCGGGTCCGGTCGAGATACGTGCCGTTGGTGGACCCGAGATCCTCGACGATCCACTGGCCGTCACGGTCCGGGTAGATCCTGGCATGCCTGCTGGACGCGTAGTCGTCGTCCAGGACGATCGTGGAGTCGTGCGCGCGTCCCAGGGTGATCGTCTGCCCCTGGAGGGCGACCGTGGTGCCCGTGAGGGTGCCCTCGGAGACGACCAGCTTGGTCGGTGCCCCGCGACGTTGACGGCCGGACTGCTGGCGCTGCTGCGGCGGTGCCGCTGCCTGCTGGCGGGCGGCCTGCTGGGGGCGCGCGTTCTCGCGGCGCGAACCGCGCTGCGTGACACGCGTCCCGAACAGGTCGCTTCGGATGACCTGAACGGCCACGATGACGAACAGCCACAGTACGGCGAGGAAACCCAACCGCATGACCGTGAGGGTCAGCTCTGACATTGCCCCCGCTTCACCCTTCGGCTTGCCGGTAAACGATGGTGGTACTGCCCACGACGATCCGCGAGCCGTCGCGGAGCGTAGCGCGGGTGGTGTGCTGCCCGTCCACCACGATGCCGTTGGTGGACCCGAGATCCTGGATCGTCGAGGGCGTTCCGGTCCGGATCTCGCAGTGTCGGCGCGATACGCCGGGGTCGTCGATCCGCACGTCGGCTTCGGTGCTGCGACCCAGCACCAGCGTCGGGCGGGAGATCTGGTGGCGGGTGCCGTTGATCTCGATCCAGCGGCGCACCTGGGCGCCGGGCATGGGGGCCGCCGCGCCCGGCGGGCGGCCGGCGGGCGGACGGTTCATGCCGGGCGGCGGGGCCGCCGGCATGGGGGGAGCGGCGCTGGGGGTTCCCCCGCCGTACGCCGGGGGCGGGTAGCCGTAGCCACCGGGGCGGCCACCGGCCTGCGGCGCGGACGGACCGGCGGGGCCGGACGGTGCCTGCGACTGTGACGTACTCGACGCGAGCGTCCGGCTGCGTACCCGGTACAGGCCCGTGTCGAGGTCGTCCGCCTTCTCCAGGTGGACCTTGATCGGGCCCATGAAGGTGTAGCGCTGCTGCTTGGCGTAGTCGCGGACCAGGCCCGAGAGCTCGTCGCCGAGCTGTCCCGAGTACGGGCTCAGGCGCTCGTAGTCCGGCGCGCTCAGCTCCACGATGAAGTCGTTGGGGACGACCGTGCGGTCCCGGTTCCAGATCGAGGCGTTGTTGTCGCACTCGCGCTGGAGGGCACCCGCGATCTCGACGGGCTGGACCTCGGACTTGAAGACCTTGGCGAAGGTGCCGTTGACCAGGCCTTCGAGACGCTGCTCGAAACGCTTCAGGACTCCCATGGGGCACCTCCTCCGTCGTTGCCGTCCTGGTACTGCTTACTGATCGTATCCACGCGTCGGGAAATCGGCTGGTTCCCCTTCTCTGCCCTGTGGACGAGTGTCACCTCTCACAGGGATCGTAGAGGCGCCCTCCAGACAGTGTCCCGCACCTGGCGCGCACCCTGGAGGAGTGGGTGGGGCGGGAAGAAGTTCCCTGTTCCGCCCGCGCGTCTCCGGCCGTGTCGTGTCCTCCCGGGTCGTGTCCTGCGCGTGTCGTGCGTTCCGTGTGCCGCCGCGCGCCCGCGCCCGGGTGCCGGGTGCCGGGTGTGCGACGTGGTCCCCGGGCGAGTGAGCCGCTCCCGGGCCCGCCGTGCCCGGTGGTGCCACCGGGCGGGCCGGTGGCGTCCGGCCGGGCCGGTGGCGCGCGTGGCCGGGTACCGAGAGCAGTCCGGATGCCGGTCCGACGGGTCGCCGCCCGTCCTCTCCCCTCCCTCTCCTTCCGCTTCCTTCCCCTCTCTGTTCGCCCGCGGGGTGCCCGAAACAAACGGATGTGAATCCCTCTCCGGTGGCGTGCTAATCTTCAGATGTCGCCAGGGGGACGCACCGGGAGAACGGTGGGAACCCAAGCGGCAACACCCAATGCGCGGGTGGCGGAATAGGCAGACGCGCTGGATTCAGGTTCCAGTGCCCGCAAGGGCGTGGGGGTTCAACTCCCCCCTCGCGCACCATGAGAAACCGATGAGACGGGTTCTCGCCAGAGACGAAAGTCCGGGCGAGGGCCCGTTTCTCGTTGTTGGGCGGCGGGCCCGCATCCCGGGCGCCGGATCCGCGCAGGACGCCGCGCGGGTGACGTAAATCACCGCAAGGGCGCTCTGTGCGAACCCGTGTCGTCCTTGGCGAGGAGCGGCGCACGCGCGTCGTCGAGTCCGCCCCGGCCGGGCGCCGCCCGCCGCCGCGGGCGGCCCGCGCTTCTCACGGTGCCTGTCAGCGCCCGGTGGTGCTGCCGCGCTGGTAGATGTCGGGGATGCCGTCGTGGTCGTCGTCCCGGGTCTCCTCCTCGTACAGGCGCCGGTAGACGCCGTTGCGGCGCTTGATGAGGAGGGCGGCCAGAGCGGCGGCGATGAGGGAGCCGACGAGGACCGCGGCCTTGACGCGTTCGGTCATGTGCGGGTCGGGGAACGCCAGCTCACCGATCAGCAGGGCGACGGTGAAGCCGATTCCGGCGAGGACGGCGAGGGCGAAGACGTCCGCCCATGCCAGTTCGGGGTTGAGCCGGGCGCGGGTGAAGCGGGCGGCGAGATAGGTGCCGGCGAAGATGCCCAGCGTCTTTCCGACCACCAGGCCCAGGACCACGCCGAGCGGCTCCGGCTCGGTGAACACCTGGGCCAGGGCGGCGCCGGTGACGCCGACACCCGCGGCGAAGAGGGCGAACAGGGGCACGACGACGCCTGCCGAGGCCGGGTGGATCAGGTGCGAGGTGCGCTCGGCGGGGGAGGCCGTCTCGTCCTTGTCGCGTTTGGTGCGCAGGATGAGGCCGATGGCGACTCCGGCGACGGTCGCGTGGACTCCGCTGTTGTACATCAGCGCCCATGTGACGACGCCGAGGGGGACGTACCACCACCAGCCCCGCACGCGGAACCGCTGGAGGGCGGAGAAGGCCACCAGGCAGGCGAGAGCGCCGCCGAGGGCGGCGAAGTCCAGGTCGCCGGTGAAGAAGATCGCGATGATGAGGATCGCGCCGAGGTCGTCGACGACGGCGAGGGTGAGCAGGAAGGCGCGCAGTGCGGCGGGCAGGTGGCTGCTGAGGACCGCGAGGACGGCGAGGGCGAAGGCGATGTCGGTGGCCATGGGCACCGCCCAGCCGCCGGGGCTTCCCCCACCGGCCGCGGCGGTGGCGGCGTAGAGGGCGGCGGGGACGGCCATGCCGCAGAGGGCGGCGATGACGGGGAGGGCGGCTGTGGCGGGGGTGCGCAGTTCGCCGACGACCAGTTCGCGCTTCAGCTCGATGCCGGCGACGAGGAAGAAGAGGGTGAGCAGTCCGTCGGAGGCCCAGTGCTCGACCGAGAGGTCCAGGCCGAGGGCCGGTACGCCGAAGTGGAACTCGCGTATCTGCTCGTACGCCCCGCTCCAGGGGCTGTTGGCCCATATCAGCGCCACGACGGCGGCCGCGAGGAGTACCAGCCCGCCGACCGTCTCCGTCCGCAGAGCCTGGACGACCGCGTTGCGCTCCGGCAGCGGCAGCAGTCCGAGGAAGGGGGAACGCTCGCGGGGCGCGGCAGCCATCGGGGGAACCTCCGGGGGATCGGCATCAGGGCATACGAGCCCCACGACGCCGACCAGACTTCCCGGCACACCGCGCGTCCGGCACAGCCACTCAGAGGTGGGGCGCCGACGCGTTCCTCACACCCTAGCCCGCCCTCTCGCCATGCCACCAGACCCCATTTCACCTGCTGAAACGGGGTCCGGAGGCATGGCGAAGGGGGCCCGTCCACACCATGGCGCGAGGTGTGTACGGGCCCCTCCCAGCCCAGGGCGGGGGACTCCCGTGGGCCGGGCCGCGGGGGCGGTCAGGCGGTGGTCTTCACCGGCTCCCGGTCCTCGTCGTCCTCGGTGGTCTCACCGGCGTCGCGGGCGCGGACGAACTCCAGGAAGGAGTTGAGCTCGCGCTTGACGACCGGTGCGAGGAGGTACAGGCCGATGATGTTGATGACGGCGAGCATGAACAGCACCGCGTCGGCCATGTCGATCAGCGTCTGGAGCGTCAGCAGGGAGCCCGCGACCGCGAACAGGGTGTAGAGGACCTTGAAGGTCAGCTCGCTGGTCCGGCTGCGGCCGAAGAGGTGCGTCCACGCCTTCATGCAGTAGTAGCCCCAGGTCAGCACCGTGGAGATGGCGAACAGCATCACCGCGACGGTGAGGATGTACGGGAACCAGGGCAGGACGGTCGCGAAGGCGTCGGAGGTGATCGTCACGCCTCCGATCGACTCGCCCTTGCGGGCCTCGCCCCAGCTGGCCGGGTTGGCGATGACGATGGTCAGCGCGGTCATCGTGCAGATGACGACGGTGTCGATGAACGGCTCCAGCAGGGCGACCAGGCCCTCGCTCGCGGGGTGCTTGGTCTTGACCGCGGAGTGCGCGATCGGCGCGGAGCCGAGACCGGCCTCGTTGGAGAACGCCGCCCGCTTGAAGCCGATGATCAGCGCGCCGAGCACACCGCCGGCCACGCCCTGCGGGTTGAAGGCGCCTTCGATGATGGTGCCGATCGCGGCCGGGACGGCGGAGACGTGGACCAGGATGACGATCAGGCAGGCCACGATGTAGATGCCGGCCATCGCGGGGACCAGCTTGCTGGTGACGTTGGCGATGGAGCGGATGCCGCCCAGGAGCACGATGCCGACGAGCGCGGCGATGAGGACGCCGAAGAACAGGGCGCCGGCGGAGGAGCCCATCAGGCCGTCCTCGCCGCCGGTGACGGAGACCAGCTGCGCGTAGGACTGGTTGACCTGGAAGAGGTTGCCGCCGAAGAGTCCGAAGAACAGCACGAAGAAGGACGCGAGGATCGCCAGGACCTTGCCGAGGGTCTTGCCGTTCTTGCCGAAGCGGTCGGCCAGACCCTTGGGCAGGTAGTGCATCGGGCCACCGGAGACGGTGCCGTCGGCGTGCACCTCGCGGTACTTCACGCCCAGGGTGACCTCGACGAACTTGGTGGCCATGCCGAGCAGGCCGCACAGGATCATCCAGAACGTGGCGCCCGGGCCGCCGATGGAGACGGCGACGGCGACACCGGCGATGTTGCCGAGGCCGACCGTGCCGGAGACGGCGGCGGTGAGGGCCTGGAAGTGGTTGACCTCGCCGGCCGACCCCTTCTCGTCGTACTTGCCTCTCACCACGTCGAGGGCGAGCTTGAACTTGCGGACCTGCACGAGGCCGAACCAGGCGGTGAAGACCAGGCCGGCGATGACGAGCCAGGCGACGATGAGCGGCAGCTCCGTACCCCCGACGGGGACGGAGTAGAAGACGACTTCCCCGAGCCAGGTGGCTATGGGCTCGAAGAATCCGCTGACGGCTTCGTCGACGGATGTGGTGATGGAGTCGAGTGACACGGTGGCTACCTCGATGGCGCAGTACCGGCGCGCGGGAGGTGCGCCGGGAGGATGTGCGGTCTTTGAGCGAACGCCGTTGTCCGATCGGCGACTCTGGGTGCGTGCTCCGTGGACTCGGAGCGTGATCACCCTGGTCGTGCTGCCGGTGCGTGCCGACCGCTCCGCGCTTGCGGCGAGGGGTGGTGCCACCTGCGGAGTTGCGCAGTTCTACCACGGCCTTTGCCAGATCTTTAGTGGCGCAAATCACATTACGGTCAGTAGTCTTCGAAAATGCCAGCGAGCGAGACCAGACCGTTATTCGGACAACTTGATCCGTGCATCGGACACTTTTCCCGTCGGCCCGGCGCCGCTCCCTCGGTCGCGGCCACCTGCCGCTGATCGGCGCCGACCTCGTCCAGCAGATCGGCATCACGGTGACGGCGGGCGTGCCGACACCAGCGGGCTGCTGCTGTTCCTCTCACCGCCCGGGTACGGCAGGACGACCCATACGAGGACGTCGCCGACCGCCTCGGCCTCCTGCCGGTCATGGCCGACGGACCCGCCGTCGGCCATGAGGTGACCTCCCTCGACCCGGCAGAGGTACCGAACGCCGCCGCCCGGAGAAGTTTCGCTTCGCGCTGGCCGTGGGCAGCAACGTCCTGCTGCACCTGGACGACATCCAGCACACCTCGCCCGAGCTGTTGCGGAAGTTCGTGCCGCTGTGCGACGCCACCCGCACTCCGGACGGCCACGACCTGCGCGGCGAGCGCTTCGCCGTCTGCATGGCCGGCAACCCGATGACGGCGGCCGGCTCGTCGTCGTTCATGGCGGGGAGACCCGCGCGGCGATCTTGTTCATGGGGACGGCCAGGACCGGCTGCAGCTCGGGGGCGCGTAGGGGTGGGCGAGCCGGTCGCGGCGGGCGGCCGGGTCGTCGGCGGCGATGGGGTGGAGCCGCGCGGCCGTGGCACGGGCGCGGCGGGCGAACGCCGTCACCTCGCGCTGGACGGTGTCGACCGACTCGTCGCGTCCGGATGACATCGGGGACGACCTCCTCGCTGTGCGTACGGCCCGGCCCGGGCACGGGTACCGCGGGCGCGCCACGTCACGTACCGGCCGGGGGCTGTGGGCGGGGAACGGGGCTGTGGACGGGGCCGGGGGTGGGCACGGGGTGTGGGGGATTGAGGGTGGGGAGGGGACGCGGTCCTGGTCGACGTTGTCCACAGGTCCGGGACGGCCGGCGGGGGGCGGGGGTACCGTCTGGGGCAACTGGGTGATGGTGAACGGGGGTGGGTCTGATGGGCGACATCCGGAAGGAGACGCCGGCGCGGCGCGGGACCGGGGGTGATGGCGCGCGCATACCGGAGGTGCCGGGGTTCGGCTCCGTGGACCGGGTCCGGGGCATGGGGGAGTCGCCCAAGGCGCGGGGCAAGGCGCTGAGGGAGCGGGTGCCCCGGTCGTCGCACGAGGCGCCGGGCCCGGCCGACGGGCGGCCGGACGCGGTGCGGGCGGTGGAGGAGTCGAGCCGCGGCCGGGTGGCCGGGCTGACACCGATACGGGTGGGCCGGATGGCCGCGACGCCGTTCGCGTTCCTGCGCGGTTCCGCCGGGCTGATGGCGCACGACCTGGCGCGGACGCCGGTCACCGGCATCGGCGCCCAGATATGCGGCGACGCGCACGCGGCGAACTTCGGGCTGTACGGCGACGCGCGCGGCCGGCTGGTGATCGACCTGAACGACTTCGACGAGACCGTGACCGGTCCCTGGGAGTGGGACCTCAAGCGGCTCGTGACGTCCCTGGTGCTGGCAGGGCGGGAGGCGGGCGCGGACGAGGACGTGTGCCGCGCGGCGGCGTTCGACGCGGTGGGCGCCTACCGGCGGACCATGCGGCTGCTCGCCGGCCTGCCGGCGGCCGACGCCTGGAACGCGATCGCGGACGAGGAGCTGGTGTCCTACACCGACGCACGGGACCTGCTGGGCACGCTGGAGCGGGTGGCGGAGAAGGCACGGGGCAACACCAGTGCCCGGTTCGCCGCCAAGGCGACGGAGGAGTGCCCGGACGGCGGGCGGCGGTTCGTCGACGCGCCGCCCGTGCTGCGCCGCGTGCCGGACGCCGAGGCCTCGGCGGTCGCCGCCTCGCTGGGCGCGTACGTGGAGACCCTGCCCGAGGACCGGCTGCCGCTGCTCGCGCGGTACGCCATCCACGATGTGGCGTTCCGGGTGGTGGGCACCGGGAGCGTGGGGACGCGTTCGTACGTGGTGCTGCTGCTGGACCACCGGGGCGAGCCGCTGGTGCTCCAGGTGAAGGAGGCGCGGCCCTCCGCGCTGCTGCCGTACCTGCCGGAGGTGGGTTTCACCGTGCCGGAGGTGGCGCACGAGGGACGGCGCGTGGTCCTCGGGCAGAAGCGCATGCAGGTGGTCAGCGACAACCTGCTGGGCTGGACGACGGTCGAGGGCAGGCCCTACCAGGTGCGGCAGTTCCGCAACCGCAAGGGCAGCGTGGACCCGGCCGCGCTCTCGGCCGACCAGGTCGACGACTACGGGCGGATGACCGGCGCCCTGCTGGCCCGGGCGCACGCGCACAGCGCGGACCCGCGGCTCGTCGCCGGGTACTGCGGCAAGAACGAGGAGCTGGACGAGGCCATCGCCCGCTTCGCCGTGGCGTACGCGGACCGGACGGAGGCGGATCACGCCGATCTGCTGGCGGCGGTCCGGAGCGGGCGCATAGCCGCCGAGCTGGGGGTGTGACGGGTCGGCGCCCGTCGCCCGTACGCTGGTCGGGTGACGACCCCGAACGATGACGTGACCGGTGCCCCGACCGCCGACGCGACCGGCGCGGCCGAGCGCCCCGAGGCGCGGCTGGACCGGGCGGTGCGCGCGGCGGAGCAGGCGCTGATCGAGTTCGAGATCGCGGTGGAGACGTTCCGGGTGGAGGTGGAGAACTTCTCCCGGCTGCACCACCAGAAGCTCGGCCCGATGTACGCGCGGCTGGACGAGCTCGACGCGCTGATCGCCGAGGCCAGGGCGGCCCGTACCGGGGACCCGGAGGACGTGGCGCGGGCGCAGGCGGCGCGGGCGCTGGTGATGCCGATGCCGGGGGTCGACGAACTGTTCGGCGACTGGATGGACTCCGACGGCCTGTCCCCCGAGGCCGCCGCGATGCTGACCGACCGGCCGGTGCAGCCGCCCAAGCGGGTGCGGCCCAGTGATGAGGTGCGCAAGCTCTACCGCGAGCTGGCCCGCAAGGCGCATCCGGACCTGGCCCGTGAGGAGGAGGACCGGCAGCGCCGGGAGGAGTTCATCACGCGGGTCAACGCCGCGTACGGGCGCGGTGACGAGGCACTGCTGCGGGCGCTCTCCGAGGAGTGGGCGGCGGGCCCCGCGCCGGTGACCCCCGAGCTCAGCGAGAGCGAGGAGCTGTACGCCAGGCTCGAATGGCTGGCCCGGCGCAAGGAGCTGCTGACCGTGGTGGCGCGGGACCTGGAGGACAGCGCGATCGGCGCGATGCTCCGCATGGCTCCCGACGACCCGGACCGGCTCCTGGAGGAGATCGCCGAGCAGTTGCTGGCGCAGGTGGCCGAGCGTGAGGCGGAGCTGGCCGCGCTCGCGCGGTAGCCGTGGTGCAGTAGCGTCGGGAGGTACCCCCTGCCGCGCGGGACCGCGCGCCGGGC
Organism: Streptomyces sp. NPDC045701; assembly: GCF_056432045.1. Classification (NCBI taxonomy): domain Bacteria; kingdom Bacillati; phylum Actinomycetota; class Actinomycetes; order Kitasatosporales; family Streptomycetaceae; genus Streptomyces; species Streptomyces sp. NPDC045701. The sequence goes on along the minus strand of NZ_JBWKJV010000003.1, from coordinate 258,885 downwards.
CCGCCGGCGCCGGCCGACGAGTCCCCACGATGAGAGAAGGCCTGACCCATGAACTTCGCACCGCTGCCCACCGTGGACGCCGCGTCGGTGCCGGCCGACGGACTGGTGCTGGACGTCCGTGAGGACGACGAATGGGCGGCCGGGCACGTCGAGGGTGCGCTGCACGTGCCGATGAGCGACTTCGTGGCCCGGTTCGGTGAGGTGACCGAGGCGGTCGCCGACGGGCGCCGCGCCTATGTGATGTGCCGGGTCGGCGGCCGGTCGGCCCAGGTGACGCAGTACCTGGTGCAGCAGGGCATCGACGCCGTGAACATCGACGGCGGCATGCTCGCCTGGGAAGGCGCCGGCCGGCCCATGGTGACCGACGACGGCACCTCCGCCTTCGTCCTGTAGCCCGCCTCCGGGGCCGCCGGGGCCCCGGGCCGGGACAACGTGGCCGCGTCCCGCCCGCCGGGCGGGACGTCCGGGAGGCTCCGACGCCCGCCCGGTGAGCTGACGGCCCGTCGAGGTGGCTCAGCGGTCGAAGTCGAGCTCCACGTCGGGGGTCACCGGGTGGGACTGGCAGGCCAGCACGTACCCCGCGTCGGTCTCCTCGCTCTCCAGGGCGTAGTTGCGGTCCATCCGGACCTCGCCGGTGACCAGGAAGGCGCGGCAGGTGCCGCAGACACCGCCCTTGCAGGCGTACGGCGCGTCGGACCGGCCGCGCAGCACCGTCTCCAGCAGTGACTCCCCCTCCCGCACCGGCCAGGTGCCGGACCGGCCGTCCAGGGTGGCGGTGAGCGTGGCGTGGGCGGGCGCCGAAGCCGTCCGCACGGCGGCGGGCGCCGAGCCGTCGTCCACGTGAAAGATCTCCTGGTGGACGCGGCCGCGGTCCACGCCCAGGCTCCGCAGCGCCCGTTCGGCGCCGACGACCAGGCCGAAGGGCCCGCACAGATACCAGCCGTCCACGTCGGCGACGGGCAGCAGGGCGGGGAGCAGTCCGGCCAGCCGCTCCTGGTCCAGCCGCCCGGAAGGCAGCCCGGACTGCTGCTCCTCCCGCGACAGCACGGTCACCAGCTGGAACCGGCCGGGGTAGCGGTCCTTCAGGTCGGCGACCTCCTCGAGGAACATCGTCGAGGCCGCCGTACGGTCGCTGCGCACCAGGCAGAACCGGGCTTCCGGTTCACGGGCCAGCAGGGTCGAGGCCATCGACAGCACGGGGGTGATCCCGCTGCCGCCCACGACGGCCGCGAAGTACCCGGGGCGCGGCGGCAGGAGGAACCGGCCCATCGGCTCCATGACCTCGACCACGTCGCCGACCTGGAGTTCCTTGAGCGCGTACGTGGAGAACTCGCCGCCCTCGACCAGCCGGATGCCGACGCGCAGCACCGGGTCCTCGCCCTCGGGCGTGGCGGGGGAGCAGATCGAGTACGTACGGCGGACCTCTTCGCCGCCGGCGCCCCGGCGGCGCAGGGCGAGGTGTTGGCCGGGGGTGTGGCGGAAGGTGTCGCGCAGCTCGGGCGGCACCGCGAAGGTGACGGCGACCGAGTCGTCCGTGAGCCGCTCGACCTCGCTCACCCGGAGCGGGTGGAACATCTACAACTCCTTGAAGTGGTCGAACGGTTCACGGCAGGCGGTGCAGCGGCGCAGCGCCTTGCACGCGGTGGAGGAGAAGCGGCTCAGCAGTTCCGTCTCGGTCGAGCCGCAGTGCGGGCAGCGGATGGCCAGGCTGACCGGCACCGGGCCGGAACCGGTGCCGGTGCCGGTGCCGGTGCCCTGGTGGCGGGGCGGCGCTATGCCGAACTCGGCGAGCTTGCGGCGGCCCTCCGCGCTGATGTCGTCGGTCGACCAGGCGGGGGAGAGCACGGTGACGACGGAGACGTCCGCGACGCCGCGCTCGCGCAGGACGCGCTCGATGTCCGACGACATCGCCTCCACGGCGGGACAACCGGTGTAGGTGGGGGTCAGTTCGACCTGCACGCGGCCGGGAGCGAGGACCCGCACCCCGCGCAGAACGCCCAGCTCCTCCAGCGTGATGACGGGCAGCTCGGGATCGGGGACGGAGCCGGCCAGCCGGCTCAGCTCCTCCTCCAGCGCCGTCATGTCCGCCGTGCCGGTCACCATGACGCTCCCGGGTGGCTGCGGTGCAGGTGCTGCATTTCGGCCAGCATCCGGCCGAAGCTCTCCGTGTGCAGTCCCTGGCGGCCCGCCCCGGCGCTCCACGCGCCCGTGCGGGGGCCGTCCGGCACCGGGAGGGTGGCCCGCTCCAGGACCGCCGAGACCGAGGCCAGCCAGTCGGACTCGAGCTCCTGCCAATCGACGTCCAACCCCTCCACCGGCTGGAACAGCTCGCCCGTGAAGCGCCACAGGGCCGTGCAGGCCCTCAGCATCCGCTCGTGGCTTTCGGCGGTGCCGTCGCCCAGCCGCAGCGTCCACTGCTCGGCGTGATCCTGGTGGTAGGCGACCTCCTTGACCGCCTTCGCCGCCAGACCGGTCAGCACGCCGCCGCCGTCGCCGGCCCCATCGCCGCCGTCGCCGGCCGCGGCCAGCCGGCCGTACAGCAGCCGCTGGTAGGTCGAGAAGTACAGCTGCCGGACGATGGTGTGGGCGAAGTCGCCGTTGGGCTGCTCGACCAGCTGGACGTTGCGGAACGCCCGCTCCTCGCGCAGGTACGCCAGCTCGTCCTCGTCGCCGACGAGGGAGAGCAGCACCCGGGCCTGGCCGAGCAGGTCCAGCGCGATGTTGGCCAGCGCGACCTCCTCCTCCAGGACGGGGGCGTGGCCCGCCCACTCCCCCAGCCGGTGCGACAGCACCAGCGCGTCGTCGCCGAGGGCGAGCGCCGCGGCGGTGGGCACGGTGGCGGTCACAGGTTCTTCACCCCCTCCGGGACCTCGTAGAACGTCGGGTGCCGGTAGGGCTTGTCGGCGGACGGCTCGAAGAACGGGTCCTTCTCGTCGGGCGAGGAGGCGGTGATCTCCGTGGACGGCACCACCCAGAGGGAGACGCCCTCGCTGCGGCGGGTGTACAGATCCCGCGCGTTGCGCAGCGCCATCTGCGCGTCCGGCGCGTGGAGGCTTCCCGCGTGCGTGTGGGACAGTCCGCGGCGCGAGCGCACGAACACCTCCCACAGCGGCCAGTCGCTGGTCGTCATGCCGTCGCCTCCCCGTGCTTGGCCGCGTACGCCGCCGCGGCCTCCCTGACCCAGGCGCCGTCCTCGTGGGCGCGGCGGCGCTGGGTGATGCGCTGGTCGTTGCAGGGGCCGTTGCCCTTGAGGACGTCCCAGAACTCGGTCCAGTCGATCGGGCCGAAGTCGTAGTGCCCGCGCTCCTCGTTCCACCGGAGGTCCGGGTCGGGGAGGGTGAGGCCCAGGGCCTCCGCCTGCGGGACGCAGATGTCGACGAACCGCTGGCGCAGCTCGTCGTTCGAGTGCCGCTTGATCTTCCACGCCATGGACTGCGCCGAGTGCGACGACTCGTCGTCCGGCGGACCGAACATCATCAGCGACGGCCACCACCAGCGGTTCACCGCGTCCTGTGCCATCGCGTGCTGCTCGGGCGTCCCGCGCGAGAGGGCGAGGAGCGATTCGTACCCCTGGCGCTGGTGGAAGGACTCCTCCTTGCAGATCCGCACCATCGCGCGTGCGTACGGGCCGTAGGAGCAGCGGCACAACGGCACCTGGTTGGTGATCGCCGCGCCGTCCACGAGCCAGCCGATGGCGCCGACATCGGCCCAGGTCAGCGTGGGGTAGTTGAAGATGGAGGAGTACTTCTGGCGGCCGGTGTGGAGCTTGTCCAGCAGCTCGTCGCGGCCGGTGCCGAGGGTCTCGGCGGCGCTGTACAGGTACAGGCCGTGCCCCGCCTCGTCCTGCACCTTGGCCATCAGGATCGCCTTGCGGCGCAGCGAGGGCGCCCGGGTGATCCAGTTCGCCTCCGGCTGCATGCCGATGATCTCGGAGTGGGCGTGCTGGGCGATCTGCCGCACGAGGGTGGCGCGATACGCCTCGGGCATCCAGTCGCGCGGCTCGATCCGCTCGTCGGCGGCCACGGCCGCGTCGAACGCCGCCTGGTACGTCTCCTGCGTGTCCGCAGTCACTGCCGTCATCGGGCTCCCTACCGACCGATCGTTCGGTTGAATGACTTCAATGGTGAGTCGGCGGCCCGTATGGTGTCAACCCTGTGGATAACTCCGACTGATCGATGGGGAACGGAACGGGGCGGGATGGACTCGTACGACAAGGAGGCGGGTGGCCGGGCCCGGAGCGCCACCGAAGCGGAGGCCTCCGGCTCCGTGACCCCGCCGGCCGCCGCTCCCGCCCCGTCGGCGTCCGGCCCGGTGCCGGGCCCGGAATCCGCGCCCGCCAGATCGGAAGCCGGGTCCGCACGCGCCCCGGAGGGCTCCCCCGCATCCACGGCAGCCGACTGCGCCGATCGGGCGACCCGCCGGCGCTCCGCCCCCGCACCACGGACCCCCGCGCCCGAGGACCGGGCGGCGGCCGGCGACCGGGCCGCAAATGACCGGCCGGCCGGCGACCGGGCGGTGTCCCGGGACCGTGCCGCCGGCCCGTCCTGGTCCGTGACGGGCACCGCCGAAGAGCCGGGTTCCGCGCCCGGGGGCCTCGTGAGCGAGCCCGGACCGCAGGCGCGGACCGCGGCGGCCGCGGGTGAGCGGGCGGGCACCGGGGGCGGGCCGGGGGCCGTGGGGATCACCGCGCTGTCACTGCCGTACCAGGTGGTGGCCGCCGTGGCGCTGGCCGTCGTGGGGGTGTTCGCCTGCGTGCACCTGGCCATGGCGTTCCTGCACGTCGCACCCTCGAACACGCTCACCAAGCAGCATGGCGAGGCCGTCGACGACTGGGTGTTCCCCGAGTTCGAGCAGAACTGGAAGCTCTTCGCGCCCAACCCGCTCCAGCAGAACATCGCCGTCCACGCCCGCGCCGAGGTCGTGGGGAGCGACGGCGGACGCAGGACCACCGGCTGGATCGACCTCTCCGCCGACGACGGGGAGGCGATCCGGGGCAACTTCCTCCCGAGCCATGTGAACCAGAACGAGCTCCGCCGGGGCTGGGACTTCTACGTGAACTCGCACACCGACGGCAACCGTCCCAACGGGATGCGCGGGCAGCTCTCCGAGCGCTACATCCGGCGCATCGCCATGCTGCGGCTCGACGGCCACCGGCTCGGCGGCAGGATCGAGCGGATACAGCTCCGCTCGGCCAGCCGGGGCGTCGAGGCTCCGGTCTGGAGTGACGAGAAGACCGACACCCGGTCCTACTACCGGCTGCTCCCGTGGTGGTCCGTCACCGCCGCGGACCTGCCCGGCGGCGTCGGCGGCGGCCGTACGGAGGCGGACAAGTGAACCGGACCGACGCCCACACCCGTACCGCCACCGGGACGGGTACCCGAACCCGTACCCGCGCCGAGCCGCTCGACCGCCGGCTCGCCCGCGCCGTCCAGCGCGTCACCGGCACCGCCCTCGGCCCGTACCAGGCCGCCGTCGTACGCATCGGCTTCGCCGGCGCCTGGCTGTTGTTCCTGCTGCGCGAGTTCCCCCACCGCCATGAGCTGTACGGGCCGGACGGGCCCTGGTCGTGGGACATGGGTCAGCAGCTCATCGCCAACAACCACGCGTTCACCGTGCTGATGTGGACCGACAGCGTCGTGTGGTTCGAGACCGTCTACGCCCTCGCCGTGGTGTCCAGCGTCCTGCTGCTGATCGGCTGGCGCACCCGCACCATGTCGGTGCTGTTCATGGTCGGCGTGCTGTCGCTGCAGAACCGCTCCATCTTCATGGGAGACGGCGGCGACAACGTCGTGCACCTGATGGCCATCTACCTCGTCCTGACCCGCTGCGGCCGGGTCTGGTCCCTCGACGCCCGGCGCGCGGCGCGCCCCGCGCCCGTGCGCGACCCGCTGGGGCCGGTGCTGTGGGGGGCCGGTGCCTTCGGCCTGGTGGCGGCGACGCTGTTCGTCGACCGGACCGGCGAGCCGTGGCTGCTGGTGCTGCTGTGGCTGGTGTGGGCCGCGCAGGCGGTGTGGTGGCTGGTGTGCCGGTACGCGCCGGGAGAGCCGCGCGTCCTGGCCGACGTCCTGGCCAACCTCGTCCACAACGCCACCCTCGTCGTGATCATGGCCGAGGTGTGTCTGATCTACGCCACGGCGGGCTGGTACAAGATCCAGGGTTCCCGCTGGCAGGACGGCACGGCGCTGTACTACCCGCTCAAGCTCGACTACTTCACCCCCTGGCCCTTCCTGTCGGACGTACTGGCCGCCAGTGGGCTGGTGGTGATGATCCTGACGTACGGCACGGTCGTCGTGCAGGTGGCCTTCCCCTTCACCCTGTTCAACCGGCGGGTCAAGAACGTCCTGCTGGTGGCGATGATGCTCGAACACGCCGGGATCGCGCTGTTGCTCGGGCTGCCGTTCTTCTCGCTCGCGATGATCGCCGCCGACGCCGTCTTCCTGCCCACGGTGTTCCTGCTCCGGCTGGGCGCCCGCGTCCGGCGCGGCCGCGACCGGCTCCTGCCGGACTTCCGGCGAGTACCGCCGCGACAGCGGCCCGCCGGCGAGGAGCCCACCCCCCGTACCCTCGTGGGGTGAGCAGCGACACCCCACTCCAGTACGACGACGGTTACGGCTCCGAGATCGGCGTCGGCCCGCACCCCCGGCCGTGGCCGGAGGACGAGCGGTACGACCCGGAGCTGCTCGCCGGCGGCGACCGGCGCAATGTGGTCGACCGCTACCGGTACTGGCGGCGGGAGGCGATCGTCGCCGACCTGGACACCCGGCGGCACGACTTCCACGTCGCCGTGGAGAACTGGGGCCACGACTTCAACATCGGCTCCGTCGTCCGGACCGCCAACGCGTTCCTGGCGAACCAGGTCCACATCGTGGGGCGGCGGCGCTGGAACCGGCGTGGCGCGATGGTCACCGACCGGTACCAGCACGTGCGCCACCACCCGGACACCCAGTCGCTGACCGCCTGGGCGGAGGCCGAGGGGCTGCCGATCATCGGGATCGACAACCTTCCCGGCGCCGTGCCGCTGGAACGGACCGAGCTTCCGCGCCGCTGCGTGCTGCTCTTCGGGCAGGAGGGTCCCGGCCTCACGGACGAGGCCCGCGAGCACGCCGCGATGGTCTGCTCCATCGCGCAGTTCGGTTCCACCCGGTCGATCAACGCCGGGGCGGCCGCCGCGATCGCCATGCACGCGTGGGTGCAGCGGTACGCGGAGATCTCCGGCCCCGGGGCCTAATCCGGCCCCGGTCACGGCTTCGCGGGCCCGCCGGAGCCGGTCCGCCTCCGTCGGGCCGACCGCACGGCCGCCGAATACGACCGGCCGCCGGGCCCGCCGTACGCCCCGGCCGCCGTCACGCCTGGCGGCGCACCTCGACCACCCGGAACCGGCTGGCCACGAACGCGCCGTCGCACAGGGCGGCGTTCGCCGCCGGGTTGCCGCCCGAGCCGTGGAAGTCGGAGAACGCCGCGGTCTGGTTGACGTACACCCCGCCCGTCAGGTTCAGCGACAGCTGGGCCGACTCCTCCAGGCAGACCTCCTCCACGGCACGCTCGACGTCCGGGGAGGTCGTGTACGCGCCGACCGTCATCGCGCCCTTCTCCCGCACCGTGCGCCGCAGCAGCTCCAGCGCGTCGGCGGTGGACTCGACCGAGACGGCGAAGGCGACCGGACCGAAGCACTCGGACATGTACGCCGCCTCCGCGTCCGGCTTCGAGCCGTCCAGCTTGAGCAGGACGGGAGTCCGGACGACGGCGTCGGGGAAGTCGGGGTTGGCCACCTCGCGGGAGGCGAGGGCCACCTCGCCGAGCTCTGCGGCCGCGTCCAGCCGGGCCTTCACGTCCGGGTTGACGATGGCGCCCAGAAGCGCGTTCGCCCGGGCGTCGTCGCCCAGCAGCCCGTCCACGGCGGCCGCGAGGTCGGCGACCACCTCGTCGTACGACTTGGGGCCGGCGTCCGTGGTGATGCCGTCGCGGGGGATCAGCAGGTTCTGCGGGGTGGTGCACATCTGGCCGCTGTACAGGGACAGCGAGAAGGCCAGGTTGGACAGCATCCCCTTGTAGTCGTCGGTCGAGTCGACGACGACCGTGTTGACGCCGGCCTTCTCGGTGTAGACCTGGGCCTGCCGGGCGTTGGCCTCCAGCCAGTCGCCGAAGGAGGTCGAGCCGGTGTAGTCGATGATCCGGATCTCCGGGCGGACGGCCAGGTCCTTGGCGATGCCCTCGCCCGGCCGCTCGACCGCCAGCGCGACCAGGTTCGGGTCGAAGCCGGCCTCGGCGAGCACCTCGCGCGCCACCCTGACCGTCAGCGCCAGCGGCAGCACGGCTCGCGGGTGCGGCTTGACCAGGACCGGGTTGCCGGTGGCCAGGGAGGCGAACAGGCCCGGATAGCCGTTCCACGTCGGGAAGGTGTTGCAGCCGATCATCAGCGAGATGCCGCGCGGCACCGGGGTGAACGTCTTGCGCAGCTCCAGCGGGTCCCGCTTGCCCTGCGGCTTCGACCAGTCGGCGTCCAGCGGGGTGCGGACCTGCTCCGCGTACGCGTACGCCACCGCCTCCAGGCCGCGGTCCTGCGCGTGGGGCCCGCCCGCCTGGAACGCCATCATGAACGCCTGCCCGCTGGTGTGCATCACCGCGTGCGCGAACTCGTGCGTGCGGGCGCTGATCCGGGCCAGGATCTCCAGGCACACCAGGGCGCGGGTCTCGGGACCGGCGTCCCGCCAGGCTCCCATGCCGGCGCGCATCGCGGGGATCAGGACGTCCATGTCGGCGTGCGGGTACTCCACGCCCAGCGCCGGACCGTACGGCGACACCTCGCCGCCCGTCCAGCCGTCCGTGCCCGGCTGGTCCAGCTCGAAGCGCGCGCCGAGGGTCGCCTTGTGGGCCGAGAGGCCGTCGGCTGCGCTCAGCGAGCCGTTCTCCCCGTACGCCTTGGGGTGCTCGGGGTGCGGGGACCAGTAGGCCCGGGTGCGGATGGCTTCGAGGGCCTGTTCCAGCGTGGGGCGGTGCCTCTCGGACAGGTGGTCGGAGGTGAGCTGAGCGGCGGCCATGACGGACCAACTCCTCGTCGAGCTGGGCAGGGACAGGCGGACAGAGCTAGAGTAACCGAACGATCGGTCGGGACAAGGGGGTCTCCCGAACCTGTGGACAGCTCATCGGGGAGGATCACTGTCATGACCGACAACATGGCCATCGAGCGGAGCCGCACCGTCGCCGTCGTGGGCACCGGCACCATGGGTCAGGGCATCGCCCAGGTCGCCCTGGTCGCCGGCCACCCGGTACGCCTCCACGACACCGCGCCCGGCCGCGCGCGGCAGGCCGCCGAAGCCCTCTCCGGGCGCCTCGACCGGCTCGTCGAAAAGGGCCGGATGTCACCGGACGAGCGGGACGCGGCGGCCGGCCGGCTGAGCGTGGCGGAGACCCTCGAGGACCTCGCCGACGCGGCGCTCGTGATCGAGGCCGTCGTCGAGCGGCTCGCGGTCAAGCAGGAGCTCTTCGCGCGGCTGGAGAAGACCGTCGCCGACGACTGCCTGCTCGCGACCAACACCTCCTCCCTGTCCGTCACCGCCATCGCGGGGAACCTGCGCCTGCCGGGGCGCTTCGTCGGACTCCACTTCTTCAACCCGGCGCCCCTCCTGCCGCTCGTGGAGGTCGTCAGCGGCTTCGCGACCGACAAAGCCGCCGCCACGCGCGCGTACGCCACCGTCAAGGAGTGGGGCAAGACGCCGGTGCGCTGCGCCGACACCCCGGGCTTCATCGTCAACCGCATCGCCCGCCCCTTCTACGCGGAGGCCCTGCGCCTGTACGAGGAGCGGGCCGCCGACCCGGCCACCATCGACGCCGTCCTGCGCGAGTGCGGCGGCTTCAGGATGGGGCCGTTCGAGCTGACCGACCTGATCGGCCAGGACGTCAACGAAGCCGTCACCCGCTCCGTCTGGGACGCCTTCTACCAGGACCCGAAGTTCACCCCGTCCCTCGCGCAGCGGCGCCTGGTCGAGTCGGGGCGCCTGGGCCGCAAGACGGGCCAGGGCTGGTACGCGTACGCCGACGGCGCCGAGCGCCCCGCGCCCCGGACCGAGGCGCCCGCACCCGCGCCCGCCAAGGTCACCGTCCACGGCCGCCTCGGCCACGCCGAGCCGCTCGTCGGGATGATCGAGGCAGCCGGTATCAAGGTCCGGCGGCAGAAGCGCGGGCAGCACATCGTCCTGCCGGGCGGCGGCCATCTCACCCTCGCGGACGGCGAAGCGGTGTTCGAGTACGACGGCGAGGAGATCATCTACTTCGACCTCGCCCACGACTACACGTCCGCCACCCGGATCGCTCTCGCCACCGCCCCGACGACCTCGTCCGAGACCCTTCAGGAAGCCGTCGGCCTCTTCCAAGCCCTCGGCAAGGAGGTCACCGTCATCGGCGACGTCCCGGGCATGATCGTCGCCCGGACCGTCGCGATGCTGGTGGACCTCGCCGTGGACGCCGTGGAGCGCGGCGTGGCCTCCGCCGAGGACATCGACACCGCCATGCGCCTCGGCGTGAACTACCCGGCCGGTCCCTTCGAGTGGGCCGCCCTGCTCGGCTACGAGAAGGTGTCCGAGCTGCTCGGCGCCCTCCACACGCGCTACCCCACCGGCCGCTACGCCCCCTGCCTCGCCGTCGTCCGCCGCGAGTACGAGGAGAAGGCGCGATGAAGGGCGAGGACAGCCGATGACCACCGCCAAGCGCGACACGTACACCCCCGAGACACTGCTCTCCGTCGCCGTCCGCGTGTTCAACGAACGCGGCTACGACGGCACCTCCATGGAGCACCTGTCCAAAGCGGCCGGAATCTCCAAGTCCTCGATCTACCACCATGTCGCGGGCAAGGAGGAGCTGCTGCGGCGGGCCGTCAGCCGGGCCCTCGACGGCCTCTTCGCGGTCCTCGACGAACCGGGCGCCACGCGCGGGAGGGCCATCGAGCGGGTCGAGTACGTGACCCGGCGCACCGTCGAGGTGCTGATGGACGAATTGCCGTACGTGACGCTCCTGCTGCGCGTACGCGGCAACACCACGACCGAGCGCTGGGCCCTGGAGCGCCGCCGCGAGTTCGACCACCGGGTCGCCGACCTGCTCAAGGCCGCCGCCGCGGACGGCGACCTGCGCGCGGACGTGGACATACGGCTGGCCACCCGGCTGCTCTTCGGCATGGTCAACTCGCTGGTCGAGTGGTACCGGCCGCAGCCGGGCGGGGACGCCGAGCGCCGGCAGGTCGTCGAGACCGTCGTCCACCTGGCCTTCGACGGGCTGCGCACCAGCCCCTGAGCGCCGGCGGACGCTCGCCACCCAGTGGTGCGTCCGGCGGGCGGGCGCCCCTGAGGCCCCGCCCGCCCGCGCTCGCCGGCCGGTACTCGTCCGCCTGCGCACGTCCGCCGTCAGGGCGCTCGCCGGTCGGCCCGTGCGCCCTCGGAACGCGTCCGCCCTGAGAACGCGTCCGTCTCGGAATCCGTCGGTCAGAGCTCGTCCGTCAGGGCCCGCCGGCCGAGGTCCGTCTCCTCGAAGACCAGCAGCGTGCGGGTGGAGAGCACCTCCGGGATCGCCTGGAGCCTGGTCAGGACCAGTTCGCGCAACGTCCGGTTGTCCGGCGTGTGCACCAGCAGGAGCACGTCGAAGTCCCCGCTCACCAGGGCGATGTGCGCCGCGCCCGGCAGCGCCTGGAGCTGCTCGCGGACCGTACGCCACGAGTTCTGCACGATCTTCAGCGTGATGTACGCGGAGGCGCCCTGGCCCGCCCGCTCGTGGTTCACCCGGGCGCTGAAGCCGCGGATCACCCCGTCCTCGATCAGCCGGTTGATCCGCGCGTAGGCGTTGGCGCGGGACACATGGACGCGGTCGGCCACGGAGCGTATCGAGGCGCGGCCGTCCGCCTGGAGGATACGGAGGATGTCGCGGTCGATCGCGTCGAGCGGCCGTGGCGGCGCCTGGTACTCCTCGCCCGGCGGACCGTGGTCCCTGCCGTCGGCCATTTGTTCAGCTGCCATGTCCCCCCGCCTCTCCTGCATGGACGACCTGCCTCTATCCCAGGCTGTGGAGAACCGTTTGTCCACAGACCGAAGGCGCCTGTAGCCAAAATGCCGCCACGACCGAACAATCGGTAGGTGAGGCGCGTCACAGTCGACGCCGTCTCCGGGTCTTATGCCCGCTCCCGCACGAGGAGGTGCTGTCATGACGGTCCAAGAGCTGCCCGGTGCCGCCCCTTACCGGCCCACCCCGCCCCCGGCGTGGAAGCCGCGCACCGACCCCGCACCGCTGCTCCCGGACCCCGAGCCGTACCGGGTGCTGGGCACGGACGCCGCGGCCGGCTTCGCGCCCGAGCTGCTGCGCCGCCTCTACGCCGAGCTGGTGCGCGGCCGCCGGTACAACACGCAGGCGACGGCCCTCACCAAGCAGGGCAGGCTGGCCGTCTACCCGTCGAGCACCGGCCAGGAGGCGTGCGAGGTCGCCGCCGCCCTGGTGCTGGAGGACCGGGACTGGCTCTTCCCGTCGTACCGCGACACCCTCGCCGCCGTGGCACGCGGCCTCGACCCCGTCCAGGCCCTGACCCTGCTGCGGGGCGACTGGCACACCGGGTACGACCCGCGCGAGCACCGCGTCGCGCCGCTGTGCACGCCGCTCGCCACCCAGCTGCCGCACGCCGTGGGCCTGGCGCACGCGGCCCGCCTCAAGGGCGACGACGTGGTCGCGCTCGCCATGGTCGGCGACGGCGGCACCAGTGAGGGCGACTTCCACGAGGCGCTGAACTTCGCGGCGGTCTGGCAGGCCCCGGTCGTCTTCCTCGTGCAGAACAACGGCTTCGCGATCTCCGTCCCGCTGGCCAAGCAGACCGCGGCCCCGTCCCTGGCCCACAAGGCCGTGGGGTACGGGATGCCGGGCCGGCTCGTCGACGGCAACGACGCCCCCGCCGTGCACCAGGTGCTCTCCGAGGCGGTCGCCCGGGCCCGGCGCGGCGGCGGACCGACCCTCGTGGAGGCGGTCACCTACCGCATCGACGCCCACACCAACGCCGACGACGCCACCCGCTACCGGGGCGACGGCGAGGTGGAGACCTGGCGGGCCCACGACCCGGTCCGTCTGCTGGAGCACGAGCTGACCGAGCGCGGTCTGCTCGACGAGGACGGCGTACGGCAGGCCGCCGAGGACGCCGAGACGATGGCCGCGCGGCTGCGGGAGCGCATGAACGCCGACGCCGAGCTCGACCCGATGGACCTGTTCGCGCACGTCTACGCCGAGCAGACAGCACAACTGCGGGAGCAGGCGGCACAGCTGCGCGCCGAGCTCGACGCCGAGGGTGGTGCCTGATGACGACCGTGGCCAAGGCGGCGACGAAGCCCGCCACCAAGCCCGCGACCATGGCCCAGGCGCTCCAGCGCGCCATGCGCGACGCGATGGCCGAGGACCCGTCGGTCCACGTCATGGGGGAGGACGTCGGCACGCTCGGCGGCGTCTTCCGGGTCACCGACGGACTCGCCAAGGAGTTCGGCGAGGACCGCTGCACGGACACCCCGCTCGCCGAGGCGGGCATCCTCGGTACGGCGGTCGGCATGGCGATGTACGGGCTGCGCCCGGTCGTCGAGATGCAGTTCGACGCCTTCGCCTATCCGGCGTTCGAGCAGCTGCTCAGCCATGTCGCGAAGATGCGGAACCGGACGCGGGGCGCCATGCCGCTGCCCATCGTCGTGCGCGTGCCGTACGGCGGCGGGATCGGCGGCGTCGAGCACCACAGCGACTCGTCCGAGGCGTACTACATGGCGACTCCGGGGCTCCATGTCGTCACGCCCGCGACGGTCGCCGACGCCTACGGTCTGCTCCGGGCCGCGATCGCCTCCGACGACCCGGTGGTCTTCCTGGAGCCCAAGCGGCTGTACTGGTCGAAGGCCCAGTGGTCGCCGGACGCGCCCGACCCGGTCGAGCCGATAGGGCGCGCGGTGGTCCGGCGGACGGGCCGCGGCGCCACCCTCATCACGTACGGGCCGTCCCTGCCGGTGTGCCTGGAGGCCGCCGAGGCCGCGCAGGCGGAGGGCTGGGACCTGGAGGTCGTGGACCTGCGGTCGCTGGTGCCGTTCGACGACGAGACGGTCTGCGCGTCGGTGCGGCGCACCGGGCGGGCGATCGTCGTCCACGAGTCGACCGGTTTCGGCGGGCCGGGCGGGGAGATCGCCGCCCGGGTCACGGAGCGGTGCTTCCACCACCTGGAGGCGCCGGTGCTGCGGGTGGCCGGGTTCGACATCCCCTACCCGCCGCCGATGCTGGAGCGGCACCACCTGCCGGGCGTGGACCGGATCCTGGACGCCGTGGCGCGACTGCAGTGGGAGGCGCAGAGCTGATGGCCCAGGTGCTGGAGTTCAAGCTGCCGGACCTCGGTGAGGGGTTGACCGAGGCGGAGATCGTGCGCTGGCTGGTGGACGTCGGGGACGTCGTCGCCATCGACCAGCCGGTCGTCGAGGTCGAGACCGCGAAGGCGATGGTCGAGGTGCCGTGCCCCTACGCGGGCGTGGTCACCGCGCGGTACGGCGAGGAGGGCACGGAACTGCCCGTCGGCTCACCGCTGTTGACGGTGGCGGTGGGCGCGGCCCCGGAGTCCGCGACCGCTCCCGCGTCGGGTGGGCCGGGGGCGGCGGGTGCGTCGGCATCGCCGAACGGATCCGGATCGTCCAACGGATCCGGGCCGTCCGGCGGGACCGGCTCCTCCCCCGCGGCGGCCCCGGCCGCGGAGGGCTCGGGCAATGTGCTCGTCGGGTACGGCACCGCCGCCCCGGCGGCGCGCAGGCGGCGTGTCCGGCGGGACACGACCGGCCCGGCGGGACCGGCTGCGTCGGCCCCCGCCCCGGCGGCTCCGCGGGCGACGGCTCCGCAGGCGGTGGCTGCGGCACCGGAAGCCGTCGCGCCTCACGACGGGCCGGTTCCGGTGATCTCCCCCCTCGTGCGGAGGCTGGCCCGGGAGAAGGGCGTCGACCTGCGCCGGCTGCGGGGCTCCGGGCCCGACGGCCTGATCCTGCGGGCGGACGTGGAGCGGGCGGTGGCCGATCCGGTGGCCCAGGAGGCACCCGCACCCGCGCCCATCGCGGCGGCGGCCCCGGCCGGCGCCGGTGAGCGGGTGCCGCTGCGCGGCGTACGTGGCGCGGTCGCGGACAAGCTGTCCCGCAGCCGGACCGAGATCCCGGACGCCACCTGCTGGGTCGACGCCGACGCCACCGAGCTGATGACCGCGCGTGCCGCGATGAACGCCGCCGGGGGGCCGAAGATCTCCTTGCTGGCGCTCCTCGCCCGGATCTGCGTCGCGGCACTCGCCCGGTATCCCGAGCTCAACTCCAGGGTCGACATGGCGGCGCGGGAGATCGTGCGCCTGCCCGAGGTGCATCTGGGCTTCGCGGCGCAGACCGACCGGGGCCTGGTCGTGCCCGTCGTCCGGGACGCGCACCGTCGCACGGCGGAGTCCCTGACGGCCGAGTTCACCCGCCTGACGGAGGCCGGCAGGGCCGGGACGCTGACGCCCGCCGACCTGACGGGCGGCACGTTCACGCTGAACAACTACGGAGTGTTCGGGGTCGACGGCTCGACGCCGATCATCAACCACCCCGAGGCGGCGATGCTGGGCGTCGGCCGGATCGTCCCCAAGCCGTGGGTGCACGAGGGCCAACTGGCCGTGCGGCAGGTCGTCCAGCTGTCCCTCACCTTCGACCACCGGGTGTGTGACGGAGGTACGGCGGGCGGCTTCCTGCGGTACGTGGCCGACTGCGTGGAGCAGCCGGCGGTGCTGCTGCGGACGCTGTGACACCGGTGACCCCATGACCGCCTGAGGGCCCGGGGGCCGTGTGACCCCCGGCCCGGCGGCCCCGGGGCGGGCGGGGACGCGTCCCCGGGGATACTGGTGCCGTGACCCCATTTGACGTCGTCGTGCTCGCCGGGGGTGCCGCCAGGCGGCTCGGCGGCGTGGACAAGCCGGGTGTGAGTGTCGGCGGGAGGACCCTGCTCGATCGTGTGCTGGGAGCCTGCCGGGAGGCAGGGCGCACCGTTGTCGTGGGCGGCCGGCGGGCCACCGCGCGCCCCGTGGTGTGGGCGCGGGAAGAGCCGCCCGGCAGCGGGCCGCTCGCCGCGCTGGCGGCCGGTGTGCGGCACGTGGAGGCCGACACGGTCGTCGTCCTCAGCGGCGACCTGCCGTTCCTCCAGGACGGCGTCATAAGGCAGTTGGCCGACGCGCTGGCGGACGGGGACGCGGAGGGCGTCCTGTCCGTGGATCCCGACGGGCGGGACCAGCCGCTCGTCGCCGCGTACCGTACCGAGCCGCTGCGCCGCGAACTGGCCCTCCTGGCAGCGGAACACGGCAACCTGACCGGGCTGCCGCTGCGGCTGCTCGTGCACGAGCTGCGGCTCCTGCGCATCCCGTCCGCGCCCCTCGCCTCCTTCGACTGCGACACCTGGGAGGACATCGCCACGGCCCGGGCCGCGATCAGGGAGCATGGGAACGTGCTGGACGAATGGATCACCGCAGTCAAGGCCGAGCTCGGCATCGACCTGGACGTCGACACCGGCGTCCTGCTCGACCTGGCCCGGGACGCCGCCCATGGCGTCGCCCGGCCCGCCGCGCCGCTCACCACCTTCCTGGTCGGTTACGCGGCCGCCAAGGCGGCCGGGAACGGCCCCGAGGCCGTCTCAGGGGCGGTGACCGAAGCCGCGCGCAGAGCGTCGGCCCTCGCCGCCCGCTGGGCGGCCGAAGACGACGGCGCCACCGGCCGGGCAGCCGGCGGCCCCGCCCCTGCCCCCGGAACCGCCCCCGGACCCGGGCCCGGCCCCGGCAACGACGACACCGATGGCGGGGCCGGCCGGAGATGAACGACCCGGAAGTCGACGGCGTCGACGAAGCGCTCGCCCTGGTCGGGCCACGGGTCCGGAAGCCGGAGCGGCACCGGGCGACACCCTGGGCCGACGCCCGTTCCGTCGCCGCCCGCCTCGGCACTGCCGGCCCCGCCCGGACGCGACAGGTGGCTCTCGCCCAGGCACTGGGCGGAGTCCTCGCCCAGCCGCTGACCGCGCTCACCGACCTGCCGTCGTTCGACACCTCGGCCATGGACGGGTGGGCCGTCGCCGGCCCCGGACCCTGGCGCGTCCGCGAGGGCGACTCCGTCCTCGCCGGGCACGCGCGGACGCCCCCACTGCCCGACGGCGAGGCGGTACGGATCGCCACCGGCGCCCGCGTGCCGCCCGGCACCACCGCCGTCATCCGCAGCGAGCACTCCCGTACGGACGCCATCGGCCACCTGCACGCCCATCGCGACGTGACGCACGGGCAGGACATCCGGCCGCGCGGACAGGAGTGCCGCTCCGGCGACCAGCTGCTGCCCGGCTCGGCACCCGTCACCCCGGCCGTCCTCGGCCTGGCCGCCGCCGCCGGGTACGACGAGCTGCACCTCGTCGAACGCCCGCGCGTCGACGTCCTCGTCCTCGGCGACGAGCTGCTCACGGCCGGCCTCCCACACGAAGGACTCATCCGTGACGCCCTCGGCCCGATGCTCGCGCCCTGGCTGCGCGCCCTCGGCGCGGACGTCACCGTGACCCGGCGCATCGGGGACGACGCCGACGCGCTGTACGCGGCGGTGAGCGGGACCGGGGCGGACGTAGTGATCACCACGGGAGGCACCGCCTCGGGACCCGTCGACCATGTGCACCCCGTCCTGCGCAGGGCGGGCGCCGAGTTGCTGGTCGACGGTGTGAAGGTCCGCCCGGGCCACCCGATGCTGCTCGCCCGGCTCGCCCCGTCCCGGTACCTCGTGGGCCTGCCCGGCAACCCGCTCGCGGCCGTGTCGGGCCTGCTGACGCTCGCCGAGCCGCTGCTCCGCGGTCTCGCGGGCCGGCGGACCCCCGAGGCGTACCGGGCGGCCCTCCGCGACGAGGTGCAGGGGCACCCGCACGACACCCGGCTCGTGCCGGTCACCCACGCCACCGGACGCGCCACCCAGGGGCGGGCCGCCGGTTCGGGATGCCCGCTCGTCGTACCGCTGCACTACAACGGGCCGGCCATGCTGCGCGGGATCGCGGCGGCAAGCGGGCTCGCGGTCGTCCCGCCGGGCGGTGCCCGGGCCGGTGACGTGCTGGAGATCCTCGATCTGCCCTGGGCGGCGACCACCGAGAGGTGTTTCACGTGAAACTGCCAGGCCAGGACGCGATGGCCCGCCACGCCGAGGAGCACCTCGTCGGTGGCCAGATCAGGCTGCCGAACCCGATCCTCCAGCGGCCCCTGCGGCAGGTGGGCGCGCGGTTGCTGATGGCCCTGTTCGTACTGCTCCTGACCGTCCTCATCGTCTACATCGACCGCGGCGGTTACCACGACAACGCCGACGAGTCCGTCGACCTCCTCGACGCCGTCTACTACGCGACCGTGACCCTGTCGACGACGGGCTACGGCGACATCGTTCCGCACAGTGACAGCGCGCGGCTGGTGAACGTGCTGCTGGTGACGCCGCTGCGCGTGCTGTTCCTGATCATCCTGGTCGGTACCACTCTCGAGGTCCTCACCCAACGGACCCGTGAGGAGTGGCGGCTCAACCGCTGGAGGTCCACCTTGCGCGACCACACCGTCATCATCGGCTTCGGCACCAAGGGCCGGTCGGCGATCCAGACGCTGTGCGCCACCGGTCTGAAGAAGGAGCAGATCGTCATCGTCGACCCGAGCAGCAAGGTCATCGAGACGGCCAACGCGGACGGGTTCACGGGCGTGATCGGCGACGCCACCCGCAGTGATGTACTGCTGCGCGCCGAGGTGCAGCGCGCCCGGCAGATCGTCATCGCCACCCAGCGCGACGACACCGCCGTCCTGGTCACCCTCACCGCACGCCAGCTCAACCGCGGCGCCAAGATCGTCGCGGCGGTACGGGAGGAGGAGAACGCGCCGCTGCTGCGCCAGTCCGGCGCGGACGCCGTGATCACCAGCGCCAGTGCCGCCGGCCGACTGCTGGGCCTGTCCGTGCTGAGCCCCAGCGCGGGCACGGTCATGGAGGACCTGATCCAGCAGGGCAGCGGTCTCGACCTGGTCGAACGGCCGGTCATAAAGGCCGAGGTGGGCAAGGGCGTGCGGGAGACGGACGACCTGGTCATCAGTGTCCTGCGGGGGCACCGGCTGCTCGGTTACGACGACCCGGCGGCCAGCCCGCTCCAGCTGACGGACCGGCTGATCACGATCGTACGAGCCCGGAGCGGGCCGCCTTCGAGGACGTCGCCGGAGTAGCCTCGCGGCCATGCATGCGATCACGATTCCCGAACCCGGTGGTCCCGAAGCTCTCGTGTGGGCCGAGGTGCCCGATCCCGTACCCGGTGAGGGCGAAGTCCTCGTCGAGGTGGCGGCGAGCGCGGTCAACCGTGCCGACCTGCTGCAACGGCAGGGCTTCTACAACCCTCCGCCCGGCGCGTCCCCGTATCCGGGCCTCGAATGCTCCGGCCGTATCGCGGCCCTGGGACCCGGGGTCGCCGGATGGGCCGTCGGCGACCAGGTGTGCGCCCTCCTGGCGGGCGGTGGCTACGCCGAGAAGGTCGCCGTCCCGGCAGGGCAGGTGCTGCCCGTACCGGAGGGCGTGGACCTGGTGACGGCGGCGGCGCTGCCCGAGGTGACGGCCACCGTCTGGTCGAACGTCTTCATGGTCGCGCACCTGCGGCCGGGCGAGACGCTGCTGGTGCACGGAGGGGCCAGCGGCATCGGCACGATGGCCATCCAACTCGCCAAGGCGGTGGGCGCACGGGTCGCGGTGACGGCGGGCGGCCCGGAGAAGCTGGCACGCTGCGCCGAGTTGGGAGCCGACATCCTGATCGACTACCGCGAGCAGGACTTCGTCGAGGAGGTGCACAAGGCGACGGACGGGGCCGGCGCGGACGTCATCCTCGACATCATGGGCGCCAAGTACCTGGAGCGGAACGTGAAGGCGCTCGCCGTGAACGGGCGGCTCGCGGTGATCGGCCTCCAGGGCGGCCGGAAGGCCGAACTCGACCTCAGCGCCCTGCTGGACAAGCGCGCGGCGGTGACGGCTACGTCGCTGCGCAAGCGGCCCCTGGAGGAGAAGACCGCCATCATCGCGGCGGTCCGCGAGCACGTCTGGCCGCTGGTCGGAGCGGGGACCGTCCGCCCGGTCGTGGACCGCACCTACCCCATGGCGCAGGCACCGGAAGCCCACCGCACGCTGGAGTCGAGCACCCACGTGGGCAAGGTGCTGCTGGTCACGCCGTCCGCCTGACGACGACACCGGTCACGCCGTCTCCTGACGGCAACGCCCGGGGGCCCGGCGCACGCGTGGTGCGCCGGGGGACCAGGGGGGGGGGGGGGGTCCCGGAGGGGGGGAAAGAGGCGGGGGAGG
>NZ_JBWKJV010000003.1:0-238521 GCF_056432045.1 Streptomyces sp. NPDC045701 | reverse complement strand
CCCCGCACCCCCCCCCTTCCCCCCCCCCCCCCCCCCCCCCCCCCCCCCCCCCCCCCCCCCCCCCCCCCCCCACCCCCCCCCCCCCTCCCCCCCCCCCCTCTCCCCCCCCCCCCCCCCCGGGGCGTCGGCCGGCTCCCGGCCGGTGACTACAGGTACGGGCCGGAACGGATCGCGCCGTGGCCGCCGTCCTCGTCGTCATCCGTCGGCGCGCCCGGCGGCAGCGCCCGGCGCATCTGCTCCAGTTGGGCGCGGGCCGCCATCTGCTGGGCGAACAGCGCCGTCTGGATGCCGTGGAACAGACCCTCCAGCCAGCCCACCAACTGGGCCTGCGCGATGCGCAGTTCCGCCTCGGAGGGGATCGCCTCGTCCGTGAACGGCAGGGAGAGACGCTCGAGTTCCGCCACCAGCTCGGGCGCCAGACCATCCTCCAGCTCCTTCACCGAGCTGGCGTGGATCTCCTTCAGGCGTACCCGGCTGGCCTCGTCGAGAGGTGCCGCGCGGACTTCTTCCAGAAGCTGCTTGATCATGCTGCCGATGCGCATGACCTTCGCGGGCTGTTCGACCATTTCCGTCACCGGGACCTCGCGCGACTCGTCGTCACCGTCACCGCCGCCGAGCGCCAATCCGTCCTGTCCTACGACCAGGATCTGAGGGTTCTCGTGCGACCGTTCATTCCTCGGCATCTCCATGCCAGCCATTCTCTCGCACGGGTGCGTCATCACACGGTCTGCCCCCGTACGAGGGTGATCCACCCTCGTACGGGGGCACAACCGCCCGGACGGCCTCCGTCACGTCGCCGCGCGGCGGGCCAGGGCCCCGCGCGAGCGTGTGACCAGGGCCGCGAGGAGCGCGGCGCCCAGCGGTACGGCGATCAGCAGGGCGGCCAGCGTTCCCCACGGGATGATGATCGGCACCTGCGGCACGTCCATCAGGCCGCCGAGGTCAAGGGCTCGCTCGTACCAGGCCATCTGCTGGCGCCGCTCGGTCAGCCGCAGCCCGATCGCCGGCAGGGCGCCGGCCACCGAACCGAGCAGCACGCCCATCACGGCGACCACCCCGCACTGGAAGCCGCTCAGCGTCCGCCGCACCCGCGGCGGCGCACCGACGGCGGCCAGCGTCTTCAGGTCGGCCTCGGCGTCCGCCTGAGCCAGACCGGTGGCGATTCCGGCCGCGCCGATCGTGATCAGCCCGGCGAAGACGGTCAGCGCCAGCAGCACGACACTGTTCTCGCTCACGAAGCCCTCCTCCACATGGAGCTCGGCACCGGCGCCCGTCGTGGCGAGCTCTTCGTCGAGCTTCTGGCGCTGCTCCGTAGTCGGCATCCGGTCGGTCGAGAAGTACGCCCCGAACGGCACGGTCATGATGCCCGCCGCCTTGGCGGCGGCCGGCGGCACGATGCCGGCGAGGCCGTAGGCGTTGGTTCCCCGAGCGGCCTGGTACGCGTCGAACGACGCGACCTTCCCCGGTGCCTCCTTGCCCGCCGCCATGGCCTCCTCGGCCTTCGCGGAGTCGGTGATCAGCTTGATGCCCACCTGGCTCTCGGCGTCGACCATGGTGCGGGAGAACGCCACGACCTTGCCCTCGGCCAGCGCCTTCTCGGCCCCCGGATCCTCGATCTCCAGCACCTTCAGCAGCTTGGCGTCGGCGACGACCAGGCCGGTCTCGGTGTACGCCATGCTCGG
The DNA here is from genome assembly GCF_056432045.1 of Streptomyces sp. NPDC045701. Taxonomy (NCBI): domain Bacteria; kingdom Bacillati; phylum Actinomycetota; class Actinomycetes; order Kitasatosporales; family Streptomycetaceae; genus Streptomyces; species Streptomyces sp. NPDC045701. Next base: position 236,839 of record NZ_JBWKJV010000003.1, on the reverse strand, counting down.
CGTCTCCTTGCAACGCCAGTCCTGGGCGAGCTTGCGGCGCTCGGCGGTGGTGTACTTCTCGGACGGATCCGAGCCGTTGGGCGTGTACACCCACAGGGGGCATCGGTTGGCCACCGGGATGACGACCTCGTGCCGGCCGCAGCCCTCGGCGTCCCCGTACATCTCGCAGGTGGCCTTGCCGACCACGATCCGGTCGACATCGGCCCGCAGGTCGACGGGCAGGTTCTTCTGCACCGCGTCGCCCACCGCCGGGACCTCCCGGCCGCCGCCCTCCGTGACCACGACCGAGACCGCGCCGTGCGGCAGCCGCGCCTCGTACGCCGCCCGCTGCTGAGCGTCGTCGCTCGCCTGGTACGTGGCCACGGCGACCGTGCCCGCGACGGCGGCCAGCACCGCGGCGACGGCGGGAGCCGTACGCCCCCGGTTGCGCACCGCGTCCCGCAGCGCCAGGCGCGGCGACAGCGGCAGCCAGCGGCCGGTGCGCCCGAACAGGCCCACCAGGGCGGGTGTCATCGCGACGACGCCCAGCTCGGCGAGGGCGCTGCCGCCCGCCACGATGATGAACTGGTCGGAGACGACCGACCCGTAGAGCGCGATCGCGGCACCCAGCAGGGCGGCGATCAGCCCCACGACGGGCAGGACGCGGCTGCTGCGGCGAACCCCACGACGGCCCGTGAGCGAGGCGAGCACCGTCTGGCGGGAGGCGGTGACGGCCGGTACGACGGCGGCCAGCAGGCCGGTCAGCACGGCGAGCAGGCCGATGCCGAGCAGCTCCAGCGGCCGGACGTCGAAGGCACCGAAGCGCTTGCCCAGGTAATCCTCCAGCAGCGGCTGGAGCGCGAAGGTCAGCAGCAGCCCGAGCACGGTGCCCACGACGGCCGCGACGACGCCGATGACCAGGCCACCGGCCAGGACGATCGCCCTGATGTGCCGGCGGTCGCCGCCGTTGGCGCCGACCAGTCCGAGCTGGCGCCGGGATCGGCGGGCGCCGACGGCGAAGGCGGGGCCGGCGAGCAGGCAGATCTCCAGCATCGCGAGGCCGATGACGGTTCCGGCAGCGGCGAGCGCGGCGGCCTTGGCGGCGGTGCTGTCGCCGTAGTCGCCCCAGCCCTCCTGCTGGAACAGCGGCACATCGGAGTCGGCCGGCGGGTCGAGGGCGACCGCGCGCGAGACCACCATGACGCCCTTGGCGTTGGCCTCCTTCACCATGTTCCACGTGAAACCATCGGCCTTCGCCGAGTGGGGCAGGGCCAGCAGGTGCGAGGTGTTGGTGCCCGTGCCGGGCATACCGGCCGCTTCCAGAGCCTTGTCCAGCGGGCCCAGGAACGTTCCGGGCAGGGCGTTGAGCTGGTCGGCCTTGAGGTCGTCGGGCAGCTCGTACGAGCCGACGACCCGGTACTCGCGGTCGAGTCCCCGCGCGGCCACCGTCGAGCCGATGCCGAGCCCGCTGGACTCCAGGAAGTGCGAGGTAGCGGCGACTTCGTCGGCCTTCTCGGGGAACCGGCCGTCCTGGAGGGAAAGGATGCCCCTGGCCATCGGATCGGCCGCCTTGAGCTCCCGGATCTCGGTCTGGAGGATCCCGTGGGCGGTGCGGATCTTCCCCGCGCCGGTGGAGTCGATCAGGACGGCGGAGCGCGCGGGGAACGACGTGGTGACGTCCGTACGGCCCTCGGGCCACGGCTTGTTCTCGTAGTCGCCCACCGGCATGGAGTCCTCCTCCACCGGGTGCTGGAGGATCGGCACCCCGCCGTACTGGGGGTCGATGATCCGGGCGTCGGCGGCGCCGAGGGCCCGGGCCAGCTGCTCCTCGGTGGACAGTTCCGAGGTGCGCAGCGTCAGGTCGGCGGCGCTGACCCCGAGGATCGGCAGGGCGATCATCGCCAGGACGAGGAAGCTGCGCCCCTTGAAGCGCCAGGCGTCACGGCGGGCGATACGCACCGCGGCGCGCCAGGAAGAGAACCAGTTGTTCACCGCTCGGCCGTCCGGCCCGTGAGCAGGGAGTCGGCGTCGCTGCGTACGGTCTGGTCGACGACCGCGCCGTCCCGCAGGAAGACCACCCGGTCCGCCCAGGCGGCGAACCGGGGTTCATGGGTGACGAGGACGCCCGCCGCCCCCGCGTCGCAGCGGGCACGCAGCAGTGCGAGCACCGACTCGCCGGTCTCGGAGTCCAGGGCGCCGGTCGGTTCGTCGGCGAGGACGAGCCGCCGGTCGCCGACCAGCGCGCGGGCTATCGCCACGCGCTGCTGCTGGCCGCCGGACATCTCGTCGGGGAACCGGTCGGCCAGGTGGCCGAGGTTCATCTCCTCCAGTGCGGCGATCGCCTCGCGACGCGCCTTGCGGGCGGAGGTGCCGTCGAGTTCGCGCGGCAGGGCGACGTTCTCGGCGGCGGTGAGCGCCGGGATGAGGTTGTAGTCCTGGAAGACGTACCCGATGCTGCGGCGGCGCAGGGCTGCGAGCGTCTTGCGGTCGGCGGTGGTGATGTCGGTGTTCTCCACGATCACCCGGCCGGAGCTGGGGACGTCCAGGCCGCCGGCGATGGTGAGCAGCGTCGACTTGCCGGAGCCCGAGGGGCCCATGACGGCGACGAGTTCACCGGGGAAGACGTCGAGGTCGATGCCGCGCAGGGCGTGCACCTCGGTGGCGCCGGAACCGTGGACACGGGTCAGTTGCTGGAGTTGCAGCACGGGCTGCTGGGGCGAGCGTGATGACGATGACATGAAGCGGGTTCCCCCTTGGCGTACGAGCGCGGCGGCGCGGGCGTACGGAGCGGATGCGTACGGTGTCTGTACGGCGTATGCGGGTGTACGAGAGATGTGGAACGGGTGAGGTACGGAACGGATGGGAGGTGCGGGACGCGGCGCGGGGTCCGGTCGAACACCGGGACGCGCGGGGGCCCCGGAGTGGCGGTGTGCGTGGGCCGCGCGGCACGGCGGCGAGGGTCGCCCAAGCGGGGTCGCCCAAGCGGGGGCGGCCCCCGGCGGGGTACTGCCGGTCAGCGCGGGTCGGGCGGTGCGGGGCGCCGGGGGCCGGTCATGCCCCCGGGCGGGACGCCGCCCCACCCGGCTCGGGGACGCGCCGCCGTGCGGTCGACACGGCGGCACCGGGCTGCCGGGCGGTGGCGGACAGCCGGATCAAGCGGGCCTCGCAGTGGTCGAGCCACCGCGCCTCCGCCTCCGTCTGGAAGATCAGCTGTTCCAGGACGAGCAGCCATGCCACGTCGTCCCGCTCCCGCTCCGGCCCGCTCTCCAGGGTGGTGATTGCCTGCGCCTTGAGACGGGTGTAGTCCTGCATCGCCTTGACGGTGTGCCGGCGCTGCGACTGGATGACGTCCCGGATGTCGACCCCCGGCGCGCCGACGGCCATGGCGAGCTTGATGGCCAGCTCGTCGCGGGCCGGACTGGTGCGGTCGACCGGCTTCTCGAACCAGACCTTGAGTTCCGCCCGGCCGGCGTCGGTGATCGTGTAGAGCGCGTGCCCGGCCCCGTCCTCTCCGTCCTGCTCGACCAGGCCGTCACGCTCCAGGCGGCTGAGCGTCGTGTAGACCTGCCCCACGTTGAGGGGCCAGGTCGATCCCGTGCGCGATTCGAACTCCGTACGGAGCTGCGAACCGTAACGCGGACCGTGTTCGAGAAGGGCGAGGAGCCCGTGCCTGATGGACATACTCAGTATGTATACCGAGTATGCCGGCACGGACAAGAGACCTGAGGGGGAGGTGCCGCGTCCGTCCTGAGAGGGACCCCCGGGAGTCAGCGACGCCTGATGCGCAGCCCGAGGAAGCCGAGACCGAGGCCCATCATGGCCAGTCCGACGCCCAGCGTCAGGACCGGAATCTGCCGGTCAGCGAGGGTGTCGGCGGTCTGGGCGGCCGGCTCGTAGGCGGCGGCGGGCGGCGAGCGCGGCGGGTCGGCCGGCTCCGGGGACTCCGTCTCGGGTACCGCTTCGGCCTCCGGCTCCTCCTCCCAGGGCGGGCTCGGCGCTGTTGCCGTTTTGGTACGCGGGGGCCCGGCCGAGCCGGACGCCGCGCCCGGCGACGCGTCGTCGGAGGGGCTCACGGACGGGGAAGCCGGCCGCCCCGGCCGCTGCCGGCCCTCCCCGGCGGGCCGCCCGGCCAGCGAGGGCGAGGCGGGGGCGTACCGCGTCGGCCCGGCGACGGCACCGGGCGCGGTGCCGGTCGCCGTGGCGGCGCCCGCCCCGCTGCCGGCGCCCGACCGGGTGGCCGAGGGCGACACGGACGGCGCGACGGAGGGGGAGGGGGAGCGGGAGGGGGAGGGCGTTCCCGACGGCCGGTCACCGGGCCGCAGGAGGCCCGCCTCGGGCTTCACGGCGGGCTCGGTCTGCTCCGCGTACGCGGCGGGGGCGCCGCACACCGAGGACGCGGCCAGCAGCAGAGCCGCGACCGCCGTCGCACACCGTGAGTCGAGTCCTGGAGCCACCGGGTGACCCCCTCCCGTGCCGAGCCGCCAGGAGCCGCCACGGGCCCCACAACGCACTCAGCGTCACACGGGGGAAGCACCCCGGCATCCCGGGCGGCCCCACAGCCACCCACAGGAGTTACGCCATGGATTGAGCGCTCCGCTCACCCCCACGAGTCACCGGCACCCGCACACCCACCCGGCACCCACCGGCCCCGACCACCGGCCCCCGCACCGACCACCAGCCCCGCACCGATCACCGGCCCCCAACCACCGGCTCCGTGCCGACCACCAGCCGCGCGCCGACCACCGGCCCCCGCGACGCCTACCGGCTCCCGCACCGACCACCAGCCCCGCACCGATCACCGGCCCCCGACCACCGGCTCCGTGCCGACCACCAGCCGCGCGCCGACCACCGGCCCCCGCGACGCCTACCGGCCCCCGCGACGCCTACCGGCCCCCGCGACGCCTACCGGCCCCCGCGACGCCTACCGGCCCCCGCGACGCCTACCGGCCCCGCGACGGCGGGATCACTGGCCCGGGTCGCCCGTCGCCACCGTCAGCTCGAAGGTCTGGTTGCCGGGGACCACGGCGGTGCCCTCGGTCGGGAACTGGGAGATCACCTGGTCCTCGGCGAACTGCGGGTCGTCCACTTCCTTGATGTTGAACTTCCAGCCGGCGGCCTGGATGCAGCTCTTCACCGAGATGACGTCCTTGTAGGTGAAGCTGGGCGCCTGGACCTTCGACGGGTCGTCGCTGTCCTCCGAGGCGTCCGTGCACTTGGTGGTCTCCATCGTGCGGTGCCGCTCCGGGGGCTTGTGGCCGGCCTCGGGGCCCTCGGCGGACTGGCTCGCGCCGCCGCCCGCCTGCGTGCCCGGGTCCTTCTCGTCGTCCTTCATGGAGATGGCCGCGATCAGGCCGCCGATCGCGAGCAGGGCCACCGCGATCGCGCCCACGATGACCGGCATGTTGCTCCGGCCCCCGCCGCTCGACGGCACCGGTGATCCGGCCGTGGTCTGCGGGTGAGTCGCGTACGCCGGCGGGGCGGGCGTCTGGTACATCGGCGCCGGCTGGGGCTGCGCCTGCTGCGGGTAGCCGTACGACGGCGTGGGCGCCGGCGTCCCGTACGGCGGCTGGTACGGCGTCTGGACGCTCTGCGGACCCGGCGCCGGAGTGGTGTGGTCGACCGGCGGGAAGACCGCCGAGCCGACGCCCGAGCCGCTGTTCGCGTGCGGCGCGCCCTGCACGATGACCGGCGCGCCGGTCTGGCCCTGGCCCGCCGACAGCAGCCGCAGGCACTCGTCGCGCATGGCGGCGGCGCTCGGGAAGCGCTCGTTCGGGTTCTTCTTCAGCGCGCGCGCCACCAGGGCGTCCATCGCCGGGGTGATCGACCGGTTGATGGAGGACGGCGCGACCGGCTCTTCCTGCACATGGGCGTACGCGATGGCCAGCGGCGAGTCCGCGTCGAACGGGATCCGCCCGGTCAGCAGCTGGAACAGCATGATGCCGACCGAGTACAGGTCGGAACGCGCGTCCACCCCCCGCCCCAGCGCCTGCTCCGGCGACAGGTACTGCGGCGTGCCGACGACCATGCCGGTCTGCGTCATCGAGGTGACGCCGGACTGCATGGCGCGCGCGATGCCGAAGTCCATGACCTTGACCACACCGCGCTTGGTCATCATCACGTTGCCCGGCTTGATGTCCCGGTGGACCAGGCCCATCTCGTGGCTCGTCTCCAGCGCCGCCAGCACGTCGGCGGTCACCTTGAGCGCCTTGTCGGCCGGCATCGCGCCGTGGGCCTGGATGTCGGCCTGGAGCACCGACCCGAGGGGCTGGCCCTCCACGTACTCCATGACGATGTACGGCATCAGCGAGCCGCCGAGGTCGTCCTCGCCGGTGTCGAAGACCGACACGATGTTGGTGTGCTGGAGCTTGGCGACGGCCTGCGCCTCGCGGCGGAAGCGCTCCCGGAACGACTGCTCGCGCCCCAGCTCCGTGTGGAGCGTCTTGATGGCGACCTGCCGGTCCAGCGCACTGTCGTACGCCAGGTACACGGACGCCATGCCGCCTTCGCCCAGCAGGTCGCGAAGCTGGTACCGGCCGCCCGCCACCGAGCCGCCCGCATAGCGGCCCTGTGCGCCGTCCTGGCTCATGTCTTGCTCCCCCGTGCGCGCGCGTCCGTGGTGGCCGCGGTGAATCGCGGTGATCCGGTTTTACGGGCCAAGTCTGCCCGAGGGCAGTGACACGTCAAGCCGGGTGCCCGTTCCGTGACCGTACGCACAAGAAGCGTCTCGGAAGTGTTACCGGACCCGTACCGGACCGCCATGGAACGAGCGGGAGATTTGCACAGGCGTACGGGGAACCGGTTGGATGGCCGGTCAATCTCGAACCGGCGCGGCGCGCGGAGGCTGTAGCGTGACGTGACGTAGTACCCCTTAAGACACGGCGGCACACCGCACGCGCAGAGCAAGCGGACAGAAACGACGGCGAGGACTGATGGCATCCGAATCCGAGGCAGGCGGCGGCGGAGGAGCGCCGGAGTCCGCCGAGTTGGGCGCCGGTGGACTCGTCGGAGACGGCCGCTACCGGTTGACCCACCGTCTCGGCCGGGGCGGCATGGCCGAGGTGTTCGCGGCGGAGGACGTACGGCTGGGCCGTACCGTGGCCGTGAAGCTGCTGCGTGCCGACCTCGCCGAGGACCCGGTCTCCAAGGCCCGCTTCACCCGCGAGGCGCAGTCCGTCGCGGGGCTGAACCACCACGCGATCGTCGCCGTGTACGACTCCGGCGAGGACGTGGTGAACGGCCAGTCCGTGCCGTACATCGTCATGGAGCTGGTCGAGGGCCGCACCATCCGTGACCTGCTGATCAACGCGGAGGCGCCGCCGCCCGAGCAGGCGCTGATCATCGTCTCCGGTGTGCTGGAGGCCCTCGCCTACTCGCACCAGCACGGCATCGTGCACCGTGACATCAAGCCCGCGAACGTGATCATCACGCACAGCGGCGCCGTCAAGGTGATGGACTTCGGCATCGCGCGCGCCCTGCACGGCGCGCAGTCGACCATGACCCAGACCGGCATGGTCATGGGCACCCCGCAGTACCTGTCGCCGGAGCAGGCCCTCGGCAAGGCCGTCGACCACCGCTCCGACCTGTACGCCACGGGCTGCCTGCTGTACGAGCTGCTCGCGCTGCGGCCGCCCTTCACCGGCGAGACACCGTTGTCCGTGGTCTACCAGCACGTCCAGGACATCCCGGTCCCGCCGTCCGAGGTCTCCGACGTCGCCCCGCCGGAGCTCGACGGTCTGGCCATGCGGGCGCTCGCCAAGGACCCGGACGACCGGTTCCAGAGCGCCGAGGAGATGCGCGGCCTGGTGCAGTACGGGCTTCAGATGCTCCAGCAGCAGGGCAGCCACACCGGCACCTGGAACACCGGCCCGGTCGAGCTGCACGAGGGCGGCCGCACCCCGGTCGGCGGCGTCGCGGCGACCACCGCCATGGGCCACCCGACGCACGGCGACACCTCGCAGGGCCCGCTCCTGCCGCCGGCGAACCCCGACGACGGCGCCTACGCGTACGACGGCGGGCAGGGCCGCAAGAGCGGTCGCGGCAAGATGCTGCTGTTCGCGGCGCTCGCGCTGATCGCGATCGTGGCGGGTGTGGCGTACGCGCTCGACCAGACCAAGAAGCCGGCGGACGACGGCAAGGAGAAGCCTCCGGCCACCACCGCGCCGTCCAAGCCCGGCGACACCACCAAGCCCACGCCGTCGGACAAGAAGACGGACGAGAAGACCGAGGACCCGGGCGGGTCCACCGGTGGCGGCAACGGCAACAACGGCGGCAACTGGGGCGGTTGGGAGCCCGACCCGTCGCAGCCGCAGACCAACAACCCGCCTCCGCCCACCGGCGGCACGCCGTCGACCCCCGGCACCACCGAGGGCACCGACCAGGGCGGGACCACGGACGGGGGCGCCGACCAGGGCGGGACGACCGACGGGGGCGCCGACCAGGGCGGCACCACCACCGGCACCACCGACCAGGGCGGCACCACGGACGGGGGCGCCGACCAGGGCGCGACGACCACGGGCACCGGCGGCGCCTGACCGCACGGACGCGCGGGCCCCGGGGCGCACGCCCCGGCGCCGCTCACCCGGCGAAGGCGTCGCACACCGCCTCGTACTCCCGGGTCCACCAGACCGCCAGGGCCGACGCCGCGGGAAACTGCGGGTCGGCCCTGCCGTCGTGCAGCTGGTAGCGCCAGCGCAGTATCCAGAAGTCGTTCAGCCGCTCCCACCACACGCGGTGCACCGCCGCCGCCAGCTCGGCCGGCTCCGCCCCGGCCGCCCGCCGGTACGCGCGCGCGTAGGCGCGGATTTTCTCCAGCTCCAGGCCCCCGGCCGGCTGTACGAAGAAGATCGCGGCCGCCCGCACCGCCTCCTCCGCCCGCGGCTGCACACCCAGCCGGTCCCAGTCGACGATCGCGGCGGGCTCCGCGCCCCGGTAGAGCAGGTTCAGCGGGTGGAAGTCCCCGTGCACCCAGCCGCCCGCCGAGGCCGGTGGCGGGCGGCGGTGGGCGTGGTCCGCCAGCAGCCGCCTGCGCTCCAGCAGGCGGTGCTCGGCGAGCTCGTCGAAGGCGTCCCGGGTCCGGCGGGCCCGCGCCAGGGTCAGCAGCCGGTCGATGACCCGGAAGGTCTCCTCCGGGTCGGCGCTGCGGTGCCGGTGGTCGCCGTGCGGCTCCATGACCTGCTCCAGGCAGGTGTGCACCAGCCCGAGCAGTGCGCCCAGGCGCCGGGACCCGGCCGCCGAAAGCTGTGCCCCGGCCCGGTGCCGCCCGTCGACCCAGGGGTGCAGGGCGTAGCAGCGGCCGTCGATCTCCGCGACGGTGTCGCCCTCCGCGTCGGGCAGCGGCGGGGCCACGGGGACGCCGAGGGCGTGCAGGCGCTGGGTGGCGCGGTGCTGGCGGACGATGGTGGCGCGGTCGGCGGTGGGGGCGTCCAGGTGCTGCTTGAGGAAGTAGGCGCCGTGGGTGGTGGCCAGACGGTAGCCGCGGTTGAGGAGGCCCTGGGTGACGGGTACGCAGGAGAGGGGTTCGCCCGGGTCGTCGTAGCGGCGCAGGAGCGCACTCACGGGTGGGGCGGCGGTTGCAGATGAGCGCGGCACTCACCAGATGTTAGATCACGGAGCGTGGTGGTGGAGTCGCTCCTCGGAACCTTGCACTCCGGAACCGTCCGGGGAGTGGACGGTCGTCAACTCGGGCCGCCCGCGCGTGTACGCAGGGGCGAACGCGGAACCGTTCGCCCGGCGGGGCACCGGTCCCTGTGCGGGCCGTGCCGCCTCCACCTCCGCCCGGCCCGTCAGCGCCGTTCGGCCTGCAACCGGGCGACGTACGCCGCCGCCTGGGAGCGCCGTTCCATGCCCAGCTTGGCCAGCAGGCCGGAGACGTAGTTCTTGATCGTCTTCTCGGCCAGGTGCAGCCGCTCGCCGATCGCGCGGTTGGTCAGCCCCTCGCCGATCAGGTGGAGGATCCGGCGCTCCTGTTCGGTCAGGGCGGCCAGCCGGTCGTCCCCCTTCGGGCCGTTGCCGTCCCGCAGCCGCTCCAGCACGCGCGCGGTGGCCACCGGGTCCAGCAGCGACCTGCCGGCCGCCACGTCCCGTACGGCCGCCAGGAGCTCGTGGCCGCGGATCGCCTTCAGGACGTACCCGGAGGCACCGGCCATGATCGCGTCGAAGAGCGCCTCGTCGTCCGCGAAGGAGGTGAGCATCAGGCATTTGATGGATTCGTCCAGGGCGCGGACCTCCCGGCACACCTCGACCCCGCTGCCGTCGGGCAGGCGCACGTCGAGAATCGCCACGTCCGGACGGGTCGCCGGAATCCTGACCAGCGCGTCTGCCGCCGTACCGGCCTCTCCGACGACCTCGATGTCGTCCTCGACGGAGAGCATTTCGTGGACGCCCCGCCGGACGACTTCGTGGTCGTCCAACAGAAATACGGTGATTTTTCCTTCTTCGCGCACCCGATCAGTCTCACATACTGACTCTTCCCGTGCCCGGGGTGCGCGGGATAACGTGCCCCCTGTTCCGGCGGCTCACAAGGCTGTGACCAGTCATTTGTCCACCCCTTTGCGATTTACTTGGAAATCCAAGCAAAAACGCAGGTCAAAGGGGGTTTCGCAGTAATGCGGTGCACTGGGTAACGTGCCTATGACAGGGGGCTCGCCGGGGCACCTGTCACGCCTGTTCCCGGTCGAGGGCACCCACCCCGTGCACACGTACGGAGACAGGCGAGCCGCTCTCCCGAGCTCTATCGGAGTCAGGGAGAACCCCAGCCATCCCGGCGGACCCCGGGGGCCGGACAGACGGAGGAGCACGCACGTGACCGTGGAAGGCACTGCCGCGCGCAAGCCGCGACGCAGCAGTAAGCGCACCAGCGCGAGCGCGACCAAGGCATCCGGCGCCCAGAGCGCCGAGCCCCAGCTCGTACAGCTGCTGACGCCCGAGGGTGAGCGCGTCCAGCACCCGGAGTACGACATCGACCTCAGCCCCGACGAGCTGCGCGGCCTGTACCGCGACATGGTGCTGACCCGACGGTTCGACGCCGAGGCGACCTCCCTCCAGCGCCAGGGCGAGCTGGGCCTGTGGGCCTCGCTCCTCGGCCAGGAGGCGGCGCAGATCGGCTCCGGCCGGGCCCTGCGGGACGACGACTACGTCTTCCCCACCTACCGCGAGCACGGTGTCGCCTGGTGCCGCGGGGTCGACCCGACCAACCTGCTCGGGATGTTCCGTGGTGTGAACCACGGCGGCTGGGACCCCACCAGCAACAATTTCCACCTCTACACGATCGTCATCGGCTCGCAGACCCTGCACGCCACCGGCTACGCCATGGGCGTCGCCAAGGACGGCGCGGACTCGGCCGTGATCGCGTACTTCGGGGACGGTGCCTCCAGCCAGGGCGACGTCGCGGAATCGTTCACCTTCTCCGCCGTCTACAACGCCCCGGTCGTGTTCTTCTGCCAGAACAACCAGTGGGCGATCTCCGAGCCCACCGAGAAGCAGACCCGCGTCCCGCTCTACCAGCGCGCGCAGGGCTTCGGCTTCCCGGGCGTCCGCGTCGACGGCAACGACGTCCTGGCCTGCCTGGCCGTGACCCGCTCCGCCCTGGAGCGCGCCCGCCGCGGCGAGGGCCCGACCCTGGTCGAGGCGTTCACCTACCGGATGGGCGCCCACACCACCTCCGACGACCCGACCCGCTACCGCCTCGACGACGAGCGGGCGGCGTGGGAGGCCAAGGACCCGATCCTGCGGCTGCGCACGTACCTGGAGAAGCAGGGACTGGCGGACGCCGCCTGGTTCGGGGAGCTGGAGGCCGAGTCGGAGTCGCTCGGCAAGCGCGTCCGTGAGGCCGTCCGCGCCATGCCCGATCCGGAGCACATGGCGATGTTCGACCACGTGTACGCGGACGGGCACGCGCTCGTCGACGAGGAGCGCGCGCAGTTCGCCGCCTACCAGGCGTCCTTCGCGGACGGGGAGGTCAAGTAACCATGGCTGTACAGAAACTCCCCCTCGCCAAGGCGCTCAACGAGTCGCTGCGCAAGGCCCTGGAGACCGACCCCAAGGTTCTCGTCATGGGCGAGGACGTCGGCAAGCTCGGCGGTGTGTTCCGGGTGACCGACGGACTGCAGAAGGACTTCGGCGAGGAGCGGGTCATCGACACCCCGCTCGCCGAGTCCGGCATCGTCGGCACCGCGATCGGCCTGGCGCTGCGCGGCTACCGCCCGGTGGTGGAGATCCAGTTCGACGGGTTCGTCTTCCCCGCGTACGACCAGATCGTCACGCAGCTGGCGAAGATGCACGCCCGCGCGCTGGGCAAGATCAAGATGCCGGTCGTCGTCCGCATCCCCTACGGCGGCGGCATCGGCGCGGTGGAGCATCACAGCGAGTCGCCCGAGGCGCTGTTCGCGCACGTCGCGGGCCTCAAGGTGGTCTCGCCGTCGAACTCGTCGGACGCCTACTGGATGCTCCAGCAGGCCATCCAGAGCGACGACCCGGTGATCTTCTTCGAGCCGAAGCGGCGCTACTGGGACAAGGGCGAGGTCGACACCGAGGCCATCCCCGGTGAGCTGCACAAGGCCCGCACGGTGCGCGAGGGCACCGACCTGACCCTCGCCGCCTACGGGCCGATGGTGAAGCTGTGCCTGGAGGCGGCTGCGGTCGCCGCCGAGGAGGGCCGGTCGGTGGAGGTCCTCGACCTGCGGTCGATGTCCCCGATCGATTTCGACGCCGTCCAGGCGTCGGTGGAGAAGACCCGCCGGCTGGTCGTCGTGCACGAGGCGCCGGTCTTCTACGGCTCGGGCGCCGAGATCGCCGCCCGCATCACCGAGCGGTGCTTCTACCACCTGGAGGCACCGGTCCTCCGGGTCGGCGGCTACCACGCCCCGTATCCGCCGGCACGGCTGGAAGAGGAGTACCTGCCGGGCCTGGACCGGGTGCTCGACGCCGTCGACCGCTCGCTCGCGTACTGAGGAGACCCACTGTGATCCGCGATTTCAAGATGCCGGACGTGGGCGAGGGCCTGACCGAGGCCGAGATCCTCAAGTGGTACGTCCAGCCCGGTGACACCGTCAGCGACGGCCAGGTCGTCTGCGAGGTCGAGACGGCCAAGGCGGCCGTCGAGCTGCCCAGCCCGTACGACGGCGTCGTCCACGAGCTGCGCTTCCCCGAGGGCACGACGGTCGACGTCGGCGAGGTGATCATCTCGGTGAACGTCGGCGGTGACGCCGATGAGCAGCCGCAGACCGCCCAGCCCGCCGCCGCCGAACCGGCCGCCAAGGACGCCGCCACCGAGGACGCCCGGCCGGCGGGCCGCCAGCCCGTGCTGGTCGGCTACGGCGTGGCCGAGTCCTCCACGAAGCGCCGCCCCCGCAAGGGCGCCGCGGCCCCCGCGGAGCAGGCGGTCGCCCAGGCCGCCGTCCAGGGCGAGCTGAACGGCCACGCGGGCGCCGCGACCGCGGCCCCCGCCCCTTCCGCTCCCGCCTCCGCGCCGGTCGCCCCCGCCTCCGGCCAGGACCGGCCCCTGGCCAAGCCGCCCGTGCGGAAGCTGGCCAAGGACCTGGGGGTCGACCTGGCGACGGTCGTCCCGACCGGCCCGGACGGGATCATCACCCGCGAGGACGTGCACGCGGCGGTGGACCTGGCCGCCGCCTCGGTCGCCGCGCCCGCCGCCGTACCCGTACAGCCGCAGGCCACGCGGCCGGAGCCGCAGGCCGTGCCGCAGCAGGAGCGGCCGGCCGCCGGCCGCGAGACCCGCGTCCCCATCAAGGGCGTCCGCAAGGCCACCGCCCAGGCGATGATCGGGTCCGCCTTCACCGCGCCGCACGTCACCGAGTTCATCACGGTCGACGTCACCCGCACGATGAAGCTCGTCGAGGAGCTCAAGTCCGACAAGGACATGGCCGGGCTCCGGGTGAACCCGCTGCTGCTCGTCGCGAGGGCGCTGCTCGTCGCCATCAAGCGCAACCCGGAGATCAACGCCTCCTGGGACGAGGCCGCCCAGGAGATCGTGCTCAAGCACTACGTCAACCTGGGCATCGCGGCCGCCACGCCGCGCGGCCTGATCGTGCCGAACATCAAGGACGCGCACGACAAGACGCTGCCGGAACTGGCCGCCTCCCTCGGCGAACTGGTGTCCACGGCCCGTGAGGGGAAGACGACCCCGGCGGCCATGCAGGGCGGCACGGTGACGATCACCAATGTCGGCGTCTTCGGCGTCGACACCGGTACGCCGATCCTCAACCCGGGCGAGTCCGCGATCCTCGCGGTCGGGGCGATCAAGCTCCAGCCGTGGGTCCACAAGGGCAAGGTGAAGCCCCGTCAGGTCACCACGCTGGCCCTGTCGTTCGACCACCGGCTGGTGGACGGGGAGCTGGGCTCCAAGGTGCTGGCGGACATCGCCGCGGTGCTGGAGCAGCCCAAGCGGCTGATCACCTGGGCCTGACGGCCCGGGAGGCACGGGGCCTGACGGCCCGGGGCACGGACAAGGGCCCGGACGCGACGGCGCGTCCGGGCCCTTCACCGTGTCGTGCGGTGCGGCGGTCAGTCGCGCTGGGCGCCCGCCGGGAGGGAGCGCAGCTCCATCGTCCTGGCCGTGGTGGAACCGAAGCCGAAGTCCAGCAGCTTCGCCGCGTCGTTGAAGCGGTCGGGGGCGTTCAGCACGACGCCCACGTAGGTCTTGGTGCCGCGGGTGGCCGCGAAGACCAGGCACGGGCCGGCCGTCGTGCCGGTGCCCGTCTTGATGCCGACGGCGCCGCTGTAGGAGCCGAGCAGCTTGTTGGTGTTGTACCAGGTGTACGTGCGCGTGCCGCCGGTGCTGGTGGTCGCGGTGGTCTTGTACGAGGTCGCCTTGACGACGTCGCGGAACGTGGTGCTGCTGAAGGCGTGGCGCGCGAGCTTCGCGAGGTCCGGCGGGGTCGTGTAGTTGTTGCCGGCCGCCGAGATGCCGTCGAAGGAGTCGAACATCGTGTTCGTCATCCCGAGCTGCTTCGCCTTGGCGTTCATCTTGGCGATGAACGACTTGGTGCGGGCCGCGGTGGTGGTGCCGGTGCCGTAGGCGTCGGCGAGAGCGTAGGCGGCGTCGCAGCCGGAGGGCAGCATCAGGCCGGACAGCAGCTGGCGGACCGTCACCTTGTCGCCGGTCTTCAGGTCGGCGGTGCTCGCGCCGGTCCTGACGACGTAGTCGCGGTACTCCTGCTTGATGGTGATCTTGCGGTTCAGATCGACACCGGGGGTGGTGAGGACCACGATGGCCGTCGCCACCTTGGTGGTGCTGGCCATCTGGCGGCGGGTGGTGTTCGCCTTGCCGTAAATGGCCTTGCCGTCGGCCTGGTCCACCATGAAGCCGCCCTTGGCGCTGATGGACGGGATCGGCGTGGCCGCCGCGGCCGGGGCGGCGAGCGGGGAGGCGGTCAGCAGCAGACCGCCCGCGAGGGCGACCGTGGCGGTGCGGCGGACGGCCGTGTTCATCGATATCAAAGGAAAACGCTCCGAGTTCGAGTCTCGAGTACGTCGAAAACGCCTCAACCTGGCGGGCCGGAAAACCGGTGCCCGTGAAGAGACCAGCGAGAGCCCCGGAAGGATGTACGAGGACGCGCGATCGAGCAAAAAAGGGTGACGCGTGTGGCCCGGGTCACGTGCGGCGGTGTGACGTGCCCCGCGCCGCGTGGGGCATGTGGTGCCACCGGGTTGTGAGTTCCGTCCTACCTCTGCGCCGAACGGCCCCTGACGCATCCCTGTTGTATCTATGCTGTACGCATGCCTTCCGCCCCTCCCGCCGCCGACCGCGTCTACACCCACGTCAAGCAAGCCGTCCTCGACCGCCGCTACCAGGGCGGGACGCTCCTCACCGAAGGGGAGCTCGCCGAGGCCGTCGGGGTGTCCCGTACGCCCGTACGGGAAGCGCTGCTCAAGCTGGAGATGGAAGGCCTGCTGAAGCTGTACCCCAAGAAGGGCGCCCTGGTCCTCGCCGTCTCCGCGCAGGAGATCGCCGACGTCGTCGAAACCCGGCTGCTGGTCGAGGAGTTCGCCGTACGCAGGGCCGTCCCCGCCCCGGCCGCGCTCCTGGAGCGGCTGGAGGAGCTGCTGGACGAGCAGCGGCGGCGCGCCGGCGAGGGCGACCTCGCCGCCGTCGCCGTCACCGACCGCTGCTTCCACGCCGAGATCGTCCGCAACGCGGGCAACGAGATCCTCTCCCGCCTCTACGACCAGATGCGCGACCGGCAACTGCGCATGGGCGTCGCCGTGATGGAGGCCCACCCCGACCGCGTCGCCAAGAACATCGCCGAGCACGCCGAGATCCTCGCCGCCATCCGCGCCGGTGACGCCGAGGGCGCCGCCCGGTGCGTGCACCGCCACGTCAGCCGCGTCAAGGTCCTGGTCAGGGGTGAGGACCGGTGAGCAGCTCCGCCGCCCTGTCCCTGCCCTCCGACCCGCCCGGCGGCCGCCGGGCCGCCCTCGTGTGGGGCGTCGGCGTGTGCGTCTACCTCGTCGCCGTCATCTTCCGCACGTCCCTGGGCGTCGCCGGGCTCGACGCCGCCGACCGCTTCGACGTCAACGCGTCCGCCCTGTCGACCTTCTCCATCCTCCAGCTTCTCGTCTACGCCGGCATGCAGATACCCGTCGGCCTGATGGTCGACCGGCTCGGCACCAAGAAGGTCCTCACCCTCGGCGTGATCCTCTTCACCCTCGGCCAGCTCGGCTTCGCGCTCTCCCCCTCGTACGGCATGGCCCTGGCCTCCCGCGCGCTGCTCGGCTGCGGCGACGCGATGACCTTCATCTCCGTGCTCCGGCTGGGCACACGCTGGTTCCCGGCCCGCCGCGGACCGCTGATCGCGCAGGTCGCCGGGCTCTTCGGGGTCGTCGGGAACCTCGTCTCGACGATGGTGATCGCCCGGACCCTGGACGGGCTCGGCTGGACGGCGACGTTCGCCGGCAGCTCCCTGGCCGGGGTGGTCGTCCTGGTGCTGCTCGTCCTGTTCCTGAAGGACCACCCCGAGGGGTACGAGCCGGAGCCGGCGCGCCACGCGGGCGCGGCGTACGTCCGCCGGCAGATCGCCCGCTCATGGCAGGAGCCCGGCACCCGGCTCGGAATGTGGGTGCACTTCACCACCCAGTTCCCCGCGATGGTGTTCCTGCTGCTGTGGGGGCTGCCCTTCCTCGTCGAGGAGCAGGGCCTGTCCCGGGGAGCGGCCGGCGACATGCTCACCCTGACCGTGCTCTCCAACATGGTCTTCGGCATGACCTACGGCCAGATCATCGCCCGGCACCACGGGGCGCGGGTCCCGCTCGCGCTCGGCACGGTCGCGGCCACCGCCGCCGTGTGGGCGGCCACCCTCGCCCACCCGGGCGGCCACGCCCCGATGTGGGTCCTGGTCACGCTGTGCGTCGTCCTCGGCGCCTGCGGGCCCGCCTCCATGATCGGCTTCGACTTCGCCCGGCCGGCGAACCCGCCGGAGCGGCAGGGCACGGCGTCCGGCATCGTCAACATGGGCGGCTTCACCGCCTCCATCACCACCCTGCTCGCCGTCGGCGTGCTGCTCGACGCCACCGGCGGCGACTACCGCGCCGCCTTCTCGTCGATCTTCGCGCTCCAGGCCCTGGGCGTCGCCCAGATCCTGAGGCTGCGGGCGCGCACGGCCCGGCGCGAGCGGGACAGGCTGGTGGCGAGCCGGGTGGAGACCGTCCACGTCCCGGCGGCGTAGCCGCCCGCGCGGCCCCGTGCTCCGGCCCCGCGCTTTCGGCCCGCGCCCGGTCCCGTACCGCCCGGTCCCGTACCGGACCGTCCCGCACCGGGCGGCCCCGTACCGGACCGTCCCGTGCCTACGGCGTGACCGGGAAGGAGGCCAGGATCGCCGCCGCCAGTTCCTCGTCGCCCTCCACCTTGACCCGGTCGGCGACGGCCGCGGGCCGCACCCGCCCGCAGGCGAGACGCACATACGTCTCCCAGTCCATCGCGATCGTCGCGGCCGGGCCCAGCGACGGCGCCCCGTCGACCGTCCCGCGGCCCTCGGCGTCGACCCGCACCGTCCGCAGGAACTCCACCGGACCGTGGATGTCGAAGACGACGGCCGTGTTCGGCGGGGCGCCCGCGTCCTTGGCGACCACCTTCGGCAGGACGGCCAGGAAGTTGTCCCGGGCGACGTACGCGCCGGGCGAGTCGAGGTTCCCCGGCACCCCGAGCGCGGTGCGCAGGTCCTGCTCGTGGCACCAGACGTCGAAGGCCCGCATCCGGTACGCCAGTTCGAGGGACTGCTCGGCGCCCAGCGGGGCTCGGATCAGCGTGTCGGGGGAGCGGTTCTCGTTGCGCAGCCGGCGGGCGCGGCGGATGAGCGTGTACTCCAGCTCGGCGGTCATCTCCGGCCCGGTGTGGTGCCGGCGCACGTCGACCTGCACCTCCATGTAGCGGGCGAAGTCACCGCGTACGTGGTAGAGATCGCGTGGCAGCGAGTGGATCGGGCGCGGGTCGCCGAGCATCTCGCACTCCATGCCGATGATGTGCGACACGATGTCGCGCACCGACCAGCCGGGGCACGGCGTGGCGCGATTCCACTCCCCTTCGACGAGGGGCTGCACCAGCTCGGATATCGCTTCGATCGAGTGGGTCCAGGCGTCGGCGTATGGCTGGAGGCTGGGATGGACGGTCACGAAACCCCTCGGGCGGTCGTACGCGGGCTGGATGCTGCGGCAGCTGCGGGGTCCGGGGGTGGCCCCCGGAAAGAAACAGTACGCTGCGGGCAGGCACCCCGGCAGTGCTTTCGTGTGACGATCGTAGGCCCGTGTTGACGGCCCGAATGCCAGGACGGTGGTAGTGTGCGCGCCTCGCTGATCCAGATCGCAGTAGACCCGGCCGAATCGCCCAAGTCCCGCAGGGCCCGGGTCGCTTCACTGGTGGCTGAACAGCGTGGGGTCGCCGACCTGGTCGTCCTCCCCGAACTGTGGCCGGTGGGCGCCTTCGCGTACGAGTCGTTCGCGACCGAGGCCGAGCCGCTGCACGGCCCCACGTACGAGGTGATGGCGAAGGCCGCCGCCGAGGCGTCCGTCTGGCTGCACGCCGGTTCCGTCGTGGAACGCGCCCCCGACGGCGCCCTGTACAACACCGCGCTGGTCTTCTCACCCTCCGGCGACCTCGCCGCCACCTACCGCAAGATCCACCGCTTCGGCTTCGACGCGGGCGAGGCCGTGATGATGGCGGCCGGCGACGCGCTCGTCACCGTCCCGGTGCCCGGCCTGCCACTGGGCGTCGCCACCTGCTACGACCTCCGCTTCCCCGAGATGTTCCGCGGCCTGGTCGACGCCGGGGCGCTCGCCCTCGTCGTCTCGGCCGGCTGGCCGGCCCGCCGCCGCGAGCACTGGACCCTGCTGGCCCGCGCCCGCGCGGTGGAGAACCAGGCGTACGTCCTCGCCTGCGGGACCGGCGGCACGCACGCGGGCGTCCCCCAGGCCGGGCACAGCCTCGTCGTCGACCCCTGGGGCGAGG
Organism: Streptomyces sp. NPDC045701; assembly: GCF_056432045.1. Taxonomy (NCBI): domain Bacteria; kingdom Bacillati; phylum Actinomycetota; class Actinomycetes; order Kitasatosporales; family Streptomycetaceae; genus Streptomyces; species Streptomyces sp. NPDC045701. Next base: position 217,407 of record NZ_JBWKJV010000003.1, on the reverse strand, counting down.
TCCTCGCGGAGGCGGGCGACGGCGAGGAGACCCTCACGGTGGACCTCGACCCGGCGCTCGTGGCCACCACCCGCGACCGGTTCCCCGCCCTCAAGGACCGCCTCCTGGGCCTCGCCCCGCCGCGCCACTGACCCGCCGCGCCGCTGACCCGCCGCGCCGCTGACCCGCCGCGCCGCTGACCCGCCGCGCCGCTGACCCGCCGCGCCACTGACCCGCCGCGCCGCTGACCCGCCGACCTGCCGGGGCCCGCCGGACCGGCCGTACGGCTGCTGGGACGCCGTACGGCAAGGGATCAGTCCTTCTCCGCCATCCGGATGACGCACACCGCCACCGCGATCAGCAGTGCCGTGTCCGCCGCGTCCTCCCGGACGACGTCGACGGCGTACGTGTCACGGACCCGCAGCCACTTGCGGGAGACGCGGGCCAGCAGCTCCCCGTCCCGCTCGACGGCGAACTCGCGGTCTAGGATCCGCCCGCTCACGTCCAGCGCCGGGCCCTCCGCCAGGGTCACCTGGTAGTGGTTGCGCAGCAGCGACAGCCGCTTGCGGGCGACCGTGGCGAGCGTCTGCCCGTCCCGCTCCACGGTCATCGCCCCGCGCAGGCTGAGCACCTTCGCCCGCAGGGTGACCAGCACCCGCCCCGCCGGATCCTTCAGCTCCAGGGTTTCGCGCAGCCGCAGGGCCTTGCCGTCGACGAGGAAGGCCTGCCGGCCGTTCTCGTCCTCGATCCAGTAGTCGTCGCCGATGGCGAAGATCTTGTCGCGTACCAGGTATCTCATGACACATGCGTACCCGGCCGCAGGCGCGTGAGCCGGTGTTCCTACCCGGATGGCAAGCTTGAAGAATGAACGATGCCGTCCCGGCGCCCACCCCCGCGCCCGCGCCCGCGCCCCGCCGTGTCCGTGTCCGTGCCCCCGAGCTGATCGGCAAGGGCGGCTGGCTGAACACCGGTGGCAAAGAGCTGACCCTCGCCGACCTGCGAGGGCGAGTCGTGATTCTCGATTTCTGGACGTTCTGCTGCATCAACTGCCTGCACGTCCTGGACGAGCTGCGCGAGCTGGAGGAGAAGCACCGGGACACCGTCGTGATCATCGGCGTCCACTCGCCGAAGTTCGTGCACGAGGCCGAGCACCGGGCCGTCGTCGACGCCGTCGAGCGGTACGAGGTGCACCACCCCGTTCTCGACGACCCCGAGCTCGCCACCTGGAAGCAGTACGCCGTCCGGGCGTGGCCGACGCTCGTCGTGATCGACCCCGAGGGGTACGTCGTCGCGCAGCACGCCGGGGAGGGGCACGCCCGGGCGATCGAGACCCTCGTCGAGGAGCTGGAGGCCGAGCACGAGGCCAAGGGCACCCTGCGGCGCGGGGACGGGCCGTACGTACCGCCGGAGCCGGTGGCGACGCACCTGCGGTTCCCCGGCAAGGCGCTCCTGCTGGACGGCGGCAACCTCCTCGTGACGGACACCACTCGGCACCAGGTGGTGGAGCTGGACGCCGACGGCGAGACCGTGGTGCGGCGGTACGGGACCGGTGAGCGCGGCCTCGTCGACGGCAAGGCGGACGAGGCGCGGTTCAACGAGCCGCAGGGCCTGTGCGTCCTCCCGGACGGACGGGTCGTGGTCGCCGACACCGTCAACCACGCCCTGCGGGCGCTGGACCTCGCCAGCGGTGAGGTGCGGACGCTCGCCGGGACCGGGGCGCAGTGGTGGCAGGGCTCCCCCACCGCCGGACCCGCCCGCGAGGTCGCGCTGTCGTCGCCGTGGGACGTCGCCTGGTGGCGGGACGAGGTGTGGATCGCCATGGCGGGCGTCCACCAGCTGTGGGCGTACGACCCGGAGAAGGGCACCGTGCGGGTGGCCGCAGGGACGACGAACGAGGGGCTCGTGGACGGGCCGGCCGACGAGGCGTGGTTCGCCCAGCCGTCGGGGCTCGCCGCCACCGAGGAGCGCCTGTGGGTCGCCGACTCCGAGACCAGCGCCCTGCGGTGGGTGGACCCCGAGGGCGCCGTCCACACCGCCGTGGGCACCGGGTTGTTCGACTTCGGCCACCGGGACGGCGAGGCCGGCCAGGCGCTGTTCCAGCACCCGCTGGGTGTCACGGCCCTGCCGGACGGGTCGGTCGCCGTGGCGGACACGTACAACCACGCCCTGCGCCGTTACGACCCGGCGGCCGGTGAGGTGACCACCCTCGCCACCGACCTGCGCGAGCCGAGCGACGCGGTGCTCGTCGGCGACGACATCGTGGTCGTCGAGTCGGCGCGCCACCGGCTGACGCGGCTGCGGCTGCCCGAGGAAGCCGTCCAGGTGGCCGCCGTGGCCCACCGGACGCGGCGGGAGGCGACCGGGATCGCGCCCGGCGCGCTGAGGCTTGACGTCGTGTTCCGGGCGCCGACCGGCCAGAAGCTGGACGAGCGGTACGGGCCGTCGACGCGGCTCCTGGTGTCGTCGACGCCGCCGGAGCTGCTCCTCTCGGGCGAGGGCACGGGCACGGACCTGTCGCGGGAGCTGACGCTGAACCCGGCCGTCACGGAGGGCGTGCTGCACGTGTCCGCGATGGCCGCGTCCTGCGACGACGACCCGGCCAACGAGTACCCCGCCTGCCACGTCCACCAGCAGGACTGGGGCGTCCCGGTGAAGGTCACGGAGTCGGGGGTGTCCCGGCTGCCGCTGATCCTCGCGGGGATGGACGCCGAGTGACGCCCGCAGGGCCGTAGGCCCGTCGGGTCGGACGGGCCGTGGGCCCGTCCGGGTCCGTACCCGAGTCCCTGGTGCCGGGGCGGTCTTCCGGCCGCCCCGTCCAGGCAGCCGGTCACCCACGCCGCCGGGTCGTGGGCGGCCTTGCGGCCGCCCGGTCCCCGGGCCTCCAGCCGGGCGCAGCCGCCCGCCAGGAGTGCCCGGACCCGCTTCCCGGTCCGGCCCGTGGTGCCGGGCGCGGTCGCCCTGGAGGCGGCCCGCCTCATGGGCGATGTCCGTGCCCCACGGGGGCCGTTCGCCGTACGCTCCGATCGCCGTGCCGCCGGCGGCCGTCGCGAGTGCCGCGGCGGCCCCGGTCGGGCTCCGGAGCGTCCGTCGCCGGGGCCCCCGGTGGCGTGCGAGAGCCGTCCGTCGTCCCAGCAGATCCATGCCGACACGGTGTCAGGCGTGGCCTTCCGCGGATGTTTCGCCGGCGACCGGCTCAGTAGCGCCGTTCGTCCGCGGGGTCGATCACCGTCGGGGCCACCGGCGGTACGACCGCCCGGCGCCGCCTGGCGATGCTGGTGAACGTCGCGACGCCGATGATGCCGACCGCCATGAGGATCAGCCCCACCAGGTCCAGATTGACGCCCTGTGCCTCCCAGTCGGTCGCGAAGGTGAGGATCGCCCCGACCGCTATGAGAATGATGCAGCCACCCAGGCCCATGATTCCCGCCTCCTCGTCTGCGTAGGTGTTGCGGGTACCCCGAGCCGCAACACCTACGCGGGGCGGGCTAGTTCAGGAATGCCACCAGGGCGTTGGCCAGCAGGTACGGGTCGTCGGCGGCGCACAGTTCGCGGGCGCTGTGCATCGACAGGATCGCCACGCCGATGTCGACGGTCCGGATCCCGTGGCGGGCGGCGGTGATCGGGCCGATGGTCGTGCCGCACGGCATGTCGTTGTTGGAGACGAACGTCTGCCACGGCACCCCCGCCTTCTCGCACGCCGCCGCGAAGACGGCACGGCCGCTGCCGTCCGTCGCGTAGCGCTGGTTGACGTTCACCTTGAGGATGGGGCCGCCGCCGGCGCGCGGGTGGTGCGTGGGGTCGTGCCGTTCGGCGTAGTTGGGGTGCACCGCGTGGCCGGTGTCCGAGGAGAGGCAGATCGTGCCGGCGAAGGCGCGCGCCCGGTCCTCGTAGCCGCCGCCGCGCGCGAAGACCGACCGTTCCAGGACGCCGCCGAGGAGGGGGCCCTGGGCGCCGGTGTCGGACTCGGAGCCGTTCTCCTCGTGGTCGAAGGCGGCGAGCACCGGGATGAACTCCGGTTCCCCGGCGGCCGATACGGCGGTGAGGGCGGCCACGCCCGCGTGCACCGACAGCAGGTTGTCCATGCGCGGTCCGGCCAGCAGCTCCCGGTCGCGCCCGAGGTAGGCGGGGGCCTCCAGGGCGTGGACCATGAGGTCCCAGCCGGCCACGTCCCCGGCGTCCACCCCCGCCTCGCCGGCGACGAACCGGATCAGGTCGCCCTCGCGGACGTCGTCGCCGAGGCCCCAGATCGGCTGCATGTGCCGCTGGCGGTCCAGCTTGAGGCCCTCGTTGGCCTGCCGGTCCAGGTGGATGGCGAGCTGCGGGACGCGCAGCAGCGGCCGGTCCACGCTCACCAGCCGGTGGCCGCCGTCCCGCAGGGTCAGCCTGCCGGACAACCCCAGGTCGCGGTCGAGCCAGGTGTTGAGCAGGGTTCCGCCGTACGTCTCGACGGCGACCTGCCGCCAGCCGTGCGCGCCCATGTCGGGCTGCGGTTTGACGCGGAGGTTGGGCGAGTCGGTGTGGGCGCCGATGATCCTGAACGGGGTGTGGGGGGCCGCGCCTTCCGGTACGTACCAGGCGATGATCGCGCCGCCGCGGATGACGTACCTGCCGCCGCTCGTACCGTCCCAGGCGGCTGTCTCGTCGAGCTTCCGGAAGCCGGCCTTCTCCAGCCGTTCACCGGCGACGGCCACGGCGTGGTACGGCGTGGGCGAGTCCGCCAGGAAGGTCATGAGGTCGTCGGTGTGGCCGCGGTGGAAGCGGGGGGGTGAGCTGCTCATGGCCCTCACTTTACGGGCGGGTCAGTTGAGAGCGACTGTTGTGAACGGCCCATTGTCAGTGGCGGCTGCGACTATCGGAAGACGTAGCGGGACAGCAGTCCGCTGACTCGCCGGTCGCGACCGGAGGTGCACTGGTGACCACGATGACCACGCCCGTCTCGCCCGTCTGTGCCGCATGCGAAACACCTGGTGCCGAGTGGAGCGTCCCGCTGGGGATGCCGTTGTGCGCGGCGTGCACGACCGCGGCGACGGGCACCCCGGACCGGGACCCGGTGCGCCTGGGGGACATCCTGCCGGTGACGGCCGCGGCGCTGCGCGCCTCGATACCGGCGCCGCGCCCGCCGCGTACCGGCTCGTTGATGACCTGCCGGTTCTGCGGGGCGCAGGCCCGCTGGCACCGGACGGTGCGCGGCCGCTGGGTGGCGATGGAACCGGGTGAGCGTCCGGTCGCGGGCGTTCCGCGCGGTGAGCGGTGGTACGTGGCGGGGGACGGTACGGCGGTGCAGCTGCGCGGGGCGGTGCCGTCGGACGTGTGCCGGGTGAGCCACTTCTCGGTGTGCGCCGCCCGGTGACGGACGACGGCCCGCCCCCGGGATGTCGGGGGCGGGCCGTCAGGGCCGGGTGGCGCGGGCCGGGCCGGTGCTGGCCGGTCGCGGACCGGGATTAGAACGCGGCTTCGTCCAGCTCCATGAGGGAGTTGTCGACGCCCTCGGCTATGGCGCGCTCGGTGGAGACGCCCGGCAGGATGTTGGCGGCGAAGAACTTCGCGGCCTCGATCTTGCCCCGGTAGAAGGCCGTGTCCTTGGTGGAGGCCGTCTCCAGCTTCTCGGCCGCGACGGCGGCACCGCGCAGCAGGAGGTAGCCGACGACCACGTCACCGGACGCCATGAGGAGGCGGGTGGTGTTGAGCCCGACCTTGTAGATGTTCTTGACGTCCTCGCCGGTGGCGGTGAGGTCGGTCAGCATCGTGCCGACGATCGCCTCCAGGTCGACGGCGGCCTTGGCGAGGGCGTCGCGGGCCGGGGCCAGCTCCTCGCCGCCGGTGCCGACCGCCAGGAACTTCTTGATCTCCTCGGCGAGCGCGTTCAGCGAGGCGCCCTGGTCGCGGACGATCTTGCGGAAGAAGTAGTCCTGGCCCTGGATCGCGGTGGTGCCCTCGTAGAGGGTGTCGATCTTGGCGTCCCGGATGTACTGCTCGACCGGGTACTCCTGGAGGTAGCCGGAGCCACCGAAGGTCTGGAGGGACTGGGCGAGCTGCTCGTAGGACTTCTCGGAGCCGTAGCCCTTCACGATCGGCAGGAGCAGGTCGTTGAGCCCGATGAGCGCCTTGGCGTCCTCGCCGGCCGCCTCCTTGACCTGGATCTCGTCCTGGATCGCGGCGGTGTACATGACCAGGGCGCGCATGCCCTCGGCGTACGCCTTCTGCGTCATCAGCGAGCGGCGGACGTCCGGGTGGTGCGTGATGGTGACCTTCGGCGCGGTCTTGTCCATGAAGTTCGCCAGGTCGGGGCCCTGCACGCGCTCCTTGGCGTACTCCAGCGCGTTGAGGTAGCCGGTCGACAGGGTGGCGATGGCCTTCGTGCCGACCATCATCCGGGCGAACTCGATGATGCGGAACATCTGGCGGATGCCGTCGTGCTTGTCGCCGATCAGCCAGCCCTTGGCGGGGTGCTTGTCGCCGAAGGTCATCTCGCACGTGTTGGACGCCTTGAGGCCCATCTTGTGCTCGACGTTCGTGGCGTACACGCCGTTGCGCTCGCCCAGCTCGCCGGTCTCCCAGTCGAAGTGGAACTTCGGTACGAGGAAGAGGGACAGGCCCTTGGTGCCGGGGCCGTGGCCCTCGGGGCGGGCGAGGACGTAGTGGAGGATGTTCTCCGACATGTCGTGCTCACCGGACGTGATGAAGCGCTTCACGCCCTCGATGTGCCAGGAGCCGTCGTCCTGCTGCACGGCCTTGGTGCGGCCGGCGCCCACGTCCGAGCCGGCGTCCGGCTCGGTGAGGACCATGGTGGAGCCCCACTGCTTCTCGACCGCGATGCGGGCGATCTGCTTCTGGACGTCATTGCCCTCCTCGAAGAGGACACCGGCGAAGGCCGGGCCCGAGGAGTACATCCAGACGGCCGGGTTCGAGCCGAGGATCAGCTCCGCGTACGCCCAGATCAGCGAGCGGGGCGAGGTGGTGCCGCCGATCTCCTCGGGCAGGCCGAGGCGCCAGTACTCGGAGTCCATGAAGGCCTTGTAGGACTTCTTGAAGGACTCGGGGATCGGCGCGGTGTTCGTCTCCGGGTCGAAGACCGGCGGGTTCCGGTCGGCGTCCGCGAAGGACTCGGCGAAGTCGTTCTCGGCGAGACGGCGCATCTCGTCCAGGACGCTCTTCGCGGTCTCGACGTCCATCTCCTCGAACGGACCGGTGCCGTAGACCTTGTCGCGCCCGAGGACCTCGAAGAGGTTGAACTCGATGTCGCGGAGATTCGACTTGTAGTGCCCCATGGCGACGGCTCCGTAAGGCTCGGGGAGGCGGAATCCTCTTACACGTACCAGCTAGTAGCTACGATGATGCTACCGGTCGGTAATAAGAGCAACCCCTATGGGGCAATCTGTGACGCGTCACGCCCCGGGCGGCGTGGTCGTGATCGTCACCAGGCGCGGCCGGCCGCTGCCGGATCCCTTCCTCCCGCCCCCGTGGAACCGGCAGCACGCACCACACGGTCCTGCCGTCCGTCCCCGGTCGGCGCCCCACCGCGGCGCCACCGGCGGCGAGTGCCTCGAAGTGGCCGACAACCTGTCCGGCGTCGTCCCCGTCCGTGACTCCGAGGTCCCCGAGGTCCCCGAGGTCCCCGAGGGCCCGGCCGTCGTCGTGCCCGCCCGCGCCTGGGTGCCGTTCGTGGACGCGGCGCGGTGAAGACCGGGCGGTTCGCGGGCTGAACGGCCACGACCCGCGCGCTGCCGCCGGCGGCGGGTGCCGTGACGTGGGGGCGGCCCCACGGTGACCATGCGCCGGGAGGCGGCGGCTCGGTAGGCTTGCGGGCATGTACGGGTACGAGCAGAACCAGGGCGCGTACGCCCAGCCCCAGCAGGGGTACGCGCAGCAGCCGCCGCTGTACCCCGAGCCGTCGCCGCCCTCGCTCGCCGACGCCGTGCGGGCGTTCACCACCGGGTCGTTGTCGGCCGAGGACTTCCAGCAGATCTTCGCGACCTCGAAGGTCTACTGCCCGCGCGGTGACAACCCCGGCTTCCTCGCGCTGCACAACACCCAGCAGCCCGTCATCCCCATGTTCACCTCGCTCAAGGAGCTGCGCCGGTACGCGGGCAAGGAGTCCAAGTACTTCGTGATCACCGGTGCCGAGGTGATCGACCTGCTGCCCACCGGGTACGGCTTCGTCCTCGACATGGAGGGCGACCACCGGATGGTGTTCGACGCGAAGGCCGTGGAGCAGATGGTCGACTTCGCCATGCGGCGGATGTACGGCTGACCACGAGCCGTCGCACGCGGGGGACCCGGACCCGGGCCTGAGTCGCGCCGGGGCGAGCCGCTGTGCCCGGACGCGCGTGCCCGGACGCGCCGTACGAAGACATGTCGCGCCGGTGCGCCGCGTGGCGGGTGGGACGCGGCGCTGCCCTGCGCTGAACAGGGACGACCGCGGCCGGCGCCCACGTCTGATCCGGGTCGGTTCATACTCACGCGGGTCGCCGTGGGGCGCCACTACCGTGGGAATGGCGGGGCGGAAGGAGGTGTTCCCCTGGCAAGAAGTTCAGGATTCAACTAAAGTGGGATCACGCCGCCCCCGAGGAGGACCCGCCATGCCTGCCGTAACCGTCGAGAACCCGCTCACCCTGCCCCGCGTCGACGCGCCCTCGGGCGCCGTACCGCGCCCGGTGCTGGCGGTCACCACCGCGCCCGCCGGATTCGAGGGGGAGGGCTTCCCGGTGCGCCGCGCGTTCGCCGGGATCAACTACCGCCACCTCGACCCGTTCATCATGATGGACCAGATGGGGGAGGTGGAGTACGGCGTCGGCGAGGCGAAGGGCACGCCCTGGCACCCCCACCGCGGCTTCGAGACCGTCACCTACCTGATCGACGGGACCTTCGTCCACCAGGACAGCAACGGCGGCGGGGGCACCATCCGCAACGGCGACACCCAGTGGATGACCGCCGGGTCCGGGCTGCTGCACATCGAGGCCCCGCCGGAACACCTCGTCATGTCGGGCGGCCTCTTCCACGGTCTCCAGCTGTGGGTGAACCTGCCCGCGAAGGACAAGATGATGGACCCCCGCTACCAGGACATCCGCGGCGGCCAGGTCCAGCTCCTCGCCTCCCCCGACGGCGGCGCCCTGCTGCGCGTCATCGCCGGGGAGCTCGACGGGCACGAGGGGCCGGGCATCACCCACACCCCGATCACCATGATCCACGCGACCCTGCGCCCCGGCGCCGAGGTCACGCTCCCATGGCGGCAGGACTTCAACGGCCTCGCCTACGTCCTCGCCGGGCGCGGCTCCGTCGGCACCGAGCGCCGACCCGTCCACCTCGGCCAGACGGCCGTCTTCGGCGACGGCGGGTCGCTCACCGTCCGCGCCGACGACAGGCAGGACGGCCACACCCCCGACCTGGAGGTCGTCCTCCTCGGAGGCAGGCCCATCCGGGAGCCCATGGCGCACTACGGGCCGTTCGTCATGAACAGCGAGGCCGAGCTGAAGCAGGCCTTCGAGGACTTCCAGGCCGGCCGGCTCGGCCGCGTCCCGGCCGTCCACGGCATGCAGGACGGCCAGGGCCCGGACATCACCCCGGGCGCCTGACGGCTCAACGCCGGCGGGGGCGCCCCGCCGGCGCGCCGCCTGTGGTCCCCGCCCCGGGCAGCCGTGGGGTAAGCCCCGGGGCGGGGGGCCGTCCGGGCGGAGACCCGTCCCCGGGCCGTCCTCCGCCGGGCACGGGCCGGCGGTACTCCCCCGGGCGGGGGACGTCCGGGAGCGGGGGCGCGAAGAGCGTGGTGCCGTGGAACGGTGCACACGCTTCCCGAGCCCGTCCGGCGCGTCGCCGCCTGGTGCGTCGTCGTCCTGCTCGTCACCGGTGTGGCGGCGGTCGGCGTATGGCTGTGCGTGACGCTGCGGACCGCCGTCACACCCGTCCTGCTCGCCCTGCTCGGCACCGCGCTGCTGGGGCCGCTGTACCGGCGGCTCGTCGCCATGAAGGTCCAGCGGTCCCTGGCCGCCGGGCTGACCTGCGCGGCCGTGGTCGCCGTCGTCGGAGGCGCCGGCTACATCGTGGCCGCCGCGCTGATCGACACCGGCGACCAGATCGTCACCTCGCTGCGCCGCGCCGCCGCCGACCTCACCCGGCACTTCGGCGCCGCGGGCACCTCGCTGGACGACCTCGCGGGCAACGCCAGGAACCTGCTCGGCAAGTTCGGCGGCACGGCGGCGTCCGGCGTCATCAGCGGGCTCAGCGTCGTCGGCGAGATGATCGCCATGGCCGTCCTCGCGCTGCTGCTGGTCTTCTTCTTCCTCCGCGACTCCGGCCGCGCGATGCGCGGGCTGCGCTCCCTCGTGCCGGGCGGCGGCGCCGACGCCGTCGAGGCCATGGCCCGCCGCGCCTTCGGGGCCGTGGAGGGCTTCATGCGCGGCACCACGTTCATCGCGCTGATCGACGCCCTCCTCATCACGGCCGGCCTGCTGATCCTGCGCGTCCCGGGCGCCGTGGGGCTCGGCGCGCTGGTCTTCGTCGGCGCGTACATCCCGTACCTCGGCGCCTTCATCTCCGGCGCGGTGGCGATCCTCGTGGCGCTCGCCGACCGGGGCGTCGTCATCGCGCTGTGGGCGGTCGGCGTCGTCCTCGCCGTACAGCTCATCGAGGGGCACGTCCTGCAGCCGGTGATCCAGAGCCGTACGGTCCAGATGCACCCGGCCATCGTCATGATCGCCATCACCGCGGGCGCGTCCGTCGCCGGGATCCTCGGCATGCTGCTCGCCGTACCGCTCACGGCCGCCGCGTTCGGCGTCATCGGCGAACTGCGGAGGCTGTACGCCGCCGGCGGGCCGTAGCACCCAGCCGTAGTACCCACCCCGGCCGGTCGACAGCCACGACTGGCACCACCACCCGGGAAACACGGAGGCCGTTGTGCAGGACCCACCCGACCCGCGTCTGCTGAAGAACCGCTCCCGGCTCGGCCACAAGCTGCGGTACGCGCTCGCGCACCCCCGGCGGGTGGGCCCCCACCTGCGGCGGGCGGCCAGGAACGCCCGGCTGCGCCTGCGGCACCGCGGGGATCACGTCGCCTTCTACCGGGCCGTCATGGCCTCCGACACCGCCCGCAGCCCGGAGGCCGCGGTGGGGGGCGTGCCCTCGCACGCGCGCTGGCTCGCCATCGGGCGGATGCAGTACGACTACCTCGTCGCCCACGGCCTGCGGCCCGGGGACCGCATGCTGGAGATCGGCTGCGGCAACCTGCGCGCCGGGTGGCGGTTCATCGACCACCTGGAGCCCGGCCACTACTACGGGATCGACATCTCGCCCGACATCCTCGTCGAGGCCAAGAAGACCGTCGTACGGTACGGGCTCCAGGACAAACTCCCGTACCTGACCCCTGTCGACGACCTCACGCTGGACTTCCTGCCGGACGCCTGGTTCACGGTCGTCCACGCGCACAGCGTCTTCTCCCACTCGCCGCTGGAGGTCGTCGCCGAGTGCATGGCCAACGTCGGGCGGGTGCTGGCACCCGGCGGGTTCTTCGACTTCACCTTCGACCGCACCGAGGGCCACGAGCACCAGGTGCTGGGCGAGGACTTCTACTACCGCACGGAGACGCTCGTGCGCCTGGCGGCGAAGCACGGCCTGGCTGCCCACTTCATGGACGACTGGGAGCGGCTGCCGCACGGCCAGTCCAAGCTGCGCCTCACGCACCACCCGGTGGTGAGCCACTAGAGCGGCCGCGACCGCACGCACGTATCCAGACGTTCCCGGCGGCGCCCTCCGGGCGGACGACGCTGCTTTCGAGCCACCCCCTACGGCTCCCCGTCCCGGTCCTCGCGCAGCTCGAACCAGATCGACTTGCCCTCGCCCCGCGGGTCCACACCCCACTCGTGCGCCAGCATCTCCATGAGGATCAGCCCGCGCCCCGACGACGCCATCTCACCCGGCCGCCGCCGGTGCGGCAGCTCGTCGCTGGCGTCCGCCACCTCCACGCGCAGCCGCCGCTTGCCGTGGTCCCCGGTCGCCTCCGCCACCAGCAGCGCGTCGCCGTCGGTGTGCACCAGCACGTTGGTGAGCATCTCGGACACCATCAGGACCGCCGAGTCGACCTGCTCCGGGTCCGCCCAGTCGTGCAGCAGCTCCCGCACGTGCTGCCGGGCCGCCGCGATCCGCTCCGGCTCCGCCTGCGCGATCGTCATCGCGGTACGCCGGGCCGCGGCCGTCCGCAGCGGCGCGCCCGTCCGCGACAGCAGCAGCACCGCGATGTCGTCCTCGCGGCGGTCGGCGAGCGGACCCGTGGTGTGGTGCGAGCCCGGCCCGTGCACGGCCTGCACCAGGCTGTCGGCCAGCATCTCCAGCGACTCGCCCTCGGCGTCGTGCCGCTCCAGCAGCGTGCGGATCCGGTTCCAGCCCGTCTCCAGGTCGTGCCCGCCGGTCTCCAGCAGCCCGTCCGTGCAGATCATCAGCGTCTCGCCGGGCTCCAGGGTGAGCCGGGTCGTCGGGTAGTCCGTGTCCGGGACGATGCCCAGCGGCAGCCCGCCCGCCGTCGGCCGCAGCATCACCGTGCCGTCGGCCATCCGGATCGCCGGGTCGGGGTGGCCCGCCCGCGCGATGTCGAGCGTCCCCGTCGCCGGGTCCACCTCCAGGTACAGGCACGTCGCGAACCGCGCCGCCCCGTGGTCGCCCTCCGCCCCGTCCGTGATGCCGTACAGGAAGCGGGAGGCCCGGGACAGCACCGCGTCCGGGCGGTGGCCCTCCGAGGCGTACGCGCGCAGGGCGATCCGCAGCTGCCCCATCAGCCCGGCCGCCCGCACGTCGTGCCCCTGGACGTCGCCGATCACCAGCGCGATGCGCCCTCCGGGCAGCTGGATCATGTCGTACCAGTCGCCGCCGACCTGGAGCCCGCCGCCGGTAGGGACGTACCGCGCGGCCACCGCCATGCCGGGGATGGCGGGGCCCAGCACCGGCATCATCGTGCGCTGGAGGCCCAGCGACAGCTCCCGCTCCGACTCGGCGACCCCCGCCCGCGCCAGCGCCTGCGCCAGCATCCGCGCCACGGTCGTCAGGACCGACCGCTCGTCCGGCGTGAACGACACCGGATAGGTGAACGCCGCCATCCAGGCGCCCATCGTGCGCCCCGCGACGATCAGCGGCAGGAACGCCCACGACTCCCTGCCGAAACGTTGCGCCAGGGGCCAGGTCACCGGGAAGCGGGCCCGGTACTCCTCCGGGGTCGGCAGGTAGATCGCCCGCCCGGTCCGCACCACCTCGGCCGCCGGGTAGTCGGTGTCCAGCGGCATGTCCGTGAACGGGCCGTCGTCACCGGCGCTGTGCCCGTGGTGCCCGATGATCGTCAGCCGGTCGCCGGAGACGCCGAAGACCGCCAGCCCGTCCGGCGAGAAGCCGGGCATCGACAGCGACGCCGCCACCCGCAGCACCTCCGCCGTGGACCGCGCCTCCGCCAGCGCCCGCCCCGCGTCCAGCAGGAACGCCTCCCGCGAACGCCGCCAGTCGCCCGTGACGGGCGTACGGGCGGCGGTGCCGGGCTGCGGCTCGGCGACCTCCTGGAGGGTGCCGACCAGCTGGTAGTCGGTGCCCTCGACGAACGGCTTCGACCGGCTGCGTACGGTACGGATCACCCGCCCGCTCTCGTCCATGATCCGCAGCCGGGCCTCGGCGAGGGTGCCCTCCGCCACGGCGAGGTTCACGGTCCCGTCGATCTCGTTCCAGTCGACCGGGTGGAACCGGGAACGCACGGCCGCCTCCGTCAGCTCGACCGGCTCGGCGGGCAGCCCGAGCAGCCGGGCCGCCTCCGCGTCGAGGGTGACGATCCCGGAGGCGTTGTCCCAGCGCCACAGGCCCGTCGCGATGGCGGCCAGGACGTCCTCGGTGCGCATTGCCCCACTCTAAGAAGAGGAACCGATCAGCCGCCACCGAGCTGTGCCCCGGCGATCTTGGCGAGCCCGGTAACCTTGACGCGTCGAGCCAAACCCCCACCCCGAAGACTGGATGAACGACGATGCATCGGTACAGGTCCCACACCTGCGGCGAGCTCCGCGCCTCTGACGTCGGCACCGACGTCCGGCTGAGCGGCTGGCTGCACAATCGGCGCGACCTGGGCGGCATCCTCTTCATCGATCTGCGCGACCACTACGGCATCACGCAGCTCGTCGCCCGTCCCGGCACCGCCGCGTACGAGGCGCTCGACAAGCAGACCAAGGAGTCGGTCGTCCGCATCGACGGCACGGTCGTCTCGCGCGGCGCCGAGAACATCAACGCCGACCTGCCCACCGGCGAGATCGAGGTCGAAGTCGCCGAGGTGGAGGTGCTGGGCTCGGCCGCCCCCCTGCCGTTCACGATCAACACGGACGACGGCGTCAACGAGGAGCGGCGCCTGGAGTACCGCTTCCTCGACCTGCGCCGCGAGCGCATGCACCGCAACATCATGCTGCGCTCGGCGGTCATCGCCTCGATCCGCTCCAAGATGGTGGCCCTCGGCTTCAACGAGATGGCGACCCCGATCCTCACCGCGACCTCCCCCGAGGGCGCCCGTGACTTCGTCGTCCCCTCCCGCCTGAACCCGGGCAAGTTCTACGCCCTGCCGCAGGCCCCGCAGCAGTTCAAGCAGCTGCTGATGATCTCCGGCTTCGACCGGTACTTCCAGATCGCGCCCTGCTTCCGCGACGAGGACGCCCGCGCCGACCGCTCGCCGGGCGAGTTCTACCAGCTCGACGTCGAGATGAGCTTCGTCGAGCAGGAGGACGTCTTCCAGCCGATCGAGAAGCTGATGACCGAGCTGTTCGAGGAGTTCGGCGGCGGCCGCCACGTCACCTCCCCGTTCCCGCGCATCCCGTTCCGCGAGTCGATGCTCAAGTACGGCAACGACAAGCCGGACCTGCGCACCGACCTGGAGCTCGTCGACATCACCGACGTCTTCGAGAACTCCGAGTTCAAGGCCTTCGCGGGCAAGCACGTCCGCGCGCTGGCCGTGCCGGACACCGGTGACCAGCCGCGCAAGTTCTTCGACGGCCTCGGCGACTACGCCGTCTCGCTCGGTGCCAAGGGCCTGGCCTGGGTCCGCGTCGGCGAGGGCAACGCGCTGACCGGCCCGATCGCCAAGTTCCTCACCGAGGAGAACGTCAAGGTCCTCACCGAGCGCCTCGGCCTGGCGCCCGGCCACGCCGTCTTCTTCGGCGCGGGCGAGTTCGACGAGGTCTCCAAGATCATGGGCCCGGTCCGGGTCGAGGCCGCCAAGCGCGCCGGCCGCTTCGAGGAGAACGTCTTCCGCTTCGCCTGGATCGTCGACTTCCCGATGTACGAGAAGGACGAGGAGACCGGCAGGATCGACTTCTCGCACAACCCCTTCTCGATGCCGCAGGGCGGCCTGGAGGCCCTGGAGACCCAGGACCCGCTGGACATCCTCGGCTGGCAGTACGACATCGTCTGCAACGGCATCGAGCTGTCGTCGGGCGCCATCCGGAACCACGAGCCCGACATCATGTTCAAGGCCTTCGAGATCGCCGGCTACTCCCGCGAGACCGTCGAGACCGAGTTCGCCGGCATGCTCCGCGCCTTCCAGTACGGCGCCCCGCCGCACGGCGGCATCGCCCCGGGCGTGGACCGCATCGTGATGCTCCTCGCCGACGAGCCCAACATCCGCGAGACGATCGCCTTCCCGCTCAACGGCAACGCCCAGGACCTGATGATGGGCGCGCCGACGGAGCTGGAGGAGGCCCGCCTCAAGGAGCTGAACATCGCGCTCCGCAAGCCGGTCGCGAAGGAGAAGCCCTCCGACGCCCGCCCGGTGACGGACGCGGTGCACCCGGACGCGGCGCGGTAGGCACGCGCACGACTCGCCGAAAGGCCCGGGATCCACGGATCCCGGGCCTTTCCGGTTCCCTGGCCTTCCGGTTCCCGGGGTCACCGCCCTGGATCGTCGTCCGTCGCGGTTGCCCCGACCGACCCGCCCGGGCCCCCGCTTCCGCCGTTCCCCCCACTCCCCCCACTTCCGCAGGTTCCGCAGGTACCCGGCTCCGGGCCGCGGAAGGCGCGGTCGCAGGTGTCGCAGTTCTGGAGCGGATGCCTGACCGCCGCGGGCGAGTCCGGTGTGCGGAACGCGGGCAGGGGCGGGAGCTGGGCGGCGAGGCGGTGGGCCAGCAGGGCTGCCGGGCGGTGCAGCGGCTCCGGTGGCAGGCCGGTGGTCAGCGCCCGCTGGACGGCCTCGGGGGACAGGTCGCGTTCGAGCCAAGCGGCGACGCCGGGGACGAGGTGGTCGGCGTCCGTGGCGGACAGCAGGAGGCGCGGATCCTCGCGTCGTAGCCCGGACAGGACCCCCAGGGCGGTCCGGAGCAGGTCCGGGGCCGGATACGCGGGCCGCGGTACGGCGGGCAGCGCTCGGCGGCGGGCCGGCTGGTCGGTGCTCGGCCGACGGCGGGGCTTCGGCTCCTCCGCGGCGCCGGTCCGGCCTGGCTGGTTGCAGGACACCGTGCGGGTGACCATGAGGCCCCCGTCGGTGCGTACACGCGTGCGCCGCAGATAGCCGTGGGCCTCCAGCTCGCGCAGGGCGCCCGCGATCCGGATCCTTCCCTCGGGGAAGCGGTCGGCCAGGGTCTCGATGTCGACTTGGGCCCCGGCGGGGAGCGACTGGATGTGGACGGCCAGGCCGATCGCCACGAGCGACAGCTCGGCGTGCTGGGCGAGGTGGTTGCCGATCACCGTGAAGCGGGTGGTGTGGCGGGAGTTGTCGTGGATGACGCCGCCGCGGCGCAAGGCTTTGCGGGCTCCCCGGGAGGGGTGGTTTTTCCCGTCGTTACGGGACTGGGCGCGCGGGCGCACGCTAGTGTTCCGGTTATCCATCGGGAAGCGCTTCTTCCTTGATGGTCAGGCCCCCGCACTGGGATTAGCGGTCCCGGCGGGGGCCGACGTATGTCAGCGGTGATGTGGTGTGTCGCGCTGAGCGTAGATCAAGCAACCCGTCCCAAAGCCAACCGAGTTGGTGTTTTTCACCCGCGTGAGTGAGCGGCTCGGCGAGGGGGAGGAGGGGTGGGGTTCGGTGCGGTTTCTTTCTCTCTCGTTGTTGCTTGGTGGACCGGCCGTCCCACCGAAGTCCCGTTTCCCGTACGCCGGTCAGGACAGCGGAAGGTTGAGTTCCGCCCATACGGTCTTCTGCGGCGCGGGCCCGGCCCCGGCGCCCCAGCGGTCGGCGAGCGCCTCGACGAGGAGCAGCCCACGACCGGACTCCGCGTCGGGCGCCGGCGGGCAGCGGTGGGGGAGGTCGTCGGCCCGGGTGTCCGTCACCTCGACCCGTAGGACACCGCCGTCGCAGAGGAGCGCGAGCCGGAAGCTCCGGCCGGGCACCCGCCCGTGCGTGGCGGCGTTCGCCGCGAGCTCCGCGACGACCTGCGCGGCGGCCTCGGCCACGCGGTACGGCACCTCGTGCCGGGTCCTGAGCCACTCGGCGGCCAGCAGCCGGGCGAGCCGCGCGCCGCGAGGCGTTGGGGACAGCAGGACACCGAAGCGGGCCGTGCACGTACCGAATCGAGGGGCGTTCGTCTGCTTCACCCCACCGAGAGTGGCCGCCCTCGCCCACCGTGAACAGTGACACCATGTATGCGTAGGGTGACTGTCCGGAGCTTGTCCACCGCTGTCCGGTCTGTCCGGACGAGCCGCAGGGGTAGGGACGCCGCGGCACGAGTGCGCGGACGGAAAGGTGCGGGGCATGTCGGTGGACGGCGGAACCGGAACGCGACGGCTCAAGGACGAGGCGGACGAGCCGGGTTGGGAGGTGGACCCGGACGACGACTGGGGCGTGGCCGTCATCGCCACGGTGGGGCGGCAGGTGAAACTGCGGAGGGAAGCGGTCGGCATGCGCGCCCCCGACTTCGGGGTGGCCGTCGGTTACGGCGAGGACCTCGTCTACAAGATCGAGGGCGGGAAACGGATTCCCCGGCCCGAGTTCCTGGACAAGGCGGACGAGGTCCTGGGGGCGGGCGGGCTGCTCTCGGCCATGAAGGAGGACGTGGCGAAGGTCCGGTACCCGAAGAAGGTCCGGGAACTGGCCCAGTCGGAGGCCCGGGCGGTGGAGCTCCAGCTGTACGACCCGCTCAACATCCACGGGCTGCTGCAAACACCGCAGTACGCACGCGGGCTGCTCCTCATGCGGCGGCCGGCGTACTCGCAGGACGAGGTGGAGCGGATGGTGGCCGGTCGGATGGCCCGCAAGTCCGTCTTCGAGCGGGACCCGGCGCCGGAGATGGGCTTCGTCCTGGAGGAGTGGACGCTCCGGCGCCCGCTGGGCGGAAGGCCGCTGCTGCGTACCCAGCTGGCACACCTGCTGGAGGTGGCCGAGATGCGAAACGTCGAGCTACAGGTGATGCCGATGGACCGTGAGGAACACGCAGGGCTGGCGGGCGGTATCGAGATGCTGAAGTTCGGCGATGGTTCGGCCGTCGGACGCTCACCCGCCGTGGCCAACGGCCGACCCGTGACCGAGGGGAAACAGCTCCATATCCTGGAGTTGCGCTACGGCATCATCAGGGCCCAGGCTCTCACTCCCCGCGAGTCGCGAGCCTTCATTGAGCAACTGCTGGGAGAGACATGATCCGCAAGACCTCGTCCGGGGACGGCACCGGACTGGCGTGGTTCAAGAGCAGCTACAGCAGCAGCAGCGAGGGCGACTCCTGCGTCGAGGTCGCCACCACCCCCGGCACGGTCCACATCCGCGACTCCAAGTGCCCGGACGGCCCCCACCTCGCCCTCACCCCGACCGCCTGGTCGAGTTTCGTCCCGTACGCCGCGGGCAACTGACCGCACCTGCACATGCCCCCGCCCCTCCGCGCGGCAGCCGCGCCCGGGCTGGGATCACATAGTCATGTTCCCTGCCGAGCCCCGCATCCGGCGACCAATATCTTCTCGCTTGCATCGGGCACGCTGACCGAGCTGGGGCAGCCCGCCTCTGCGAGCCGAACATCGGCTCCGCGAGGAGGTCGTGGACAAGTGGCTCGTTGCTACTGGCGAAGGGCCGGAATGGTCCGCACGGTCCAAAACGTTCTCCTCCCGTCGACTGGTTTGCCAAGCCAGTACCTCGCCGAGGCTACGCAATGCGAGCTGACTTTCGGAGACGTCGAAATCATTCGTCCATCCCGTCACCTGCCCCGATGCGTGGGTCAAAGTCCTCCATGTATTCGCGGTGTTCCACCTGGATTGCGGAATCCGGGATCTCCTTCAGGGGTGAGAGATCGACGCCTTCCAGCTTCCCACACCCATCGAGGTCACTCAACGCGTGCAGAAGAGCCTCTAGGGCCACTCGGGAATCCTCGTGCGGGGTAAGCATGGCGATCAAGTCCCCCAGTACTCTGGCCTGGGTGCTGTTGAGCAGGTTTACGAAATCCTGAACGCGGTCGCTGGCCTCTGTGCGCACTTCTTCATCTGGACTCAGCAGCTCCCGAAGGAACTCGACGTAGTACTTGCTTTCCATCTGTCCTAGTTCTGGATCAGTGCGGGTACGGTATCGGCAGGTGGCTGGGCCACGGGATGTGGGTATCGTTGATTGCTGTCTCATTATAGTTTGGACTGTTTGGGTTTCCGATCTTGGCGTGGTAGAGGTTGCCTGCCTCGTCTTGAAATTGGTGCCCTATCTGAATCCGGTAGATGGGGCCGCTGCTGGCATTTGGCCCAGCGTGCGGGCCGAGGTCGGGCCCGTGGACACGCATACGCACCGTCTTACCCGTTATATCGTCCGTCCATTTCCACTTGATGCCGTGCTCGACACCGCCAGGTATTGCCTTCCAGGGTTCCTGTACGGCGTCCTTCGGGATGACGTCCAGCGGGTTCACATCGCCGCGAAGATCCCAGCCTCCACCCTCGATCCGGGGCGGACAGGGGCCCAGCCCAAGGGGGTCGCTCCATGTTTGCGGGTTATCGACATAAGTCGCTGAGTTTGGGGCTGGGACGAGGCCCAGTGGATCCTGGCTCAGGTACCGGGCCGATTCCGGGTCGTAGTAGCGGAAGTAGTTGTAGTGGAGGCCCGATTCCGGGTCGTAGTACTGGCCCGGGAAGCGGAGTGGGGTGTACGCCGTGGCGTCGCGGTTCCAGGTCGTCGTGCCCCAGAGCGTCGTGCGGGTGTGCCACGCCAGGTCGCCCGATTCGTCGACGAGTTCCTTCGGGGTGCCGATGAGGTCGGTGACGATGGCGAAGAAGCGTTCGTCGTCCGTATCGGTGCGGCGTTCCGTCTGGGTCAGGGGGCGCAGGCCCGCATGGTCCCAGGTCAGCACGACGTTCGCGGTCGTCTGCTCGCAGAGGGTGCTGCCGTCCCAGGTGAAGTGGACCGTTTCCAGCGCCGATTGCTTGGATATTCGGCGGCCCAGAGGGTCGTACGCGTAGTGCCAGACCGTGCCGTCCGGTGTCGTCACCGACGTCAGGCGGTCCTCCGCGTCCCACGCGTAGCGCCAGGTGTCCGGCTTCCGGGACAGACGGGTCTTCTGGCGCAGGACGATCCGGCCCTGGCTGTCGTGCTCGTAGCGGACGCCGCCCGCGCGGGTGATGCGGGTGCCCTCGTAGTCACGCGGGCCTGTCGCGGCGTGGGCCGGGTGCGCGGAAGGCCAGGCCGCCTCTGTCTGGTTGCCCGCCTCGTCGTACGCGTACCGCTCCGTCCATCGGTCCGCCCGCACCGCCGTGACCCGGCCCGCCCCGTCGAGGTCGAAGTCGCGTGTGCCTGAGAGGCCGTCCGTGACAGAGACCAACCCACCGTCGGGGCGGTAGCCGTACGCCCGGTGCTGGAGACGGCCGCTCCGTGAGGTGACCTCCTGGGCCGTCAGCCGGCTCACCGCGTCATAGGACGACGACAGCGAGACGAAGTCCGAGACCGTACGCTCGACCTCCCGGCCCAGCGCGTCGAAGGTGAAGGCGAGTTCCCGGCCCGACGCGGTAAGTCCGGTCCTGCGCCCCGCCGCGTCGTAGGACCACGTGCTGGCCGATCCGCCCGGTGTTGTCCTCCCCACCCGGCGGCCCGCCTCGTCATACGTGTACGACAGCGTCTGTCCGTTGACCGTCTCCGACCTCAGACGGCCGTAGCGGTCCCGGATGCGCTCCAGCCTCGCATCGGGGTTCGTCGCCACGGCCAGTTCGTCGAAGACGTCGTACTCGAAGGTGGTGACGGCACCCTCGGCGTCCTTGCGGACGATCCGGCCGAGGGCGTCGTGTTCGAGCCGGACCGTCTGCCCGAGCCCGTTCGTGCGGGAGATCAGTCGGCCCGCCGCGTCGTACACGTAGCCCAGCGTCCGGCCGTCGAAGTCCGTTTCGGAGGTGAGACGGCCGGCCGGGTCGTAGGTGTAGTCCCACGTGAGGCCCTGCGGGTTGGTTACCCGGGTCAGCCTCAGGTTCGGGTCGTACGAGAACTCGTAACGCACACCGTCCGGGCCGGTTCGGGCCGTCAGGAGGTCGAAGTCCGTGTACTCGAACCGGGTAACCCCGCCCATCGCGTCCGTGTGCGACAGGCAGTTGCCCTCGCCGTCGTACGTCCACGACTGCTCGGTGCCGTCCGGTTCGGTACGCCGGGCCGGTTTGCCCTCGACGGTCCACTCCAGGCGGGTCACCGAGCCCAGCGGGTCGGTGATGGTGACCGGGCGGCCGAAGGCGTCGCGCTCGTAATGGACGGTCGCACCGAGCGGGTCGGTGACCGCGAGGGGCAGGCCGGCCCGATCGCACCGTACGACGGTCGAGTGGCCGAGCGCGTCGGTGATCGTCGTGAGGTGGCCGGCCGCGTCGTAGACGAACGCGGTGGTGGCGCCCGTCGCGTCGGTGACCGACGTGCGGTTGCCCCTCTCGTCGTACGTCTGGCGTACCACCGTCCCGTCCGTGCGGCGCACCCGTACCGGCAGACCCAGCGTGTTGTACTCGGCCGACATCGGGCGCCCGTCGGGTCTGACCACCTCGGTCAGCCGGCCCTGCTCGTCGTAGGCGAAGCGCGTGAGGTGGCCGAGGGCGTCCGTACGGGAGAGGAGCCGGTTGTAGCGGTCGTACTCGGAGCGGACGACCGCGCCGAGCGGGTCGATCTCGGCGACGACCTGAACCCTGTCGTTGATGAGGTAGCGGGTGGTGTGGCCGAGGGCATCGGTGACGGAGGTCTGCCGCAGGCCGGTCTCGGCGTCCGTGTCGTCCCAGGTGAAGCGGGATTCCAGATGCCCGTTCGAGCCCGAGTGATACACGCAGCGGTGCTGCTCGTCGTAGACGTAGACGAAGTGACTGCCGTTGGTGTCCGTCCACGAGGTGATCCGGCCGTACTCGTCGTAGCCGAAGGTCAGGGGACGGCCCGAGGAGTTCGTGACGGAGGTCAGGTGGCCGTCCGTGTAGCCGTAGCGGAGGATCTCCCGGTCGGTGCCGTCCGGGGCGGCACCGGCGAGGTGGAGGGCGGTGATCCGGCCCTGTTCGGTGGTGAGCTTCAGGTGGTAGCCACCATGATGGACGATCGAGGTCGGGGCGCCGGACTGGTCGTACTCGAAGGTGATCCAGCGGCCGTTGCGGTCGTCGATCTGGGTCAGCAGGGCCAGGTCGGGGTCCTGCTCCGTGAAGTGCCAGACCCGGCCGGAGCCGGGGTCGGTGACGGTGTAGGTGTCCCGATCGCGGTCCAGGGGCCAGCGGCGGCCATGGGTGGGCATGACCGGCACACCGGGCGCGGGGTGCGGGTAGGCCAGCAGACTGCCGTCCTCGCAGAGGAACACGATGCCCTCCGCGTTGATCTCCAGGCGCTGGTCCGCGGTGCTTGCCCAGGTCGGGCCGAACCAGCGTCCCGTGCGGTAGGAGGACTCGAAGGTACGGGTGAAGAGAAGGGGCAGGGAGCCGGGCAGGGAGAGGTCCGTCTGGGGCAGGACCATCCGGCCCGTCGCCATGTCGACGGGGTCCTCGGAGAGTGTTTTGTCGTCCTGCGTGCGGCTCGTGTCGTGCGGGTCGTTCTCCTGGGCGGTCCAGCCCTTGCCGGGCCCGCCCTTCGCGTCGTCCACGCCCCTGCGCGCGAGGGACTTGAGCCCACCGGCACCTTTGGTGCCGACCGCCTCGGGGAGCATCCGGCCCAGGAACTCGTGCGGGTCCTCCTTGAATCCCTCCCACGCGTCCTTCAGCGCCCGGTCGGGATGGGCCACGCCGGACACGACTCCGGCCAGGGTCATGTTGACGTTCTCGTAGAACTCGGCCGGGTGCGTGATGTTGTACCCGTCGAGCGGGTTGAGCGAGCGGACGAAGTTGGTGAGCCCGACCGTGCCTTTGACGGCTCCGCCGACGAAGTGCATCGATTCGACGCCGTTGCCCAGAGCGAGGTCCATCAGGCCGAGCTTGGCGCGCTCCATGGCGGACTTCTCGGCGGGGGCGTGGGCGAGGGCCGCGGTGACGATCTGGTTGGCTCTCTCGGCGGCCTCGTTGCGCTGGCGGCGGGCGTTCTCCAGGATTTCCTGGGCCTGGTCGCGCTGGGCCTGGCCGGGGTCGGTGAACGGGCCGGGTTCGGGCAGCGGGGCGTCACTGGTGCGGGCCTTGTTGTAGGCGTCGACCTTCTTGTTGTGCGCGTCGACGGCCTTCTGGGACGTTTCGATGCCCTGCTTGAACAGGGCTATCGCCTCCTTGGCCATGCCCTGTGCCGCGGTCACCGTCGCGGCGTACGCGGTGAGGGCCGCCGCTGCGGCCTCGAAGGCGTCCGCCGCGTGCAGCCAGTCGGTGGGCAGGAGCTGGAACGTCTCACGGTAGGCGTCGGCGGCCTCGCCCTTCCAGTGCGCGTCGTCCAGTCCCTTCATGCCGGCGCCGACCATGTTGAAGGCCGCGCTGAAGTCGCGCAGGTTCTTCGCACTGGCGGTGATCTTGGACGCCTGCCCGTGGATCAGCTCAGCGGGCTCCTCGCTCTGGCCGAGCTGCTTCTCGCCGACCTCCGCTCCCAGAGCCGACGCCGCACTGTCGCCCCAGTCGGTGACGGTGTCCGCGACACCCTCCGCACCGACGTGGTCCAGCACCTCTCCGAGCACATCGGTGCCCTTGTCGACGCCTACGCCGACGACCTTCTCGCCGGCCTCCCAGGCGTCACCCAGCTTGCCGAGCCAGTCCGTCATCTACTCGTTCCCCCACACCGGTCGCTCGGCACGCTCGACCGCCTCCTGGGAGGGATCGAATCTCTCGCGCGAGTGCTCGTCCATGGCCTCGCGCATCGTCGGGTCGAGGACTCCGCCGTGCTCCAGCGAGTCCAGGGCGGCATCCTCGAGGTCGTAGCCGGTGTCCTTCCACGTCTGCTCGACGTTTTCCTGGGCGGCAGCCATCGACCCCAGGCTGTAGTCCGGGTCGTCGTACATCGTCTGAGACTTGATCTCGTCCCAGCCCTTGGCCTTGACCTCGTCCTCACTGAGGTGCGGATTGCCGTTCAGCCCGTTCACGGCGATCTTCAGGGTGTCCTTGACGTACTGCTCCTGCTCGTGGAAGGCCCCCGCCGACAGACCGATGGCCGCGGCGAAGTTGTTCCCGCGCTGCATGAGCGCCCGGACACCCCACTCCCAGCGCTCGCAGAACGTCGTGAACCCGGCGGCCAGCCCCGCGTGCCCCAACTCCAGCCCCGACAGGGACAGCTCCGAGAAGCCACGGCCGGCGGTCGCCTCGCCGATCATGCCGAGGTCCTTGAGCTCCCCGTGCGCCTTGTCGATGCCAGCCGCGATCAGCCGGAAACCGGCGTTGGACGCCGCGAGATCAGGATCCGTACCGCTCACCGCGTCCCCCCGAGCTCGACAACCGCCGCGTCCGGCACGATGCCCTCGACCGGCGGGAACACCACCCCGTCCTCGCTGCCCGCGTCGAGTGCCACACCCGCCGGCACACCCAGCTTCGGCACCAGCACATCCAGCAGCCGTGCCCCCAGCACCGTCCGGTAGGTCCACTCGCGCCCGGCCTCACCACGGGCGTGCGCGAACCGTGCCAGGGCCTCCTGGTGCGAGAACGCGCAGATCCAGCGGACCCCGCCGTGTTCGGTGGTCCAGAGGCTGCCGTACGGATCGATCGGCACCAGCACCGCGCTGCGCCGGAACTCGCCGAGCAGAGACGCGAATTCACGCCGTCCTGCCGCCGGGTCGATGTCGCTGGAGAGAGGCGGCGTTACTTTCGGTACGGGGGGAACGCCCTGCGCGCCGTCCAGTTCAGCCAGGCTCGAAGGCGGATCGAGCTGCGGCTCATCCGTCCCGTACCCCTCCCCCTTCACGGTCATGGAGAGATCATCACATGGTGGGATTTTCGACTGCAATGACATGCCCAGGAAACGGCTGAATGACGGGCGGTCCGGGCCTGTCCGGGCGCGTCTTTCGCGCTCTTTACGCGGCGAGCGTGGGGTAGTCGGTGTAGCCGTTCTCGCCGCCCGTGTACATCCAGCCTTCGTCCCGGAGCGGGTTGAGCGGGGCGCCGGTCCGCAGCCGGTCGACCAGGTCGGGGTTGGAGATGAAGGCCCGGCCGAGGGCGATCAGGTCGGCACCGGCGGCCAGCAGCCGTTCGCCCGCCCGCCTGCCGCCGTCGGCGGGGAGCGGGCCGCCCCAGCCGAGCGCCGGATTGGCGATCAGCGTACCGGGCCAGGTCTTGCGGAGCTGCTGCCACAGCGGTTCTTCGGGATCGGCGAACACGGTGTGCAGGTAGGCGAGGCGGTCGTCCGCCAGAGCTTCGAGGAGCGCCGGGTAGAGGGCCTGGGTTTCGCCCTCCTCGATGCCGTTGACGGTGTTCCCCGGGGATATCCGCAGGCCGACCCGGTCCGGACCGATCGCCGCGGCGACCGCCCGCACCACCTCCCGCACGAACCGGATCCGGCCGGCGACCGAACCGCCGTAGCCATCGGTGCGGTGGTTGGTGTTCCGGGCCATGAACTGGTGCAGGAGGTGCCCGTTGGCCGCGTGCACCTCCACCCCGGCGAAGCCGGCGTCGACGGCGTTGCGGGCCGCGGTGGCGAAATCGGCCACGGTGGACCGGATGTCGTCGACGGACATCTCCCTGGGCACCACGGCGTCCTGGCGCCCGCTCGGGGTGTGGATGGACTCGGGGAGCGGCACCGGGGACGGCGCGACCGGCACCAGCGCGCTGGTGTCCGGGTGGCCGACCCGGCCGCCGTGCTGGAGCTGGAGGAACATCGTGCCGCCCGCGGCACGCACCGTGTCGGTGACCTGCCTCCAGCCGGCCACCTGTGCGGGGCTGTGGATGCCGGGGATATTGGGATACGTCTGGCCCACGGCGTTGGGCGTGGTCGCCTCGGCGATGATCAGCCCGGCTGACGCGCGCTGCGCGTAGTACGCCGCCATGAGCGGCTGAGGCACCCCGTCGGCACCGGCGCGGTTACGGGTCAACGGCGCCATGACCAGGCGGTTCGGCAATTCCAGAGGGCCGAGCCGGGAGGGCTGGAACAGGCGGGATTCCTGAGGCGTGTTCGTCATGCGGGTACGGTAGGAGTTGACATCAGTGTCAGGTTCAAGTCCTCTTCGCGGCACCGAGGTGGGTTATGAGGATCGGTGAACTGTCCCGTCGCACCGGCGTCAGCGAGCGGTCGCTCCGCTACTACGAGACGCAGGGCCTCTTGACGGCCGACCGCACTCCGGGCGGCCAGCGGATCTATGGCGACTGGGCCGTGGACCGCGTCATCCGCATCCAGGCGCTCTACGCGGCGGGCCTCCACAGCAAGAAGATCGCCCAGCTGCTCCCGTGCATGCGCGACACGGACGGCGGCCCCTCCGAGGTCGCCACGCCCCGCCTGGTCGCCGACCTCACCCGCGAACGCGCCCGCATCGACCGCCTCATCACCGACCTGACCCGCTCCCGCGAGGTCCTGGACGAAGCGATCGCGACGGCGTCGGGTGCGTCCGCCTCCGCACTGCGACCCCAGTAGTTCCGCCCCCATCGCGCGCCCGAGCGGCTTCCGGACCCGATGCCGGTAGATGCGGTCCATGAAAGAGCCCGACGGGACCCGAGGAGCCAGGATCAATCAGAGGACCGACGTGGTGCCGCGCCCTTGTCCATCCGGAAGCCCAACCACTGACAGGCGGCGACGGCAACCGAGACGAGCACGTTGTGCTGAACGGACGGCACGCGGAAATCCTGCTCCCGAACGAACCTCAAGAACGAGGCGGGGAGGGTGATCGCGTAGCTCGCCACATAGAAGGAGAGGTCCGTTCGCCAGACACGCAGCCCATCGGTGAGAAGGGATGAGCCCCAGGCACCACGAATGAGCCGTTCACTACATCGTGTGTACCCTCCATGATATCCAGCACAGGGTGTCCGAATTGTAGATATCCAGCTACTTGGACTGCTGGTTATTGTTCGCCGGCCTCAAGATGGTCATGAATTGATGCACAAGATGATGCAGAAGGTTCGGGTTTCATCTCTCGGAAAAAGCCAACCGGCCTCATTTGTTGCCTCTCCATGGAAAGAAAGTCGCGCCAACAATCGTCTTGTGTGCTGTGTGGGGATGCCCCGGATCGAAGACCGTCCGTGCCTCCCATGGGCGTGTGCAGGCCGCACCGGTCGGACTTGTGCGGCCGGAGGCTCCCGAGGGCGTGCGCGAGTGGCCCGGGCACGGTCATGGACTGAGGTCGGGCGTCAATTTCCCTGCTGCTCGTCCTCTTGTGCATCGATCAGCTCGTGCAGGGTTCGCAGTATCGCGTTGAGATTGCCAGGGCCCGAATGCAGAAGTCCTGGTCCTGCATCGCCAGTCTGACGCGCTCGTCAAAGCCGGGAGAGGCGGCTCTATAGCCAGACGATAAGGGTCGACATCGGATCAGGCCTTCCTGTCTTCGAGTGACCGTGCCGTTCTCGGTGTTCTGCGAGATCGTCACGCTTCGGCCTAGCTGCCGAGCTGTTCCGTTCCGCGAGGGCCTGGATACCGTGCTCGTGACGGCGTCGTATGACAGGACCGCCGCCCTCCGGGGAGGGCGGCGGTCCGGGTCGTGCGGGAGGAAGGAGGTCAGTCCTTCTTCGGCTCCTCCAGGCGGGGGAAGAGCACCGCGCCCTTGGTGACCGTGGCGCCGGTGGGGAGCAGGCCCCAGGTGGCGGCGGAGTCGACCGTCTGGGCTGCGAGCGGGCCCAGGACGGGCTCGGCGCCGAGGGAGTCCCAGAGCTTCTGGGAGGTGTCCGGCATGATCGGGTTCAGCAGGACGGCGACCGCGCGGAGCGACTCGGCGGCTGTGTAGAGGATCGTCGCCAGCCGCGCGCGGCCCTCGTCGCTGTCGTCCTTCGCGACCTTCCAGGGCTCCTGCTCCGTGATGTAGCCGTTGACCTGCTTCACGAAGTCGAAGATCGCCAGGATGCCGCCCTGGAAGTCCAGCTCCTCGCCGATCTTCCGGTCGGCCTCGGCGACCGCCTTGGTCAGGCCGTCCCGGACCGCCTGCTCGGCGGCACCGGCGGCCGTGGCCTCCGGGAGGGCGCCCTCGAAGTACTTGCCGACCATCGCCGCGACGCGCGAGGCGAGGTTGCCGTAGTCGTTGGCCAGCTCGGAGGTGTAGCGGGCGGTGAAGTCCTCCCACGAGAACGAGCCGTCGCTGCCGAAGGCGATCGCGCGCAGGAAGTACCAGCGGTAGGCGTCCACGCCGAAGTGCGAGGTGAGGTCCTGCGGCTTGATGCCCGTCAGGTTCGACTTCGACATCTTCTCGCCGCCGACCATCAGCCAGCCGTTGGCCGCCACCTTGCCGGGTACCGGCAGGCCCTGCGCCATCAGCATGGCCGGCCAGATCACCGCGTGGAAGCGCAGGATGTCCTTGCCGACGAGGTGGACGTTCGCCGGGAACGTCTCGTCGAACTTCGCCTGGTTCGATCCGTAGCCGACGGCCGTCGCGTAGTTCAGGAGCGCGTCGACCCACACGTAGATGACGTGCTTGTCGTCCCACGGGATCGGGATGCCCCAGTCGAAGGTGGACCGGGAGATGGAGAGGTCCTGAAGGCCCTGCTTCACGAAGTTCAGGACCTCGTTGCGGGCCGACTCCGGCTGGATGAAGTCCGGGTTCGCCGCGTAGAACTCCAGCAGCTTCGGACCGTACTCGCTGAGCTTGAAGAAGTAGTTCTCCTCCTTGAGGATCTCCACCGGCTTCTTGTGGACGGGGCAGAGCTTGGTGCCCTGCTCGTCCTCGATCAGGTCCCCGGGGAGCTTGTACTCCTCGCAGCCGACGCAGTACGGGCCTTCGTACCCGCCCTTGTAGATCTCGCCCTTGTCGTACAGGTCCTGCACGAACTCCTGCACACGGTCCGTGTGCCGCTTCTCCGTCGTACGGATGAAGTCGTCGTTCGCGATGTCCAGGTGCTCCCAGAGGGGCTTCCACGCCTCCTCGACGAGCTTGTCGCACCACTCCTGCGGGGTCACCCCGTTCGCGTCGGCCGTGCGCATGATCTTCTGACCGTGCTCGTCCGTGCCGGTGAGGTACCACACCTTCTCGCCGCGCTGACGGTGCCAGCGGGTGAGCACGTCGCCTGCGACGGTCGTGTAGGCGTGGCCCAGGTGAGGAGCGTCGTTGACGTAGTAGATGGGGGTCGTGACGTAGAACGCCTTCGCCCCCTGCTTCTCGGATCCAGTGGCCGCCATGGTCGAAATCCTATCCGTCCCCGGAAGCTCCCCTCACCTTCGTTTCGCGGGGGGACGGAGGGGGAGGGGGAGACGTCACTGGGACGAGGTCACGCGGCGGCTGGTGGCCGACGGGTCACGGACACGTGACCTCGGCCTGTGGCCGAAGGGGCTCGCGGTGTTCCAGATCCTGGTGGAGGCCGATGGCGCCGTCGTCTCGGCGGAGGAGCCGCTGTGGCGGAGGAGTGCGCGGCACGGCGTGGAGGTGTCGAGGACGGGCGGGGTGGTGCCGGGCAACCGGGTGCTGCCGGCGCGGAACCCGGTCGCCAACGCGGTCGCGTCCAACGTGCCGGGCGGGTGGGTCCGGGTGACCGTGGACGGGGGCGTGCTGGCGGTCGACAACACCGGGCCGGTGCTCGCGGAAGCGGACGTACTGGGCCTTTTCGGGCCCTTCAGGCGGGGTGCGGGGGCGGGACCGGACGGCCCGGGCGCGGTACTCGGGCTGTCCATCGTGCGGTCGTCGCGGACGCGCACGGCGGCACGGTGACGGCGACCGGCCGGGACGGCGGGGGCCTGGTCGTGACCGTCCGCCTGCCGGTGTCGGCGCGGGCGGAGCGGGGCGACCAGGCCCCGGGGGGCGTGGGCTAGACGGACCAGTCCGCCAGCACCTCGCGGTAGAACGTGGCGTGCGGGACGTCGCGCGGCGCCGGGCCCGCGTGGAAGAACCCGGCGTTGGGCGCCTCCAGCTTGCGCAGGTAGTCGAACGCCTTGGCGTCCTCCTCGCCGAACGCCACGAACCGCCAGTACAGGTCGGCGTGGCTCGCCGCCGCGTCGGCCAGCGCCTCGGTGGCGGCCGTCCTGGACTCGGGCGCGCCGTCCGTCTGGAACAGTACGAGCGCGGGGCGGCCGGAGGCGTCCGACTTCCCGTGCAGGTCCAGCACCTCGCGGATGGCCCGGTCGTAGTTGGTCCGCCCCATGCGGCCGAGCGAGTCGTGCAGGGCCTCGATCCTGCCCTCGACGTCGTCGAGCGTGACCTCGCCGGTGCCGTCGATCTCGGTCGAGAAGAAGACGACCGGGACGGTGGCCCTGTCGTCGAGGTGCGCGGCGAGCGCGAGCGCCTGTTCGGCGAGGTGCTGCGCGCTGCCGTCCTTGTAGTACGGACGCATCGACCCCGACCGGTCGAGGACCAGGTACACGGTGGCCCGTGCGCCCATGAGCCCGCGCTTGCGCAGCGCGGCACCGGCCGCCTTGTACGCCTCGGCAAGCTGGGGCGCCCGGCTCCTGACCCGCGCGGCCGAGTACGCGGACTTGCCGGTCCCCGGCTGCCCGGCGCCCGGCTCCGCCGACTGGGGTTCTGCCGCTTCCTCCGCTGCGGCCTCGGCTGCCTGGAGCTCCGCCGCCTCTTCCGCTTCCGCTTCCGCTTCGGCCTCGGTTTCGGCCTCGGGCTCCGCGGGGGCCTCTGTGGCTTCCTGCTCGGCGGTGGCCGGGGTGGGGTCTTCGGCGGTGGTCGGTTCGACCTCGGGCTCGGGCTCGGCTTCGGCGGCTTCCGCCTCGGCGGGCGCCGGCTCCTGCGGGGCTTCGGCTTCCGGCTCGGCTTCGGCCTTCGGCTCGGTCTCCGGTTCCGTGGCGGCTTCCGGTTCCGGGGTCGGCTCGGGCTCGGTGGGTGCCTCGGCGGGGGTCGGCTCGACCTCGGGCTCGGGCTCGACTTCCGCCTCGGCGGGTGCCTCTGTGGCGGCCGGGGCGGGGTCCTCGGCGGTGACCGCCTCGGCCTCGGGCTTCGCCGGGGCCTCGGTGGTGGCCGGCTCCGGGTCGGTGGCCGGTTCGGTTCCCTGGGCCGCGGCGGGCTCGGGTTCCGGTTCGGCCGGGGCGTCCGGTTCCGGGGACCCGGTCTCCGGTGCGGCGGCGTGCTCCGCCTCGCGGGCGGCCGGGACCGAGGCGCGGGGGGACGGGGGGTTGTCGAACGACGCCGCGACCAGGTCCGCCGCCGTCTGCTCCGGCGACGTCGTGGGGGAAGGCGACGGGGACGACGACGTCTGCGACGGAACCGTCGCCGTGGGCTCCTCCTGGGGCACCGCACGTTCCGTCTGGGACGGGACGGAGGCGGTCGCCATCTCGTCGCGCTCCGCACGGTCGCGTCCAAACACCTTGCGCAGCAAGCTCCGAATGCCCATGGGCGAGGCCTTTCGCATGTGGGGTGCCGTGTATGTCCGTACTGAGGGGAATCATCCCTGGCCAGGGCGGACACGTAAGGTTAGCCGCCCCGAGTGGCGTGGAAAGGCAAGGGGCATTCGCGTCAACCCCACCCCTGACGCGCCGGATTCATCCACCGTTCACCCCGCCGCCGCCGACCTGCACATCTACGCGCCTAACGTCGCCGCGGAACCGATTCCCGACACCATGTCGGCGCAGGCTGCGCCGGAGGAGGACGAAGTGCGCAAGCTGCTGCCGCTGCTGAGCACCAACCCGCACGGAGGCGGCCGTTCCGCCCTCACCTGCCGTTACCGGTGCGGCGACGCCTGCTTCCACGAGGTGCCCAACACCAGCGACAACGAGTACGTCGGCGACGTCATAGCCGGTGCCCTGTCGCGCCGTTCCATGATGCGGGCCGCCGCCGTCGTCACCGTCGCAGCCACGGCCGGCGGTGCCGTCGTCGCCCAGGCCGCGGCGGCCCAGGAGGCGGCCGCCGCCACGCCCCGCACGGCGGGCGGGAGCGCCGGCGCCAGGGGCCTGCGCTTCACGCCCGTCGCGCCCAACACGGACGACAAGGTCACCGTGCCGGACGGGTACGCCCAGAGCGTCGTGATCCGCTGGGGCGAACCGATCCTGCGTGGCGCGCCCGCCTTCGACCCGGACAAGCAGACCGCCAGGGCCCAGGCCGGGCAGTTCGGGTACAACAACGACTTCCTGTCGCTGCTGCCGCTCCGGGGCGAGCACGGCCGCCAGGTCCTCGTGGCGAACCACGAGTACACCGACGAAGTCCTGATGTTCCGGGGCTACGACCCCGAGAACCCGACCCGCGAGCAGGCCGAGATCGCCTGGGCCGCCCACGGGCTCTCCGTGGTCGTCGTCCAGGAACAGCACCGCGACGGCCGGCTGACCCCGGTCACGCGCCACCCGCTCAACCGCCGCCTCACCGCGACCAGCGAGTTCCGGCTCACCGGCCCGGCGGCGGGCGGCGCCCTGCTGCGTACCAGCGCCGACCCGGCCGGCCGCACGGTCCTCGGCACGCTCAACAACTGCGCCGGCGGCACCACCCCGTGGGGCACCACGCTGCACGGCGAGGAGAACTTCAACCAGTACTTCGCCAACGGCTCGTCCGCCACGGACAAGCGTTACGGCATCGGCTCCGGCGCCACCGAGCGCAAGTGGGAGCGGTTCGACAGGCGCTTCGACGTCAAGCAGGAGCCCAACGAGCCGCACCGCTTCGGCTGGGTCGTCGAGCTGGACCCGTACGACCCCGACTCCACGCCCCGCAAGCGCACCGCGCTCGGCCGCTTCAAGCACGAGGCCGCGCAGCCCCGCCTGACCGCCGACGGCCGCCCGGTCGTCTACATGGGCGACGACGAGCGCTTCGACTACTTCTACAAGTTCGTCTCGTCGAAGCGGATGATGAAGGGCCACTCCCGCAAGGCCCGCGAGCACAACCTCACCCTCCTCGACGAGGGCACCCTGTACGTCGCCAAGCTCACCGGCGACAGCCCGCAGGACGTCGACGGCACCGGCAAGCTCCCGAACGACGGCGAGTTCGACGGCAGCGGCCACTGGATCCCGCTCGCCACCGGCGACGTCTCCCACGTCCCGGGCATGACCGCCGAGGAGGTGTACGTCTTCACCCGCCTCGCCGGTGACAAGGTCGGCGCCACCAAGATGGACCGCCCCGAGGACGTCGAGCCGTCCCCGCGCACCGGCCGGGTGTACGTCGCCCTCACCAACAACAAGGACCGCGGCGCGGCGGGCAAGGCCGCCGCGGACGAGGCCAACCCCCGCAACAACAACAAGCACGGCCAGATCCTGGAGCTCGCCGAGCACTGGGACGACCCGGCGTCCGACGGCTTCGCCTGGCGGCTGTTCCTCGTCGCGGGCGACCCGGAGGACCCGGCGACGTACTTCGCGGGCTACCCCAAGGAGAAGGTCAGCCCCATCTCCTGCCCCGACAACGTGGCCTTCGACCCGTACGGCAACCTGTGGATCTCCACGGACGGCAACCAGCTCGGCTCGCACGACGGCCTGTTCGGGGTCGCGACGCAGGGCGAGCGGCGCGGTGAGCTGAAGCAGTTCCTGACCGTGCCGACCGGCGCCGAGACCTGCGGCCCAATCATCCAGCAGCGCCGCGTCCTCGTCGCCGTGCAGCACCCCGGCGAGGTCGACGGGGCGACGGTCGACACGCCGGCGTCGCACTGGCCCGACGGCCCGGGCCGGATCGTGCGCCCGTCGGTGGTCGCCGTCTACCGCAAGGACGGCCGCGACATCGGCGTCTGACGCGCGCGGTCACGAGGTGGCGCGGCCGTCCCCGCGCCACCTCGCGAACTGTTCCGCCGGCTCGCCCGTGAACGACCACGGCACCCAGGACGCGCGCGCCCCCAGCAGCCCGAACAGTTCCCCGTACACCTCGCGCAGCCCGGCGTGACACGCGGCGTGCGTCAGGTAGTTCAGCGGCTCGACCTCCTCCGGCCGGGCCTGTCCCGGCGACCGGTCGCCAACCCACCGCTCCCACGTCCGGCGCACCTCCGTCGCCGCCAGCTCGTGCTTCCAGTGCTGGTCGAAGCCCCGCACCGGACCCCGGCCCCGCGCCGCGTCCGCGATGTACCGGTACTCCTCCACCCGCGCGATCTGCACCAGCACCGGCAGCGGCGAACCGGGCGGCGCCGCCCCCGCCGCGTCCCGCGCGAAGTCGTACATCGAGCCGTGCGTGCCGTGCCACCGGGCCGACCAGTACCGCAGCAGCTGCACATGGCCCTCCAGGTTGTGCGGGTCGCGCCGCCGCAGCTCGTCCCACCAGCGGCGCAGCTCCGCACGCCCCACGCCGCCCTCGTACAGCCGCGCCACCGTCAGCAGCGACACCCACGGCATGGGGTCGGCCGGCCGCGCGTCGGCGGCGCCCAGGCAGGCCATGACCGCGACGTCCAGCCGTCCCCGGTCCACCGCCGCGCCCCGGCCGGCCGCGATGGCCTGGTTGAACACCCGCACCACCTCGGTCGCCGCCCGCAGTACCGCCGCGTCCGGATGGTCCGGCTCCGCGGCCCGCCACGCCTCGACGGCGGAGCTGCCGGCCGCAGCGTGGGCCAGCAGCCGCAGCCGGTGGGTGCGGCAGGGCCAGTCGTCGCCGGTGTCGCGCAGCAGGTCGCGGACACCCTGCCAGCGGCCGATGACGATGTCGTGCCGGGCGTCGGTCAGCGCCCGGTCCCCGAAGTCCGGGTCGAAGTCCGGTGCGAAACGTGTGGAGCGGCGGTTGCGGCGGCGTACGGCCAATTCCCTGTCCCCCGTCGGAGCGCGGCGTGTGAACCCGTCGTGCTGTCAGAAGTCGGTCGCCAGCGTTTCGTTCCCCTCGGCCCGGTCCTCCTGACGCGGTGGGTCGTACGGTCCGGCCGCGGCCATCGCGCGTGCCGCGTCCAGCCGGGCGGGCCGGTAGTAGCAACTGCCCTTGCGCCAGTACCAGAGCATCGGTACGACACCGGCGCCCAGCCCGCCCAGGCCGATCGCGACCGTCGTGCCGGTCAGCCCGCCCAGCGACTCGAAGAAGATCCAGAACATGAACGCCGCGCCGGCCAGCGGCCAGGCGCCGCCCAGGACGAAGTCGCGCACGGACCGCAGCAGCAGGCCCCGGTAGGCCACCACGGCCGCGATGCCCGCCAGGCCGTAGTAGAAGGCGATCTGGAGCCCCATCGCGCTGACGGCGCTGTCCAGGATGTCGCCCACCGAGCCGAGCGCCGTCGCCGCCACGAACATCGCCAGCGCCACCGCCCCCACCGCGGCGATCGCCACGTGCGGGGTGTTCCAGCGGCGGTGCACCGTGCCCAGGGCGGCCGGCAACGTCCGGTCCCGGCCCATCGCGAACAGCGAGCGGGTCACCTGGATCAGCGTGGTCTCCAGGGTGGCGACGCTGGAGAGCATCACCGCGACGATCAGCAGCTTGCCGCCGACTCCCGGCCAGACGGCTTCACCCAGCAGCGCCAGGACGTTCGCCCCGCCGGCGGTACCGATCTGCCCGGCCGACAGCACGACGTTGACGGCGATGGTGAACGCCTCGAAGAGGAGGAAGACGACCCCGATGCCGACGAGCGCCGCGAACCCGGCGGTGCGGCGGCTGTCGCGGGTCTCCTCGCTCAGGTTGCTGGTGACGTCCCAGCCCCAGTAGTAGAAGGCGGCGATGAGTGCCCCGGAGGCGAAGCCGGACGCGCCGTCGAAGTGACCGAATCCGAGCCAGGACCAGTCGAACGCGGTGGCGGCGCCCCGGTGCAGGACGACGCCGGCGATGAACAGCAGCAGGATCAGCAACTCGACGCCGGTCATCAGCAGTTGGGCCCGTACGGTGAGCCGGGCGCCGCCCATCACCACCAGCAGCATCATCAGGAACCAGCCGGCGCCGACGGCGGTGGCGAGCGCGGTGTGGCCGGCCAGGTCCGGGGCGACGAGCGCCAGGGTCAGCTGCCCGGCCGGCAGGGACCCGGCCACCATGAAGATCGTCGCGGCGACGATCAGCGCCCAGCCGGAGAGGAAACCCAGCGCCGGGTGGAGGGTCCGGCCGACCCAGGAGTAGCTGGCACCCGCGTTGACGTCGATCCGGCCGAGCCGGCTGAACGCCAGCACGATGCCGAGCATCGGGATTGCGCAGTACAGCAGCGCGGCGGGCGCGGCGAAGCCGACGGCTCCGACGAGGACGGCGGTGGTGGCGGCCAGTGAGTAGGCGGGCGCGCTGCCCGCGACCGCCATCACGACGGTGTCGAACGTGCCGAGGACATTGGGCTGGAGCCCCCGCCCGGGAGGCCTGCGGGAAGCTGTGCTTGAGCTGCGGCGCATGGCGAATGTCCTTGTGTGGCACGGCTTATGGCGGTGGGGCGTGAGGGGGCCGCGCATGTCGCGGCTCGGGCGGCACGTGTGGGTCGTGCGCATCGTAGTCGGGCGGACGCGGTGCGGTGACGGCACCCGGAAGGATGACGTCCGGAATGTATCGGGGGTGATCGCCGGGCGGGGCGGGCGTAGCCGCCCGGGGGGCGTACGGCCGGGGGCTTGCGGTGGCCGGGGGCTTGCGGTGGCGGGGGCTTGCGGTGGCCGGAGGCTTACGGCGGCGGGGGCTTAGGGCCGGGCGCGCAGGTCGAGGTCGACGAGGAGCGCGCGGTGATCGCTGCGGGGCAGGTCGAGGAAGCGGACGCCGCGTACCGAGAAGTCGGCGCTGACCAGGACATGGTCGATCTGCGCGTACGGCGGCAGCGTGGCACCGTGCGGCCAGGAACCGGTCCGGGCGGCGCCGCCGAGGCGGGCGGCGTCGTGCAGGGCGCCGGCGTCGAGGACGGAGCGGAACGCGGCGTGGTCCTGGGTGGCGTTGAAGTCGCCGGCGAGCACGAGCGGGCGGTCCCCGTGGGCGGCGGCGAAGTCGCGCAGCAGGCCCAGCTCGTGCTTCCAGAGGCCGACCCGGCCGGGCAGCGGCGGCATCGGGTGGGCGAGCCGGAGCGTGACGTCCCGCCCGCCGACGCGGACCGTGGCGCCGGGCATGCCCAAGGTGGTGCCGGGCAGGGCGGGTTGCGCGGTCAGGGGCAGGGTGCCGAGGACGGCGGACCCCGCGGACCCGGCGGCGGCGACCTGGGTGCCGTAGCCGAAGTGGGCGGCGAGGGTACGGGCGCAGGTGGGGTCGCACTCGGAGACGAAGAGCACCTCGGGGCGCTCGCGCCGGACGACGGCGAGCAGTTCGGAGGTCGCGTCGCCGAACCGGACGTTGGCGGCGAGCACGCGCAGCCGCCCGTCGACCGGGCCCCGGGCGGGCGTGCCGTCCGGGCCGTACGGCTGGGCGAACCAGAGCGTCATGGCGAGGACCGCGCCCGCCCAGACGGCCGGCACCGGACGGCGGGCCGGGAGGGCGACCAGGAGCGCCAGCCCGGCCGGGACGGCGAGCCACGGCAGCAGGGCAAGGAGCTGCGGTACGGGCGTGACGGCGTCGGTGCCGAAGAGCCGGCAGCCGGTGACCACGGTGGGCGCGACGAGCAGCAGCCCGGCGGCCCACGCGGCGGCCCGGCGGAGCAGAGGGGAGTGGTGGTTGACGGCCAAGCGGACACCCTCTCACGGCTTCCCCGCCGGAGTCCCCGGCCCCCGCTGATCCACTTGCCGGGAGCCGGTCGGGGGTGTGCCCTGGAGGGAGGTCAGCGGAAGGAGCGCGCCATGGCCTCACACGTCACGCTGCCCGGACGGCACCGCCGCACCGAGGAACGCCGGGCCCGTCCCGTACACCGGTCCAGCACGGCCGTACTCGCGGTGTGCGCCGTGCTGTACGGCCTCTATGCCGAGGTCATCGTCCGTCGCGGCGAGGGCCCCTTCACCGGTGGGCAGGTCGTGCTCGCCGTGGTGAGCGCCGTGGTCTTCGGCGCCCTGTGGTACGGCTACCTCCGCGTCCGCCACGCCCTGCCACGCGAGGCTCGGGCGGCCGGATTCGGTCTCCTCTGCGGCCTCAGCGTCGGTTTCCTCTACGGCCTGTCGGGCAACAGCGTCCTCACGGTGGCGGTGGTCTCCCTGATAGTGGCAATGTCCTCGGCCCTGGCGGCGTTCTACATCATCTACACGCACGAATGAGCCGGGTGCGCCGGACGTCATCCCCCCAGCCGGGCCAGTTGCTGGGCGAAGGGCACGACGTCCGGTACGCCGTTCCTGCCGGTCGCCCCGGCAGTTGCCCGTGCGGGGCGGGCCGTCATCAGGGTGGCCAGCTCCCCGGCGCCCGGTCGATCCGGGCGGTCAGGCCGTTGTCGGTCCGGCCCGGTGAGCCCCAGTCCTCGGACGCCGCGTACACGGCCGTGGGCACGGCCTGCGCCCGCAGGTGGGCGAAGAGCGGCCGCAGCGCGTGGTCCAGGACCAGCGAGTGGCGGGCGGTGCCGCCGGTGGCCGCCAGGAGGACCGGCGTGCCGGTCAGCGCGTCGGGGTCGAGCAGGTCGAAGAAGGACTTGAACAGGCCGCTGTACGAGGCGTTGAACACGGGCGTCACCGCGATCAGGCCGTCCGCGCCGGTCACCGTGTCGATCGCGTGGTCCAGTGCGGGCGGCGGGAAGCCGGTGACCAGGTGCTTGGCGATGTCGAGCGCCAGGCCGCGCAGTTCGACGACCTCCACCTCGGCGTCCCGGAGCCGTCCGGCCGCCGACGCGGTGAGCCGGTCGGCCAGCAGACGGGTGGACGAGGGGCTGCTCAGGCCGGCGGACACGGCGACGAGCTTCACGGGGTCTCCTTCCGGGTCGTGGCGGGGTGCGCAGGGGCGGTCTCGGGCACACCGGCCGGCCGCAGGCTCGCGAACTCCTTGCGCAGCACCGGTACGACCTCCTCGCCGAGGATGTCGAGCTGCTCCAGCACGGTCTTCAGCGGCAGACCGGCGTGGTCCATCAGGAAGAGCTGGCGCTGGTAGTCCCCCACGGAATCGCGGAAGCTCAGTGTCCGCTCGATGACCTCCTGCGGGGAGCCGACGGTCAGCGGGGTCTGCTCGGTGAACTCCTCCAGGGACGGACCGTGCCCGTACACGGGCGCGTTGTCGAAGTACGGGCGGAACTCCCGTACTGCGTCCTGGGAGTTCTGGCGCATGAAGACCTGGCCGCCGAGCCCGACGATGGCCTGCTCGGGCGTGCCGTGGCCGTAGTGCGCGTACCGCTGCCGGTAGAGGTCGACCATCTTCTTGGTGTGCTCCTTGGGCCAGAAGATGTTGTTGTGGAAGAAGCCGTCCCCGTAGTAGGCGGCCTGTTCGGCGATCTCGGGGGAGCGGATCGAGCCGTGCCAGACGAACGGCGGTACGCCGTCCAGCGGGCGCGGGGTGGAGGTGAAGCCCTGGAGGGGGGTGCGGAAGCGGCCCTCCCAGTCGACTACCTCGGTCCTCCACAGTTCGTGGAGGAGGCCGTAGTTCTCGATGGCGAGCGGGATGCCCTGCCGGATGTCCTGGCCGAACCAGGGATAGACCGGGCCGGTGTTGCCGCGCCCCATCATCAGGTCGACGCGCCCGTCGGCCAGGTGCTGGAGCATCGCGTAGTCCTCGGCGATCTTCACCGGGTCGTTGGTGGTGATCAGGGTCGTCGAGGTGGACAGGACCAGGCGCTCGGTGCGTGCGGCGATGTACC
This sequence comes from Streptomyces sp. NPDC045701, assembly GCF_056432045.1. Taxonomy (NCBI): domain Bacteria; kingdom Bacillati; phylum Actinomycetota; class Actinomycetes; order Kitasatosporales; family Streptomycetaceae; genus Streptomyces; species Streptomyces sp. NPDC045701. The sequence continues at coordinate 177,636 of NZ_JBWKJV010000003.1, read as the reverse complement.
CAAGCATGGTGGTGGGGGAGGACGGGACGAACGGCGGGTTGTGGTGCTCGCCCGTCGCGAAGACATCCAGGCCGACCTCCTCGGCCTTGAGCGCGAGGGTCACCATGGCCTTGATCCGCTCGTGCTCGCTCGGCGTACGGCCGTTGGTCGGGTCGGGCGTCACGTCGCCGACGGTGAAGATCCCGAACTGCATCGCGCTCACCTCTCGCAGTCGCCCGGAGCGTTCGTCGTTCCGGCGTTTGGTTGAATATTAAACCGTCGGTGTCAACGGACGACCCGCCCCGCCTATTCCGCCCCGTACGCCGCCTCGCGGGCCCCCGCCTCCCGGGTCCCCCGCGAACCGGGGACGTACCGGAGCCACGGAGCCGCCCGTCACGGCGTCACCAGCCGCGCGCCTCGCGCAGCAGCAGGTCGCGAACCAGCGTCAGGTGCGGGTGGTCCACCGCTCCCGGCCGCCGGACCAGGTACGCCGTGTTGATCGGCGGGTCCTCCGGCGACAGCAGCGGTACGAGCGTCCCCGCCGCCAGCTCCTCCAGGCACAGGTAGCGCGGCAGCACGCCGATCCCCGCGCCCGCCGCCACCGCCTCCCGCACGCCCCGCAGGTCCGGCACCGTCACCGCCGCCCGGCCGGTCAGCCGGGTGCCGAAGACGTGCCGCCAGTAGCGGCGGGTGATCGGCAGATCCTCCGCGTACGCCACCAGCGGCACGCCCCGCAGCGCCGCCGCGCCCTCGGCCGCCACCCGGCCCGCCCCGATCCTGGCCTCCCACGCCGGCGCGGCGACCAGCACGAACTCCTCGTCCATCAACGGCGTCGCCACCAGCGCCCGGCCCCGTGGCCGGTACGTCGCGATCACCAGGTCGTGGTGGCCCGCCCGCAGCCCCTCCAGCAGCTCGTCGGTCAGCCCCGTCGCCACCCGCAGCACCACGCCCCGCTCCGCCACCGGCGCCGCCAGCGCGGGCAGCACCCGTACGCACAGCAGCTCGGCCGGCCCCGCCAGCCGTACGGGCTCGACATCGCCCGCCGCCGACCGGCCGGTCACCGCCTCCAGTGCGTCCAGCGGCTCGGCGACCCGGGCGGCCAGCCCGTCCGCCACGGCGGTCGGGGCCACCCCCCGGGGCAGGCGGGTGAACAGCTCCCGGCCCAGCCGCCGCTCCAGCGCCCGGACCTGCGCGGTGACCGTCGGCTGCGACAGGCCCACCAGCCGCGCGGCGGCCGTGAACGACCCGGAGCGGTGCACGGCCAGGAACGTGCGCAGCAGCGTCAGATCCAGCGGCGGCCCACCGAACTCCGGACCGGGCCGCCCGCCGGGCGCGGCGCCGGGCTCGCGGTCCGGCGCCGAGCCGGGGAGGGCGCCGGGCCGGGGACCGCGCTCCGCGCCGGGCCGTCCGCCGGGCTTCGCGCCGGGTGCACTGTCGGTCATGACCCCGACCCTAGGGCCCGGCGACCGGCCGGTAGGGTTCCAGCCCGTGAGCAGCCCCGCCCCCGTACCCGCCGCCCCGCCGGCCGTGACCGTCGTCGGCATCGGCGCGGACGGCTGGGCCGGGCTCCCCGACGCTTCCCGCACGGCGCTGCGCGACGCCGACGTCGTCCTCGGCGGCGACCGGCAGCTCGCCCTCCTGCCGGAGAGCTGCGGAGGCGAGCGGGTCGCCTGGCCGTCCCCGCTGCGCCCCGCCGTTCCCGCCCTGCTGGCCGAGCACACCCGCGACGGCCGCCGGGTCGCCGTGCTGGCCAGCGGCGACCCCATGTTCTACGGGATCGGCCGCGCCCTCGCCGAGACGGCCGGCCCCGAGCGGCTGCGCGTCCTGCCCCACCCGTCCTCCGTCTCGTACGCCTGCGCCCGCCTCGGCTGGCCGCTGGAGGACACCGAGACCGTCACGCTCGTCGGGCGGCCCCTGGCGTCCCTGGCCGCCGCGCTGCACCACGGGCGCCGGCTGCTGGTGCTCAGCGCGGGTGCGGCGACCCCCGGCGAGGTCGCGGGGCTGCTCCGCGACCGGGGCTTCGGCCCCAGCCGCCTCACCGTCCTCGAACAGCTCGGCTCCGACCGCGAGCACCACCTGACCGGGACCGCCGACGACTGGGACCACCCGCCCGGCGACCCGCTGAACGTCATCGCCGTCTCGTGCGCGCGCTCCACCGGGGCGCTGCGCCTCGGGGCCGTGCCCGGCCTGCCGGACGCGGCGTACGAGAACGACGGCCAGCTCACCAAGCGGCACGTGCGCGCCGCGACGCTCGCCGCGCTGGCGCCCGCGCCCGGCGAGCTGCTGTGGGACATCGGCGGCGGTTCCGGCTCGATCGGCATCGAGTGGATGCGTACGCACCGCACCTGCCGCGCGGTGAGCGTGGAGCGCTCCCCCGAACGGGCCGCCCGCATCGCCCGCAACGCCGCCGCCCTCGGCGTACCCGCCCTTCGGGTCGTCACCGCCGCCGCCCCCGCCGGACTCGCGGAGCTGGCCGCCCCCGACGCGGTGTTCATCGGCGGCGGGCTGACCGTCCCCGGGCTGCTCGACGCCTGCTGGGCCGCCCTCGGGCCGGGCGGGCGGCTGGTCGCCAACACCGTGACCCTCGAATCCGAGGCGCTGCTCGCCGACCGGTACCGGCGCCACGGCGGCGAACTGGTCCGGCTCGCGGTCGCGCACGCCGTCCCGGTGGGCGGCTTCACCGGCTGGCGCCAGGCCATGCCGGTCACCCAGTGGTCCGTAACCAAGCAGGAGTCAGAAGAATGACCGTCTACTTCATCGGTGCGGGTCCCGGCGCCGCAGACCTGATCACCGTGCGTGGCGCCCGCACCCTCGCCTCCTGCCGGGTGTGCCTGTACGCCGGGTCCCTCGTCCCGCGTGAGCTGCTCGCCGAGTGCCCGCCGGACGCCCGGCTCGTCGACACCGCCCGCCTGGACCTGGACGCCATCACCGCCGAGCTGGTCCGCGCCCACGAGGAGGGCCATGACGTGGCCCGCCTCCACTCGGGCGACCCGTCCGTGTTCAGCGCGGTCGCCGAGCAGATGCGGCGGCTGGACGCGGCGGGCATCCCCTACGAGGTGGTGCCGGGCGTCCCGGCGTTCGCCGCCGCCGCCGCCGCGCTCAAGCGGGAGCTCACCGTCCCGACGGTGGGCCAGACGGTGATCCTCACCCGGATCGCCGAGCAGGCCACCGCCATGCCGGAGGGCGAGGACCTGGCGACGCTGGGCCGCAGCGGCGCCCTGCTGGTGCTGCACCTCGCGGCCCGGTACGTCGACCGGGTCGTCGCCGAGCTGACGCCGCACTACGGCGCCGACTGCCCGGCCGCCGTGGTCGCGATGGCCAGCCGCCCCGACGAGGTGATCCTGCGCGGCACGCTCGCCGACATCGCCGCCGCCACCAAGGACGCCGGCATCACCCGCACGGCCGTCATCCTGGTGGGCCGCACCCTGGCGGCGACCCAGTTCCGCGACAGCCACCTGTACTCGCCGGAGCGCGACCGTCACCTCTGCTGAGGGCCCCTGGGCTCGCTGCGCCCCACCACGGTGCCCGCGCGGTCGACGCACACCACGTCGACCGTGACGGGCGCCCCGCGCAGCACCCCGAGCGCCTGGTCGCGGGCGGTCGCGGCCACCAGGTCGCCCAGCGGCACGCCCCGCGCGGCGCACAGCTGGAGCGCGGCCAGCCCGGTGTTGGCGGCCGCCACCCGCCGGGCCAGCTCCTCGTCGGCGCCGCCCCGCCGGGCCAGCTCCGCCAGGAACCCCTTGTCCACCTGGGACCGCGCCGAGTGCAGATCCAGGTGTCCCGCCGCGAGCTTGGACAGCTTCGCGAAGCCGCCGCAGATCGTGAGCCGGTCCACCGGGTGCCGGGCTACGTACTTCAGGACGGCGCCCGCGAAGTCGCCCATGTCCAGCAGGGCGTCCTCCGGCAGCCCGTACAGCGACGTGACCGTCCGCTCCGACGTCGAGCCCGTGCACCCGGCGACGTGGGTACGGCCCGCCGCGCGGGCCACGTCCACCCCGCGCCGGATGGAGTCGATCCAGGCGGAGCACGAGTACGGCACGACGATCCCGGTGGTGCCCAGGATCGACAGCCCGCCCAGGATCCCGAGGCGCGGGTTCCACGTGGAACGGGCGATCTCCTCGCCGTGGTCGACCGAGACGGTGATCTCGACGTCCCCGGTGCCGCCGTGCGCCGCCGCGACCCGCGCGACGTGCTCGCGCATCAGCTGCCGGGGCACCGGGTTGATCGCCGGCTCGCCCACCTCCAGCGGCAGGCCGGGCCGGGTGACGGTGCCGACACCCGGACCCGCCCGGAAGACCACGCCCGCACCGGCCGGAAGGAGCCGGACACCGGCCCGGACCAGGGCCCCGTGGGTCACGTCCGGGTCGTCACCGGCGTCCTTGACGATCCCCGCCGTCGCGTACGCGTCCGTCAGCTCCTCCGCCGCCAGCGCGAACGCCGGGGTGTGCCCCTTCGGCAGGGTGATCGTCACCGGGTCGGGGAAGTCCCCGGTCAGCAGAGCGGTGTACGCGGCGGTCGTCGCCGCCGTCGCGCACGCCCCGGTCGTCCATCCGGACCGCAGACCGGTGTGCTTGAGTTGGGCGCTGCGCCCGCCGCCACCTGGGCCCGCACCCGGGTCCTCGTGCGCACTCGCACCCGTACTCGCACTCGTACTCATGGACGGACCTCGATGCACGTACTGATCCTCGGTGGAACGACCGAGGCCCGCCGCCTCGCGGAGATCCTCCACGGGACGGTCCGGACCACGTCCTCGCTGGCGGGCCGGGTCGCCGCCCCGAAGCTGCCGCCGGGCGAGGTCCGCGTCGGCGGGTTCGGCGGGGCCGAGGGCCTGGCGCGCTGGCTGCGCGAGCACCAGGTGGACGCGGTCATCGACGCCACCCATCCTTTCGCGGACACGATGAGTTTCCACGCGGCCCGGGCGGCCGCCGACGCCCATGTTCCCCTGCTCGCCCTCCGGCGTCCCGGCTGGGCCCCGGTCGACGGCGACGACTGGCACCCGGTGGGCACCCTGGAGGAGGCGGCGGACACGGCGCGCGCCCTGGGCCGCCGCGTCTTCCTCACCACGGGCCGGATGGGCCTCGCCTCCTTCGCGCACGTCACCGACGTCTGGTTCCTGCTCCGTTCGGTGGACGCCCCCGAGCCCCCGTACCCGCCGCGGATGGAGGTGCTCCTCGACCGGGGGCCCTTCACCCTGGACGGAGAGCGGGAGCTGCTGCGCCGCCACGCAGTCGACGTCCTGGTCACCAAGGACAGCGGCGGCGCGGCGACGGCACCGAAGCTCACCGCCGCCCGCGAGGCGGGCGTCCCGGTCGTCGTGGTCCGCCGCCCACCGGCCCCCGGCGGGGTGCCGGTCGCCCCGACGCCCGAGGAGGCGGCCGCGTGGCTCTCAGCCCTGGCCGGGGGGCACTGACGGGCACCCCGCCCGTGCCGGGTCAGCCCCGCAGGAGCTGGGAGGCCGGCACCCACCACCCCCGCACGTCGCCGTCGGCCGCGCGCAGCATCGTGCGGCCGTCGACGAGGGCCCGGCGGTCGTACCGCACCGGGGTCTCCTCCGGGTAGGTCACCGTCCGCTCCTCGGCGCCCCGGCGGCACACGACGCTCACCCCGGCCCGGAACCGCGCCCGCCGCGCGGGCCGGTAGTCGGAGGCGCACCACTCGCCCCGCAGGTACGCGGCCGGGTACCGCTCGGCCACGTACCAGCCGGCCCCCGGACCGTCCGTGAGGAGGTAGTGCACGTCCTGCCCCCGGATCCGGGTCCGGTGCGAGGCGCCGGCCTCGGCGGGGCGCGCCGACTCCAGGGTGCGGGTGCCGGTGACGGTGCCGTCGTCGTCGAACCGCAGCAGCGTGTGGGTCCCCTCCGCGAGGTGCACCCGCCCGCCGTCCTTCCCGAGCGACGGTGCCGGGTAGTCGTCCATCAGCAGGTCCGACTGCGCGGCGAGCAGCTCGCTGCCCGACAGCCAGGACAACTGGCGCAGCAGCGTGACGTGCACCGGGTGGTAGGACTTCGTCGGTACGGCGTGCGTACGGCAGTAGTGCGACAGCCAGCCCGGGTTGCGCAGGCTGCGGAAGTTCGCGGCGAGGGTGGTCAGCGAGCCGTCGAAGAGGTCGGCGGCGAGCGGGCTGCGGGTCAGCGCGTAGTAGTCCCACAGCCCGAGCGCGGCGAACATGAAGCCGTTGTACGTGTGGTCGGAGGTGCCCGGAGCGTCGACCGGGTACTCGTGGATCCACAGGTGGTCCGTCTCGTCCCGGGCGACCACCCACGGCTGCTCGCCGGCCCCGGCCAGCAGCGACCGGAACGCCCCGTCGGCCGCCCGGCGGTACCGCTCCCGCGCCGCCGCCGGGACGGCCGGGAGCTGCGCCAGCTGGGCGAACAGGCTCAGCGCCTCACCCTGCGCCATGCCGGAGTACCAGGGCGCTGCGTAGGCGATCCCGGTGTGCACGTCGTGCGTGAAGTCGAAGGGGTAGGGGAAGAACCACGCCCCGCGCCGCTCGTGCCGCCGCGCCACCACCCGCTCCGCCTGGGCCCGCGCCCGTACGAGGAAGAAGGCGTCCCCGGTGCGCCGGTAGGCGGCCAGGTTCTCCAGGCCGTACTGGATCTGCCCGACCGGGTGGTCGTGGAGCCCCCCGTTCCACCGGAACATCCGCACGCCGTCCCCGTCGTGCGTCCCCGCGTCCTCGCGGGGGGCCACCCGGTCCCGCCACGGCCGCATCGCGTCGGGCACGTCCAGCACGCACCGGAACCCCCCGACCGCGAACGTGAACGGCAGCCCGCCGGGCACCGTCACCTCTCCGGAACTCTGCCGTCCCACCAGGAACCCACCTCCGGCCAACGCCACCGCCGCCGCACTGCCTCCGACGGCCTGCAGAAACCACCTGCGGCTCTCCACCACGCATCCCCCCAACAGGTCACACAGTCACCTGCCGTTCCCCGGAGGAGGGATCGTGGTTCATACGCGGCGCGGCCGCCTCGGGCCCGCCCCGAGGCAGAGGCCGGGGCGCTGGAAGCCTTGCACCCTCACGACGTTGTCAGGACCGTCGGCGGCGGATGCTGGTCTGGGCCGCGTGCGGTGCGGTGACGGTGCAGTCGTCCGGGATGGTCCGTATGGCCAGGGTCGCGCCGCTGGTGATCCGGCACCGTCGGCCGATCGCGGCACCGGGGCCGATGCTGATGGCGTTGCCGGTCTGGGTGTCGTCGCCGATGACGGCGCCGAACTGGGGCGTGCCGCACCGGTACAGGCCAGTCGGGGTGCGCATGATGACTTCCCGGTCGGGGGTGCGCATGTCGGTGGTCATGTTGATGGCGGCGACGGTGACGCCTGCGGAGAGGTGGGTCCGGGCGCCGAGGATGGTCCGGTTGATGCCGATGCGGTGGCCCAGGACGGCGTCTTCTCCGACGAAGGCGGCGGTGACCTCGCAGTTGAAGCCGACCCGGGCACCGGCGCACAGGATGCTGCCCTTGCGGACGGTGGTGAACTCGTGGACCTTGACGTCCGGCCCAATGATCACATCGTCCCCGATGATCGCTGAGGGGTGGATGTAGGCGGAGGGGTGGATGCGCTGGTCTTCTCCCAGCAGGACCAGGGCCTCACGCTGGAGGCCGGGCCACTGGGCGAGGAAGTCGGCCAGCTCGAACGTCTCCAGAGCCTGGTAGGTGGTCGTCGCGATGGCTCCGCGGGTGGGGGCGGTGACGTAGTCGCCGAGGATGATCCGCGCCATGACGGTGGCCTTTCTCTCGGGCCGGAACCGGTGTTCGCGGGCGGTAGGCTCGCCGTTCACCTGGCCCCGGAAGAAAGTGGTGGTGGTCGTGTCCCGGCCGCGTGTGGGCGTCGCCGTGCTGACAATGGGCGACCGGATGCCTGAGCTGCTGGCCCTGCTGGACTCCGTGGCCAAGCAGGACGAGGCGGCGGTCCGTGTCGTGGTCGTCGGCAACGGCACGGACCTGCCGGGCCTGCCCGAAGGCGTGACCGGGGTGGAGCTGGAGGAGAACCTGGGGGTGTCCGGCGGCCGGAACGTCGCCTGGCACCGGCTGCGGGAGTTCGGCGACGTGGACGTCCTGGTGGACCTGGACGACGACGGCCTGCTGGTTGAGGCTGACGTGTTCCGGCGGATCGCGGACCTGTACGCGCAGGATCCCCGGCTGGGCATCGTCTCCTTCCGGATCGCGGATGAGACCGGCGCCACCCAGCGCCGTCACGTGCCACGCCTGCGGGCCGGTGACCCGATGCGGCGGGGCCTGGTGACCACGTTCCTGGGCGGCGGGCACGTCCTGTCGATGCCGATGCTGGAGGAGACGGGCGGCTGGCCGGACGCCTTCTTCTTCACCCACGAGGAGACCGATCTGGCCTGGCGGGCCATCGACCGGGGCTGGAAAGTCCTGTATGAGCCGCAGCTGGTGCTCCAGCATCCGAGGACGTCTCCGGCCCGGCACGCGGTCTACTTCCGGATGACGGCACGCAACCGGGTCTGGCTGGCCAAGCGGCATCTGCCGGCGCCGCTCGTTCCTCTCTACCTCGGGGTGTGGGTGGGCCTGACGGTGGCCCGCACGCGGTCCTTGGCCGGTCTGCGGGCCTGGTTCGGCGGGTTTGCCGAGGGTGTCAGGACGTCCTGTGGCCCGCGCCGCCCCATGCGGTGGCGGACGGTGTGGCGGCTGACCCGGCTGGGCAGGCCCCCGGTCATCTAGACCGCGGTGGCCTGCCGGAGCCAGTCCGGGGCTGCGGCAGGAGTGGTCCGGAGCCACGTCACGTAGCGGTCGACGCCTTCCGCGATGGTGACCTTCGGTTTCCAGCCGAGGATGTTCTCCATCTTGCGGACCGCTGCGTACCCGCCCAGCGGGTCACCGGCCGGTAGCGGGGTGTCGAGGAAGGCCGTGTGCGGGTAGTGGCCCTGGACCAGCTCGGCGACCTTGCGCACGGTGGTGGGCACGCCGGTGCCGATGTTCACCGTCTCGGTGTGGGCCCTGGGGCTGATCAGGGCGCGCAGGGTGCCCTCGGCGATGTCGTCGACGTGGACCAGGTCCCGTACCTGGCGGCCGCCGCCGTTGAGGTGCAGGGGCAGGCCCAGGTGGGCGCGGGCGGCGAACCAGGCCACGACCCAGGAGTGGGAGTGCGGCTTGATGGTCTGGGGTTCGCCGTAGACGGAGAAGTAGCGGACGATCGTGTACGACGTGCCGACCTGCCCGAGAACCAGGGCGGTCTGTTCCTCGCCCCAGGCCTTGGTGTTGCCGTAGACGGACTTGGGCCGCACGCGGGTGAACTCGTGGAACCGGGGCGGAATGCGTCCGTATACGGACTCCAGCAACTGCCGCATGGTCAGCAGGTCGGGGCTGTCGGTCTCCTCGGGGTTGCCGTCGCCGTAGACGCTGGCGGAGGAGACGAAGACCATGCGGCGAACGCGGTCCGTCGTGGCCACGGCATCGAAAACGGTCTGGGTGCCGGCCACGTTGGTGCCGATCGCCGCGAGCGGATCGCGGGTGCACGCGGCGACGTCCGCCAGGGCGGCGGCGTGGATGACGTAGTCCGCCTCGCCGACGAGCTTGCGGACCAGGTCTGCGTCCCGGACGTCGCCCAGGACCACGTCCGGGTCCGACGCGTGTACGCCGAAGAGGTCGGCGTACACGGCGGCCGGGTAGGCGTTCATGGTGCACAGGGACACCGGGCGGGCCCCGAGCGCCCGCAGCTGGTCGGTGATGCGGGAGCCGATGAGTCCTGCGCCGCCGGTCACCAGGACGGTGGCACCGGAGAGGACGGCGAGGTCTGAGCGGTGATGCACGATGCCTCCACATGACGGGGTTCGGGTGGTTCTGGTGACAGGGCCCGGCCCGGGCCACGGTCATCCCATGCCGGGCAGTGGCCCGCCCGGGGCCACCGGACGCTGACCGGGCGAGCCCGGGCGGGTGACCATCAGTCAACGGCCTGTGACCAAGCGGGGGGAGGGGCCATCCTGTAGGTCTCTGTAAGCCCGCGTAGGTCAGGGGGCGGCGGTGCGGACGGTGACCATCACAGACTTGATCCGGGCGGCGTGCGAGGAACGCGGGTGGGGCCCGAGCAAGCTGGCCCGCGAGGTCGCTGTGGCCGCAGGCAGGGGGCCGGACGGCCTGGAGCGGCAGTACGCCCGCCGGTGGATGAAGGGGGAGCGGACTCCGTCGCCGGACGGGTGGCTGCCCTACGTCGTGCAGGTCTTACATCTGGACCCGACCCGCATCTGCGTTGCCGATCGGGGTGATCCTGAGCCGCCCGCCCCGGATACCGTGGGATCAGTCCTTGTCCTGGGGAGGAGTGACATGGAACGCCGTACCATGCTGGCCGCGACCGCCGCGTTCGCGCTGTCGGCGCTGAACCTCCCCGACGCCCAGGCCATCACCCGCCGGGTGGCCACCGCACCGACCGGCGCCTTACGGGTCGGCGCCGGTGAAGTCGCGGCGATCCGGCAGATGACCCACACGTTGGGCGACACGGCCGCCGAATTCGGCGGCGCCCACGCCCGCCGGCTGGCCGTTCAGTACCTCACCGGCAACGTCGGCCCCTGGCTGGAGGGCCGGTACACCGAGGTCACCGGCCGGGCCCTGTTCGCCGCCGCGTCCGAGCTGGTGCATCTGTGCGGGTGGATGGTCCAGGACGAAGGCAACGATGACCACCACCAGGGCCTCGCGCAGCGGTACTACGCGCACGCCTTCGCCCTTGCCGAAGAGGCCAGGGAGCCCGAGCTGGCCGCGACCGCCCTGCGCGGGATGGCCACCCAGGCGATCGACCTGGGCCCGCGCGGCCGGGCGGTTGCTCTGCGGCTTTCGGAGAAGTGCGTGGAGTATGCGGACCGGCTGGATGAGCCGAAGGCGGTCGCTTACTACCAGACCACGCTCGCGGACGCCGCTGCCCTCGACGGCGACCAGCAACTGGCCCGCACCGCCTTGGCGAGATCCCAGAGCGCCATCGAGAAGGCCGCGGCTGCCCCCGGTGGGTCCTGGCTCCCACTTCTCCACCGGCCGGTGGGCCCACCACTCCGGCATGATCCTGGCCCGCCTCGGCGACCTGGACAGCGCCCGCGAACACCTCCAGCACGCCCTCGACGTCCACGGCCTGGACCGCCGACGCTCCCGCGCCATCGTCCTGGGCGACCTGGGCCACGTACACCTTCGCCAGGGCGACTTGGACGGTGCCGTTGCGGCGTGGGGCGAGTTTCTCGACTGCGCCGAAGGCGTCCAGTCCGTGAAGATCACCGACGCGCTGACCGACCTGCGCGTGCGGCTCTCCCGCTACGACAAGGCCCCCGGCGTGGCAGAACTGGACGGACGAGCCGCAGCACTGCTGTGATCACAGGGGGCCCGAACGCACCTGTGCCTCCGCTCCGGCGCGGATGCGGAGGCACAGTGGCGGTGCTGCCAAGGCGTTCACCGGATCGGTACGCAGGCGATGGCCGCCACCCCCGACGTCAGGGCTGCCCGACCCGTGCTGGAGCGCCTGAGCCGCGCCGTGCACGGCTTCGCGCTGCTGTGGGCGCATCTCGCCGTACGGCGGCTCGCGCAAGGCCTATGCCGCCAGCGCACCGGGCCGCTACGACTTCGAGTCGCTCGGGCTCGGCGTCACCGACCTGGTGGAGGTCGGCCAGTCCCTGCGCGTCGGCGCCTCCGGCCGCGTGATCGCCGCCCGCCTCTCCCGCGCAGGTGGCGACGTTCTCGCCGTAGGAGACGACGACGGCACGGGGCGGGCCCGTTCCTGATGAGTGGCCGTGACATGACGCCCGGTGAGGGTGGCAGGGGCGCCGCACCCACGCGGAGCGTCAGCCACGCGGAGCGTCAGCCACACGGAGCGCGGCTCCCCGGACGCGACGGCGGGCCCGTGGAGGCGGGCCGGGGACGGCACCGGACCGACCCCGCCCCGCTCCGGCGGGCCCGCCCCCGGCCGGGTCGGGCCGCCCGGCCCGGGGTCGGGAACCCGGCCGTCAGGACTCCGGGTACCGGCGCGGGGTCCAGGCCACCGTGGCGCCGTCGCCCCTCCGTACCGCCTGGGTCTGGGAGGAGCCGATGAGCAGGAGGGTGCGCATGTCGACCTCCGCCGGGTCCAGGTCCATCAGCGGCAGGACGCGGACGGACTCCTCCGGGCCGCCCACGTCGCGGGCGACGACCACCGGGGTGTCCGGGGCGCGGTGTTCCAGGAGGAGTTCGCGGGCCTTGGCGACCTGCCAGGTGCGGCTTGCCGAGCCCGGGTTGTAGAGGGCGAGCACCAGGTCGGCGGCGGCCGCCGCGCGGAGGCGCTCCGCGATGACGTCCCACGGCTTGAGCCGGTCCGACAGGGAGATGGTGGCGTAGTCGTGGCCCAGCGGCGCACCCGCCTTCGCGGCGGCGGCGTTCGCGGCGGTCACGCCGGGCAGGACGCGCACCGGGACGTCCGCGTACGGGGCCCCGGCGGCGACCTCCAGGACCGCCGTGGCCATGGCGAACACGCCGGGGTCGCCGCCCGACACCACCGCCACGCGCCGCCCGCGGCGGGCCAGGTCCAGGGCGAACTCGGCCCGCTCCGACTCGACCTTGTTGTCCGAGCCGTGCCGCTCCTGCCCGGGGCGCACCGGGACGCGGTCCAGGTAGGTGGTGTAGCCCACCAGGTCGGTCGCCGAGGCGAGCGCCCCGCGCGTCTCGGGCGTCAGCCACAGCGGGCCGGCCGGGCCGGTGCCGACGACCACGACCTCGCCCGAGGCGGTCGCGGCCGGCCCGGAGTCGATACGGGACGGCAGCACCGCCACGGAGAAGTACGGGACCGACTCGGGGTCGACGTCCGCCAGCGGTCCCGTCCGCTCGCCGGCCATCGTGGCCCGCTCCACGTAGTGCGCGTCGTCCAGCCGGCCGGCCCGCTCCAGGGCGCGCCGTACCGTAGGGAACGTCCGGCCCAGCTTCATGACGACCGCCGAGTCGGTGGCCGCCAGGCGGGCCGTCAGCTCCTCCTCCGGCAGCGTGCCGGGGATGATGGTCAGGATCTCCTCCGCCTCGCACAGCGGCTTGCCCAGGCGGGCCGCCGACGCGCTCACCGACGTGACGCCCGGGATGACCTCGGTGTCGTAGCGGTGCGCCAGCCGCTTGTGCATGTGCTGGTAGGAGCCGTAGAACAACGGGTCGCCCTCGGCGAGGACGGCGACCGTGCGGCCCGCGTCCAGGTGGGCGGCCAGGCGCGCCGACGCCTCCTCGTAGAAGTCGTTCAACGCCCCCCGGTACCCGCCCGGGTGGTCCGTCGTCTCGACGGTCAGCGGGTACATCAGGCGCTCTTCGACGTGGTCCTCGCGGATGTGCTCGGCCGCGATGGACCGGGCGATCGAGCGGCCGTGCCGCGCGGAGTGGTACGCGATCACGTCGGCGGCCGCGATGGCCTTCACCGCCGCGACCGTCATCAGGTTGGGGTCGCCGGGGCCGAGCCCCACGCCGTACAGCTTGCCGCTCATGCCTGGATCTCCGCCTCGTGGGCGATCGCGTTGATCGCCGCCGCCGCCATGGCGCTGCCGCCCCGCCGCCCGCGCACCACCAGGTGCGCCAGGCCCGGAAAGGCCGCCAGCGCGTCCTTGGACTCGGCCGCCCCGATGAAGCCGACGGGTATGCCGATGACCGCCGCCGGGCGGGGGGCGCCCGCCTCGATCATCTCCAGCAGCCGGAACAGCGCGGTCGGGGCGTTGCCGATCGCGATGACCGAGCCCTCCAGCCGGTCGCGCCACAGCTCCAGCGCGGCGGCGCTGCGCGTCGTCCCGAGGTCGGCGGCGAGCGCCGGGACGGCCGGGTCGGAGAGCGTGCAGACCACGTCGTTGTCGGCGGGCAGCCGCTTGCGGGTGACACCGCTGGCGACCATCCGCGCGTCGCACAGGATCGGCGCGCCGGCGCGCAGCGCCTCACGGGCGCGGGCCACGACGTCGGGCGTGTACGCCAGGTCGCGGACGAGGTCGACCATGCCGCAGGCGTGGATCATCCGCACGGCGACCTGGCTGACGTCGGCCGGCAGGTCCGCGAGATCCGCCTCGGCGCGGATCGTGGCAAAGGACTGGCGGTAGATCTCCGCGCCGTCCTTCTCGTAGTCGAACACTCTGCTCTCGCTCATTTCGTCGGTCCTTGTACGGTCATCTGGTACGCGCCCTCGCCGGTCGCGACCATGTCGGTCCACGCGCCCTGCGGGTGGCCGCACCGGCGGGCGCACCCCGACCAGTGGACGGGCAGCGCGCCTTCGCGGGGCCGCGCCTCCGCCCGTACGTCGGACAGGGACTTGGCGCAGCCGGGTCGTCCGGTGCACGCGGTGACGCCGATCCAGGGGGAGTCGGCACGGGTGACGAAGCCGGCCCCGCCGAGGGCGCGCAGCCGCTCCTCGGCCGCCGCCCGTCCGGTGAAGCCGGGCAGCACGAAGCCGCGCCACGGGGTGACCCGTACCTCCTCGGCGGGCAGCAGCGCGCGGAACTGCGCCGAGCTCACCCGGCCGAGGCGGGCCAGGACGGACACCGTGCCGTCGCCGATCACCCCGGGCGGGGGCGGCGCTCCCGTCGCGGGCGGGCAGCCTGCGGGCTCCGCCGCGATCGCCGCCCGCCGCAGGTGTCCGGTCACGTCCATGTCCTGCCCCGCCGGCAGCTCCCGCACCCGCCACGCGCCGGTGCCCGCCCGCCGTGCCGCCGCGAGGAACGCCCCGGCGGCCGCGAGGGCGGCGCGGGGAGCGTCGTCGGAGGACACCCGGTACGTCCGGTCCGCGACGTGGAGCAGGGCGCCGCCGTCCGGGTCTGCGAGCAACGTCACATCGGCGGCCAGGGCCGCCACGTCGCCCCGCCCGTCGTCCACGGCGAACAGGAAGCGGCCGGACAGTTCCGTCGTCCAGTCCTCGGCGCACAGGAGCGCGTCCAGGCGGGCGGCCCACGCCTGCACGCCCGGCCCGGCGAGCGGTGAGACGACCATGTTCCTTACCCGCTCGTGCCGTTCGGACGGCAGCAGGCCGGCGTCGCGCAGCAGGTCCGCAAGGCCGAGCCCACAGCCCTCGCCGAGGCCCCTCAACTCCACGTTGCCGCGCGAGGTGAGGGAGAGGTGGCCGTCGCCCAGCCGGTCCGCCGCGTCGGCCAGCACCGTCACTTGACGGGGCGTCAGCACTCCGGTGGGGAGGCGCAGCCGGGCCAGCGACCCGTCGTCGGCCCGGTGCAGCCGGAGCGCGCCGGGGCACGCGTCACCGCGCTCGCGGACGCGGTCCCGTATGTGCGCTTCACCCCG
Organism: Streptomyces sp. NPDC045701; assembly: GCF_056432045.1. Classification (NCBI taxonomy): domain Bacteria; kingdom Bacillati; phylum Actinomycetota; class Actinomycetes; order Kitasatosporales; family Streptomycetaceae; genus Streptomyces; species Streptomyces sp. NPDC045701. Next base: position 162,449 of record NZ_JBWKJV010000003.1, on the reverse strand, counting down.
GTCCTGGGGGTTTGGTGAGCTGGGCGGCATGGCGGCGAGCATACGCGCAGCCTCTACTATGCAGACGGCACAGGGTCCCAGGGCCCTAGGGAGGAAGCCCGGTGAGAATCCGGCGCGGTCCCGCCACTGTGAGTCCGGCCGGAAGCCGGACGAGTCAGGAACTCCCGCCGTCCTACGACCACCCGGGGCGCGGACACCCCGAGGAAGGCCTGCGCACGTCATGACGCACGCGACCACGCCCGAGACGGCGCCCGTCCCGGCGCCCGCCACGACGATCCTGCTGCTGTCGCACTCCGACACCGACCTGCTCAGCGCCCGCGCGGCCGGCGGCCCCGTCGCCTACCGGTTCGCCAACCCCGCCCGGCTCCCGCTCGACGACCTGGGCGGCCTCCTCGACGGCGCCGACCTCGTCGTCGTACGGCTCCTCGGTGGCATCCGCGCCTGGGAGGAGGGCCTCCAGGCGCTCCGCGCGACCGGCAAGCCGCTGGTCGTCCTCACCGGCGAACAGGCCCCCGACGCGCAGCTGATGGAGACCTCGACCGTCCCGATCGGCATCGCGGCCGAGGCGCACGCGTACCTCGCCCACGGCGGACCGGGGAACCTGGAGCAGCTCGCCCGGTTCCTCTCGGACACCGTCCTGCTCACCGGCCACGGCTTCGAGCCGCCGGCCGCCGCTCCCACCTGGGGCCCGCTGGAGCGGACCGCGCGCACCACCACCGGCCCCACGGTCGCCGTGCTCTACTACCGCGCCCACCACATGAGCGGCAACACCGCCTTCGTCGGCACCCTCTGCGACGCCATCGAGGACGCGAGCGGCCAGGCCCTCCCGCTGTACGTGGCGTCGCTGCGCGCCCCCGAGCCGGAGCTGCTGGACAGCCTGCGGACGGCCGACGCGATCGTCACCACCGTCCTCGCCGCCGGCGGCACCAGGCCCGCCGAGGCCCAGGCGGGCGGTGACGAGGAGGCCTGGGACGCGGGCGCCCTCGCGGCCCTGGACGTCCCCGTCCTCCAGGCCCTGTGCCTGACCGGTTCGCGCGCCGCGTGGGAGGAGAGCGACGAGGGCCTCTCGCCGCTCGACGCCGCCAGCCAGGTCGCCGTCCCCGAGTTCGACGGCCGGCTCATCACCGTGCCGTTCTCCTTCAAGGAGATCGACGCCGACGGCCTGCCCGCGTACGTCGCCGACGCCGAGCGCGCCGCCCGGGTCGCCGGGATCGCCGTCCGCCACGCCCGGCTGCGGCACATCCCCAACGCCGAGAAGCGCCTCGCGCTGGTCCTCTCCGCGTATCCGACGAAGCACTCGCGCATAGGCAACGCGGTCGGCCTCGACACCCCCGCGTCCGCCGTCGCGCTGCTGCGGCGGCTGCGCGAGGAGGGGTACGACTTCGGCGCCGAGGACGTGCCGGGCCTCGCGTCCGGCGACGGCGACGAGCTGATCTACGCACTGATCGAGGCCGGCGGCCACGACCAGGACTGGCTCACCGAGGAGCAGCTGGCCAGGAACCCGGTCCGCATCCCGGCCGCCGACTACAAGCGCTGGTACGCCACCCTCCCCGAGGAGCTGCGCGCGCACGTCGAGCGCCACTGGGGTCCGCCGCCCGGCGAGATGTTCCTGGACCGCTCCCGCAACCCGGAGGGCGACATCGTGCTCGCCGCCCTGCGGCGCGGCAACCTGCTCATCCTCATCCAGCCGCCGCGCGGCTTCGGCGAGAACCCGATCGCGATCTACCACGACCCCGACCTGCCGCCGTCGCACCACTACCTGGCCGCCTACCGCTGGATCGCCGCCCGCGCCGAGGACGGCGGCTTCGGGGCGGACGCCATGGTCCACCTGGGCAAGCACGGCAACCTGGAGTGGCTGCCCGGCAAGAACGCCGGCCTGTCCGCCGCGTGCGGCCCCGACGCCGCCCTCGGCGACCTCCCGCTGGTCTACCCGTTCCTGGTGAACGACCCGGGCGAGGGAACCCAGGCCAAGCGCCGCGTCCACGCCACGCTCGTCGACCACCTGGTGCCCCCGATGGCCCGCGCCGAGTCGTACGGCGACATCACGCGCCTGGAGCAGCTGCTCGACGAGTACGCGCAGATCTCCGCCATGGACCCGTCCAAGCTGCCGGCCATCCGCGCCCAGATCTGGACGCTGATCCAGGCCGCCAAGCTCGACCACGACCTCGGCCTGGAGGACCGCCCGGACGACGACGGGTTCGACGACTTCCTGCTCCACGTCGACGGCTGGCTCTGCGAGGTCAAGGACGCCCAGATCCGCGACGGCCTGCACGTCCTCGGCGGCGCCCCCACCGGCCCCGAACGGGTCAACCTGGTCCTGTCGATCCTGCGCGCCCGCCAGATCTGGGGCGGCACGCAGTCCCTGCCCGGCCTGCGCGAGGCCCTCGGCCTGGACGAGTCGGCCGCGACGCGTACCACCGCCGACGAGGCGGAGGCCAAGGCCCGCGCCCTGGTCGAGGCGATGGAGGCCGCCGACTGGAACCCGGCCGCCGTCGCCACCGTCGCCGAGGGGTACGACCAGGCCGTCGCCGCCGTCCTCGACTTCGCCGCCCGCCAGGTCGTCCCGCGCCTGGCCGCCACCACCGACGAGCTGGACCACGCCGTCCACGCCCTGAACGGCGGCTTCGTCCCGGCCGGCCCCTCCGGCTCGCCGCTGCGGGGTCTGGTGAACGTCCTGCCGACCGGCCGCAACTTCTACTCCGTCGACCCCAAGGCCGTACCGTCCCGGCTCGCCTGGGAGACCGGCCAGGCTCTCGCCGAGTCGCTGCTGACCCGCTACCGCGACGACAACGGCGACTGGCCGACCTCCGTCGGCCTGTCGCTGTGGGGCACCAGCGCCATGCGCACCGCGGGCGACGACGTCGCCGAGGCCCTCGCCCTGCTCGGCGTCCGCCCCGTCTGGGACGACGCCTCCCGCCGCGTCACCGGCCTGGAGCCCGTCCCGCTCGCCGAGCTGGGCCGCCCGCGGATCGACGTGACGCTGCGCATCTCGGGCTTCTTCCGCGACGCGTTCCCGCACACCATCGGGCTCCTCGACGACGCCGTCCGCCTCGCGGCCTCCCTGGACGAGCCGGCCGCGGACAACTTCGTCCGCGCCCACGCGCAGGCCGACCTCGCCGAGCACGGCGACGAACGCCGCGCCACCACCCGCATCTTCGGCTCCCGGCCGGGCACCTACGGCGCGGGCATCCTCCAGCTGATCGACTCGCGCGACTGGCGCACCGACGCCGACCTGGCCGAGGTGTACACGGTGTGGGGCGGTTACGCGTACGGGCGCGGCCTGGAGGGCCGCCCGGCGCGCGACGAGATGGAGACCGCGTACAAGCGCATCGCGGTGGCGGCCAAGAACACCGACACCCGCGAGCACGACATCGCCGACTCGGACGACTACTTCCAGTACCACGGCGGCATGGTCGCCACCGTCCGCGCGCTCAAGGGCACCGCCCCCGAGGCGTACATCGGCGACTCCACCCGCCCGGAGAGCGTCCGCACCCGCACCCTCGTCGAGGAGACGTCCCGCGTCTTCCGCGCCCGCGTGGTCAACCCCCGCTGGATCGAGGCGATGCGCCGCCACGGCTACAAGGGCGCGTTCGAGCTGGCCGCCACCGTCGACTACCTCTTCGGGTACGACGCCACGACCGGCGTCGTCGCCGACTGGATGTACGACAAGCTCACCGAGGCGTACGTCCTGGACCCGGAGAACAGGGCCTTCCTCCAGGAGGCCAACCCCTGGGCCCTGCACGGCATCGCCGAGCGGCTCCTGGAGGCCGAGTCGCGCGGTATGTGGGAGAAGCCCGACCCGGCCGTCCTGGAGCAGCTCAAGCAGGTGTACCTGGAGACCGAGGGCGACCTGGAGGACAAGTGACCCTCACGGTCGGCGGCGAGGACAAGGAGCTGTCCGCGGCCTCGACCAGGAGCTGACCGCCTTCAACCGGGCCGCCACGGGCGCCGCCGACGAGGCGGCGCTGTCGGTGCGGGCCACCGGTGACGACGGCGCGGTCACCGGCGGGCCCACCGGCCGGACCCGGGGCGGCCTCGGCGGCGTCGGCACGCTGTGGGTCCGCGAGGACCGGCGCGGTACCGGGCCGGGCCGTCCCCAGCCGCCGCTCCAGGCGTCCGCCGTGGCGCGGGGGAGGGCCAGAATTCCTCTCCTCGTACGCCCTACGCCGGACGGGCGCCTCACCGCGCGCGTGCTGGAGGACACCGAGGTGTACGCCTGAGCCCGCCGAGGCAGACTCGGCGGTATGTCATCCGTGATCGCTGTGACCGGGGCGAGCGGCCGTGTCGGCGGCCGTGTCGCCCGCCGACTCGCCGGCCAGGGCATGAAGACCCGGCTGCTCGGCCGTGACCCCGCCCGGCTGCCGGACCTGCCGGGCGCGGTGAAGGCCGCGCCCGCGCCGTACGGGGACGCCGAGGCGATGCGCCGCGCCCTGGACGGCGCGGACACCCTGTTCCTGGTGTCCGCCCACGAGGGCCCCGACCGGATCCAGGACCACCGGACGGCGGTCGACGCGGCGCTCGCGGCGGGTGTGGGGCGGATCGTGTACCTGTCGTTCCTGGGCGCCGCGCCCCAGGCGACGTTCACCTTCGCACGCGACCACTGGCACACCGAGCGGTACATCGAGGCGCGGGACGTGCCCCACACGTTCCTGCGCGACAGCTGGTACCTCGCCGGGTTCGCGGCGATGACCGGCGAGGACGGCGTCCTGCGCGGACCGGGGGGCGACGGCCGGGTCGCGGCGGTCGCCCACGAGGACGTCGCGGACGTCGCGGCGGCCGTCCTGCTGGGCGGCGCGGAGCACGACGGCGCCGCCTACGACGTCACCGGCGAGGATGCCCTGACCCTCGCCGCGGCGGCGGAGGAGCTGTCCCGGGCGGCCGGGCGCCCGGTGCGCTACGTCCCCGAGACCCCCGCCGAGGCCTACGCCTCCCGCGCGCGGTACGGCGCCGAGCACTGGGAGGTCGCCGGCTGGGTCACCTCCTACGAGGCGATCGCCACCGGCGAGATGAGCACGGTCGCCGACACGGTACGGCGCCTCACCGGCCATCCCCCGATGACGCTGCGCGAATACCTCACGGCCCACCCCCGCTCGTACGCCCACCTGCGCTGACGGCGCTGCGGCCGGGCACGCCCACGCCGTGGCCGCGGCTACGGGCGGCGCAGCGCCCGGGTCACGGCCTCCCAGGTCGGCTCGACCGGTTCCAGCGGGTCACCGCCCACCCCGAGGTCCTTGAAACCGCTGGACGTCGACACGCACACCACCGGCCCGCCGGCGTCGCCCTCGCGGGCGGCCCACTGCCGGTACCCGGCCAGTCCGGCCGCCGCCGACAGTTCGGCCCACAGGCCCTGCCGGGCCAGTTCGTCCCTGGCCCGGCGCAGCTCCTCGTCCGTCACCAGGAGCGCGTCGCCGCCGCTGTCGAGGACCGCCCGCACCGCGCGGTTGCCCCCGACGGAGCAGTCGATCGCGTACGCGTCGGTGGCGCCGGTCTCCACCACGGCCGCCGGCGCCCCGGTCCGGACGGCCGCCGCGAGCGGGCCCCCGACCGCCGGTTCGCACCCGAACACCCGCGGCACCCGGTCCGTGACGCCGAGGTCCCGCAGCTCGCGGAAGCCCTTCCAGACGCCGAACAGCAGCTCGCCGTACCCGGCGGGGACGAACACCGCGGCCGGCACCCCGAGGTCGGCGTGGATCTCGTACGCGACGGTCTTGTACCCCTCCGGTCCGAAGGGGTGGCCCGTGTGGGTCGGGGTGAGGTTGCTGACGGTGTGGTAGCCGAGGCGCTCGGCGATCAGCGCGAGCAACGGCCAGCGCGCCTCCGCCGGTACGGCGACGACGTCCGCCCCGTAGGCCCTGAGGAAGGACGCCACCGCGGGCGGCGCGCCGGCCGAGGCGAGGACGACGCAGCGCAGCCCGGCGCGGGCGGCGTAGGCCGCGGCGGAGGCGCCGTGGTTGCCGGATGAGGCGACGGCGATCCCCTCGGCGCCCACGTGGACCGCCGCGCCGACCGCCACCCGGTTGAGCCGGTCCTTGTGGCTCCACGTCGGGTTGCGCGACTCGTCCTTGATCCACACTCCGTCCCCGAGCGGCACGAGCGGGGTCGCCCCCTCGCCCAGGCCCGGGGCGTCGAGCGGCGGCAGCAACGGAGCCCACCGCTCCAGCCCGCCACCGCGCAGGGGCGACGTGAACAGGTCCGCCGGCACGTCCTCGTAGGCGTAGTCGACCTCCACCGGGAAGACCATCTCGGAGGTCGCCGTGCGGGGGCAGCCGCGCGGCAGCGGCGGGTACAGCGGGTAGCGCAGGTCCGGATCGCCCAGCGAGCGCTGCGCGGTGGCGAGGGAGACGGCGGGGGTGGTCATGGGCCGAGCCTACGTGCGGGTCAGTCCTCGCCCCGCACGATGTTCTCCTCCGTCGTACCGTTCCCGGCCACCCGGTCGGCGACGGCGGGCCGGTGTGTGCGGACCGGGCCGCGGATCTCGCGCCGCATGGCTGTCGGGCGGTCGAGCACCGCCCGTGCGACGGTGTCCGGGTCTCTGTTCCTGCCGGGGGTGTCCATGCGCTCCGAGTACCCGCCCCACAAGGACGAAACGGGCGCGGTGCGACGTCGGCGGCCAAGGCGCCCGGTCGTCCCGGCCGAGGGCCGCCCCCCGGCGCTACATCCTTCGGCGCAGCGCGGGTTCGTCCGCGCTCATGACGTCTGCGGCGGTCCGCGCCCGGACGCTGGACTCATGACCGAAACCCTTCGTACCCCGGTGGCGCACGCGGCCACGAGCACGCGGCGCCTCGCCCTGCTCGACGTCCTGCGCGGCGTGGCGATCCTCGGGACGCTGATGACGAACGTGTGGGTGTTCACCGGGCCGGGGTCCGAGTGGGGCGTCCTCCAAGGTGCGCTGCCGGACGCGTCGTTCGGGACTTTCCCGGAGGCCGCCGAGAGTGTTTTCCGGCTGGTGGCGGACGGGAAGTTCCTGTCGCTGCTGACGATCCTGTTCGGGGCCGGGCTGGCGATCCAGTACGGTTCGGCGGCCCGGCGCGGACAGCCGTGGCCGGGGCGGTACCGGTGGCGGGCGCTGTTCCTGTTCGCGGAGGGGACCGTGCACTTCGTGCTGGTCTTCGCGTGGGACGTGCTGATGGGGTACGCCGTGACGGCGCTGCTCGTGGCCTGGCTGCTGACCTGCTCGGAGCGGGCCAGGCGGCGGGTGATGTGGTGGGCGGCCGGGCTGCACGTGACGGTGATCGGGCTGCTGACGGCCGCCCTGGTGGCGGACTCCTCGTCGGGGGCCTCGTCCGGCGCCGCGCCGGGCCCGTCGCCGGGCTCCGCGCCGGGCGGTGGTGTCTCCCGGGAGGTCGTCGACCTGTACGCGCACGGCAGCTGGGCGGACCAGATCGCCTTCCGGCTGGAGAACGCGATCGCCCTGCGCCTGGAGCCGGTGCTGACGTTCTGCCTGCTGCTGTTCCTCTTCCTGCTGGGCGTACGGCTGTTCCGGGCGGGTGCCTTCGGGGCGGACGCGACGGCGCGGCGGATCCGGGCGCGGATGCTGGTGTGGGGCCTGGGGCTGGGTGTCCCGCTGAACGTGGCCGTGGCGGTGGGGGGTTCGGACCTCGTCCTGCTGGGGCGGTACGGGGCGGCGCCGCTGGTGGCGGTCGGGTACATCGGGCTGATCGGCGCGGTCGTGGACCGGGTGCGGCGCCCGGGTCCGCTGACGGGCGGGCTGACGGCGGTGGGGCGGATGGCGCTGTCGGGTTATGTCGCGCAGAACGTGCTGTGCGTGCTCGCCGCGTACGGCTTCGGGCTCGGCCTGGCGTCCGCACTCGGCGGGTCCTGGCGGCCGTGGTGGGTGATGGGGCTGTGGGCGATGGTGTCGCTGGTGCTGCTGGTGTTCTCCACCTGGTGGCTGCGCCGCTTCCCGGCCGGTCCGCTGGAGTCCGTACAGAGGTGGGCCCTGCGGCGGTGATCACCCCAGGGTGCGTACGGCGTCGATGATCAGGTCCCAGAAGGCCGGGGCGTCGACGGCCGTGCCGACGCGGGCGTTGGCGGGGCGGCCGGTGACGCCGTCGAGGTCGACCACCGTGGCGCCGCGCGTGTGCGTCCCGGTCAGCTCCACGGCGACCGGGGCGCGGACCGTGGTGATCAGGTCCGGGTCGATGAGGTGGGCCACGGTCAGCGGGTCGTGCAGGGGCGGCGCGGCGAGGCCGAAGACCTCGCGGTAGGTGGTGCCGAAGAAGGTCAGCAGCTCGACGCACAGCCGTGCCAGGGGCGTGCCGAGCGCCTCCAGACGGGCGAGCACGTCGGGGACGGCCGGAACCTGGTGGCTGACGTTGAGGCCGATCATGGTGACGTCCAGGCCGCTGGAGAACACGATGTCGGCGGCCTCCGGGTCGGCGGCGATGTTGAACTCGGCGGCCGGGGTCCGGTTGCCGCGCCCCGTGGAGCCGCCCATCAGCACGATCCGGTCGATCCGGTCGGCGGCCAGGTCCGGGTGGGCGAGCAGGAACGCGGCGACGTTGCTCAGCGGGCCGGTCGGGACCAGCGTCACGGGGGCGGGGTGGGCGAGCAGCGTCTCGCGCAGCAGCGTGATCGCGTCGCGCGGGTCGAGCGGGACGGTCGGCTCGCCGAAGCCGGGGCCGTCCAGGCCGGACTCGCCGTGGATGTTCCCCGCCACGATCCCGGCCCCGTGCAGCGGCCGCGCCAGTCCGGCCGCGATCGGTACGCCCTCGATCCCGGCGACCGTGCACACGCGGCGCGCGTTGAGCGCGGTCCTCGCCACGGACGCGTTGCCCGCGACGGTGGTGATCGCGAGGAGCTCGACGGCGGGGTGGGCGGCGGCCAGCAGGATGGCGAACGCGTCGTCGTGCCCGGGGTCGCAGTCGAGGATCACGGGGATGGGTGTCATGGGGGCAGTGTCACGGATCACCGCCCCCGCCGCCCCCGCCTCCCCCCACGCGTCACCGCTCGGTGTCCGGGCGGCGGCGCACCCACCACAGGATGGCCGCGGCCAGGCAGGCCGAGCCGACGATGGTGAGGGGCAGCAGGAGGCCCGGCCCCCGCCCGTGGGCCGGCACCGGCAGGGTGGCGACCGAGACGGCGGCGGTCGGCGGGACGGAACGCGGCGCCGGGGGCGCCGTCGGGCCGGGCGGGGCGGCGGCGGCCGGTACCGGGAGGGTCGCGCGCGGGGGGAGCAGGGAGCCCACCGGGCGGGCGTGGGGCGCCGCCGCGAACCCCCAGTCGAGCAGGTCGCGGGCCTCCTCGTACACGGCGTACGCGCCGCCCCGCCGGGGGTTCAGCACCGAGACGATTAGCGTGCGCGGGCCCTTGCGGGCGGCGGCGACCAGGGTGTGTCCCGCGTGGCTGGTGTAGCCGTTCTTGATGCCGAGGAGGCCCGGGTAGCGCTCCACGCCGTCGGCGCCGGTGAGCAACCGATTGGTGTTGCGGATGCCGTACGACCAGCGCCCGGCCGGGAACTTGGCGTAGGGCGTGGCGGCGTACCGGGCGAAGTCCGGGTTCCGCAGCCCCGCGCGGCCGAAGACCGCCAGGTCGTACGCGGAGGAGACCTGACCGGGCGCGTCGTACCCGTCGGGCGACACCACCCGGGTGTCGTAGGCGCCCAGCGCCCGCGCCGTGGCCTGCATCTTGCGCACGGTGGCCTCCCAGCCGCCGTTCAGGCCCGCGAGGACGCGCACGGCGTCGTTGCCGGAGCTGAGGAACACCCCGCGCCACAGGTCGGCGACCCGGTAGGTGACCTCCTCGCGTACGCCCACGAGGCTGCTGCCGTCGCCGATGCCGCGCAGCTCGTGCTCGCTGACCGTGTGCTGCCGGTCGGCCGGCAGGCCGGGCAGCGCGGCCAGCGCGAACAGGGTCTTCAGCGTCGAGGCGGGCGGCAGCCGCAGGTGGGCGTTCCGCGCGGCGAGCACCTCGCCGGTGGCGGCGTCGGCGATCAGCCAGGACCGGGCGGACAGCGGGGGTGGCGCCTTGACGCCGCGTGGGAGGCGCACCTGGGTGCCGGGCCGGTGCAGGAGCACCGGGTCGACGCGCGCGGCGGCGGGCGGCGGCACGGGCTCGACGGGGCGCGGGGCGGCGGCGGGGCCGGCCGGCGCGGACGGGAGCAGCAGCAGGGCGGCGACGAACGAACTGACGATCATTCAGTCACGGTAGGGACGGGCCGGACCGGCCGCCGCGCGGTGTGCCGCCGACCGGAGTACGGCCCGGTCGCCCCGCCAGCCGCATTACTCGTGCTTCCCGGGGCACCTGCAAGGGGGCTCCCGTCACCCATCCCCCTGGAGGAACGGACATGAACGCGGTCCTGCGTGACAAGGTCTTCATGCGGCTTCTCTCGCCGGACGGCCAGGAACTTCCCGTCCTGTCCCACCTGACGTACGACGCTCGCGACCCGTACGCGATCACGGTGGGCTTCACCCACGCCGGGTTCGTGTACGCCGAGTGGCGCCTGGACCGCGACATGCTGCGGGACGGCATGGCGCACGCGGTCGGCGAGGGCGACGTACGGATGTGGCCGGTGCTCAACGGCACCCGTGAGGAGCTGCGCATCGAGCTGGCGCACACCACCGTGTTCACCGTCTGGGCGCCGTCGCTGCGGCGCTTCCTGGAGCGGACGTACGAGGAGGTCCCGGCCGGCCGGGAGCGCCTGGAGGACCTGGACGCGTTCCTGGCGGAGCTCCTGGCGGCCGGCTGACCGGCGCGGCGGGAGCACCGCCGGCGGGAGCGCCGCGCCGCATCGGCCCGCACGCCCGCCGTCGCCGCACCCGACGACGCCCCGGCCGCCGACCGAGACCGTCCGGACGGTGCCGGCCACCGGCCGCCCGACGTCATCCCCCGCGGCGCCGGTATCGCCACCGGAACACCCTTGCCGGGCCCGCGTGCCTCCGCGGGTTCACCGGCCCTCCGGCCGCCCCTCGCCGGTGTCCTTCCGCTTGCTCCGCTCCGGGAGCGCGAGGGCGAACTCCAGCAGCTCCGCCGGAATGCCGTCGTCGTCGTTTGCCGTGTGCGGCGACCCCGCTGATTTCACCGGTGCGGCGTTTCGCGAGGAATCGCAGTCCTGCGACGACATCGCCGACGACTTTCGATTCGTCCTTGAAGAAGCGCCGGTCGCACCGAAACCCAGCCCCAGCGCCTTGATGATGTCCTCGGAGGGGTGGTGGTGACCTTCCCGGCCGGAATGTCGGAGGAATAGCGGTGGGAGAGGGAACCGCCGCGCTGTTCATCGGGTCGGCGAAGATCTCCGCCCGGACACTTTCCGGCCCGGGAACGTCTTCTCCACCATGTACTCGACCTTCTGCCGCGACGTCCGCGGTTCGGGCGTGCGCCCTTCGCGTTTTCCTGTCATCAGCGACAAATCGGAGCGTCCCGCCTCCGCTGCGGAATCGACTTGCGCGGGCACTCTGCGTCACTGTTAACTCGAAAAAACGCGGGCAGGGGGCCACGAGGGGAGTCCCTTGCCCGTGCATGCCCCGCCCGTCGCGTCCGGGCAGGGGTGTAGCCCATCGCGACGGGGGATGCACGATGGGCTACATCCGCATTATGACACCCCGTCAAGCGCGGCCGCTCGACGTTCGGTCGACTTTCCGGTGTCGGCTCGATCCGTTGGCTCGATTCCTTTCGGCGAGCACACCGGCGCAACGCTCGCTAGCGTGACAATTCGGACGAGTTCCCTGAAGGGAACCCGAGCCCTATCGAGCGGTATCGAGCGGTAAAGGGACGGAATCATGGCGGTGCAACCCGAAGGAACGCCGTGCTGGGCGGACGCGATGTTCGCGGACGTCGAAGCCGCCAAGAGCTTCTACGGCGACGTGCTGGGATGGACGTTCGGCGAGGCGTCCAGCGAGTTCGGCGACTACACCGAGGCGTATTCCGGCGGCAGGGCCGTGGCGGCCGTCGTGCCGCCGATGCCCGGCGCGGAAGGGCACTCGGCCTGGTGCCTCTACCTCGCCTCGCCCGACGCGGCGGCCACCGCGGGCAGGATCCGCGACAACGGCGGCGAGGTCCTCATGGAGCCGATGCGCGTCGACGACCAGGGGACCATGGTGCTGGCCCGCGACCCGGGCGGTGTCGTCTTCGGCGTCTGGCAGGCCGGCCGCCACGAGGGGTTCGACGTGCGCGGAGTGCCCGGAGCGTACTGCTGGGCCGAGGTCTTCACCCGCGAGCCGGGCGCGTCCGACGCCTTCTTCCCCGCCGTCTTCCCCTACACCGCGAAGACGATGGAGACCCCCGACGGCATGGACTTCCGGACCTTCCACGTGGGCGACGACCCCGTGCTGGGCCGGATGGAGATGACGGACGAGTTCCCGCCGGAGGTCCCGCCGTACATCAACGTGTACTTCGGGGTCGACGACTGCGACGCGGCCGTGGCGAAGGCTACCGAGCGGGGCGGCGCGGCGGTGTGGGGCCCCATGGACACCCCCTTCGGCCGGTTCGCGAGCCTGCGCGACCCGCAGGGGGCGACGTTCTCGGTCATCGACATGAGCAGGGCGGAAGGCGAGATGCCCGCCATGACCGACGTGCCGTGACACCCACGGTCGGCCGGCTCCCGGCGCCGTGACGTCCCTGTGCCCGGCGCCCCGGGCGCCCGGGTGATCAGTGGTCCGCGCCGCCGACCGGGGTGCTGGGCGTCACGGCGATCTCCACCTGGGGGGGCTCCGCGGTGGTGGTCTTGGGAGAGAACACCGCCATGCCGATCAGGACGGCGGCGAAGAAGGCCACGCTCCCCGCGATGACGCTCGCCACCCGCGGCCGCCGCCGGACGAACTGCCGGGCGCCTCCCACGCCGCGCTGGGCGGGCACGGCGCGCCGGCCCCGGCCGCCCTGGCGCGGCCCGTCGGGCAGCATGTACGTGGTCGCGGCGCCGCTCTCCGGCGCCCCCGGCAGCGGTCCCGCCGACGGCAGGGGACCACCCGGCCGGGCGGCCGCCACGGGCGCGGCCCGCACCGGCGCCGGGGCGGGTGCGGGGGCGGCGGCCGGTCCGCGCCCGGCGCCCTGCGAGTGCGCGCCGCGCCGGGGGCGGGCGGCGGCCGGAGCGGGGGCCGGGGCGGGCAGCGACTGGGCCCGCCCCTGCCAGGCGCCCGAGGCGAACCAGTCGGCCACCTCCTGGGCGGTGGGTCGCTCCTCCGGCTGCTTGGCGAGCATCCCCAGCAGGTAGTTCTCGAACGCGGGCGGCACGTCCACCCCGAGCCGCAGCGGCGGCACCGGCGCGGTGTCGATGTGCTGGTACAGGATCGCCGTCGCGGTGTCGGCGTGGAACGGCGGCCGCCCGGTGAGCAGTTGGTACAGCACGCACCCGAGCGAGTACACGTCCGACGCCGGGCCGGCCGGCTGCCCCAGAGCACGCTCGGGCGCCAGGTAGAGGCTGGTCCCGACGATCTGCCCGGCCTGGGTCAGCGCGGCGGCCGGGTCGTCGACGAACCGGGCGATCCCGAAGTCGCCGAGCTTGACCGTGCCGTCCGCGTCCGCCATCAGGTTCCCGGGCTTGATGTCCCGGTGCACGATCCCCTGCCGGTGCGCCGACGCCAGCCCCGCCGCGGTCTGCGCGGCGACGGCGGCCACCCGCGGCGCGCCCAGCGAACCGGCGGCGGCCAGCTCCTGTGCCAGGCTGCGCCCCTCCACCAGCTCCATGACCAGGTAGAAGCGGCCCTCCCAGGCTCCGAAGTCGAACACCGCCACCACGTGCGGGTGGCTCAGCCGGGCCGCGGTCTGGCCCTCCAGCCGGAATCGGGCCGCCGTCTGCGCGTCGGAGTCGTCCCCGAGCAGCAGCTTCATGGCCACCGGCCGGCCCAGCACCTCGTCCGTGGCGCGCCAGACCTCGCCCATCGCGCCGCGGCCGATGGGCGATTCCAACCGGTACCGATCCGCCACCAGCACCCTGTGCACCTGCCTGATTCCGATCGATCCGCCACCCCGGCCGGCGCCGGCGCAACAACTGCACCGAACGGAAGGGGTGATGGGAGAGTCCGCGACGGGCTCAGGGTACCTACCGCCCGCCGCGCGCACTGCGGCACCATCGGCGTACCGCGGGACGCACCGGCATCCCGCCCGCCACACCGACCGGAGCCCCCACGTGCCCGACCAGCCGCACCAGCCCTTCCTGTACGTCGTCGTCTGCGCCTCCGGCGTCGCGCCCGGCGTCGGCGGGCTCATCACCGAGGCGCAGCGCCGGCGGTGGGACGTCGGCGTCGTCGCCACGCCCCTGGCCATGGGCTTCATCGACGCGGCCGCCGTCGAGGAGCGGACCGGCCACCCGATCCGGTCCGCGTGGCGCCGCCCCGGAGACCCCCGCCCGCTGCCCGAACCGGACGCCATCGCGGTCGCGCCCGCCACCTTCAACACCATCAACAAGTGGGCGGCCGGGATCTCCGACACCCTGGCGCTGGGCATCCTCTGCGAGGCGTACGGGGCGGGCGTGCCCACCGCCGTCCTGCCGTGCCTGAGCAGTGCCCAGGCCGCGCACCCCGCCTACCGCCGGAGCCTCGACGTCCTCCGGGAGATGGGGGTGCGCATCGGCGGCGGGCACCCGGACCGCCCCGCGTCCGGCGGCTTCCCCTGGGAGGAGGCCCTGGACCTGCTGGACATCCCGCCCGTGCCGGCCGGTTCCTGACGCCCCGCCGGGTGCCCGGCGTCCCCCGGTGCCGGCTCAGGGGGAGGGCGGGCGGGAGGGCGTACGCGTCACGGTCCGGCCGAGCGCGGACGCCGCACGCGCGAACACGGCGGCGTCCAGGACGGCGGCTCCGCCCGGGTCGTTGTTGAAGTACACGTAGACGTCGTCCTCGTCCGGCCAGGCGCCGGCGATCCGCCCCGCCCAGGACGCCAGGGCCCGGCGCCCGTAGCGGGGCCACGGCCGGGCGGCGCCCGCGTGGAGGCGGACGTACCCCCAGGGTGCCGTGCGCCACAGCGGCGTCACCGGCCGGGAGTCCCGGTCGGCCCAGCACAGGGCGGCGCCGTACCGCTCCAGCACCGTCCGCAGCTCCCGCTCCGCCTCCCACCAGGAGGGGTGGCGCGGCTCGACGGCCACCCGGACCGTGCCGGGGAAGCGGCGCAGGCAGGCGGCCAGAAGGCCGGTGTCCTCGCGGAGGGTCGGCGGTAGCTGCACCAGGACGGGCCCCAGCCGGTCGCCGAGGCCCTCCGCGCGGCCGAGCAGCCGCTCCACCGGCTCCTCGGGGTCGCGCAGCCGCTTGATGTGCGTCAGGTAGCGGCTGGCCTTCACCGCCATGACGAACCCCTCGGGGGTCCGTTCGCGCCAGGCGGTGAAGACCTCCGTGGTGGGCAGCCGGTAGAAGGCGTTGTTGTTCTCCACGGTCGCGAAGTGGCGGACGTACTCCTCCAGCCACAGCCGCTGCGGCAGCCCCGCCGGGTACAGCACGCCCCGCCAGTCCTTGTACTGCCACCCCGAGGTTCCGATGAGCACGGGCACATCACCCATGCTCCCCGCCGTCTACCGCTTCCACCACGCGGCGGAGGCGTCCCGGAGGGTGTTCGTCCCGCAGTGCACCTCGCCCATGCCCAGGTGGTACGTGTCCCAGTCGTCGATGTACGAGACCTTCATCCCGGCGCCCGTGTAGGCGGCGGTCACGGCGGCGGTGAACACGTCCTTGCCGCCGATGACCGGACCCCACTGGCGCGGGGCCAGGTACCGGTCGGCGCCCAGCAGGATGCCGTTGACGGCGCCGGGGACGTACGCGCTGGTCATGACGGGGCCGGGGCCGGCCGCCCGCCCGTCGCGCCGGGCCAGCCGCTTCTGCTGGCCGTACTCGCCGACCACGTCCGGTACCTCGCCGGCGCCCAGCCGCGACAGCCGGGGCACCCGCTCGCCGCGCTCGCCGACCTGCTCCTTGCCGCGCGTGTACAGCGCCGGTACGCGTACGACCTCGGCGTCCGTGACACCCGTCTCGCGCTGGAGCACCGCCAGGTTCGCCTTGATCCGTGCGGCGGCCAGGGCGTTGTCGGCGAGGAGCTCCTTGGAGGCGAGCGCCTCGTCGATGGTCTCCCTCGGGGCGAACCGCTCCTGGGAGTCCGGCACGGAGAACATCCGTGTCCTGCCGTGCCCCGCCTTCTGCGCGTCCCGCAGCAGCTTCAGCCCGGCCTCCGGGTCGGCGATGCCGAGCCGCCAGCCGCGCGGGGTGCCCGGGGCGGGGAGGAACTGCACGAACTCGTCCACGTGGCCCACGTGCAGCCACGACGTGTCGAGCAGCAGCGGGTCCTGGAGGCCCTGGGACGCCAGCATGGTCCGCATCGCCAGGGCGGGCCTGGACCCGTCGTCCTTGCGCTCGCCCATGATGATCCGCCCGGCGGGGAAGGACCGGCCGCCGTGCGCGTACGGGGGGATGGTCTCCAGGTTCCCCATCGAGTTCAGGGTCCACTCCTCCGAGTCGCGGACCCCCGTCACCTGGACGACCCCCACGCCGCCGCCGCGCAGCTTCTCGAACAGCTCGCGGCCCGCCGCGCGGTCGGGCTGCGCCGAGCGCAGCATCACGCGGATGACCTGGCGGCTCCCGCCGGGGCCGGTCATGCTCACGTAGCCGGGCTCGACGAAGTCCTGCGCCCAGATGTCCTGGTACTTGTCGAAGGTGACGAGCGGCCGGGTGATGCCGGCGGCCTTCACCTCCTTGGCCAGCCCGCCGACGAACGCCTGCTGCCGCCGGGCGTAGTCGTCCTGGCCCGGCACCTTGGTGACCAGCACCTGCTGGGCCTTCTGGAGGTGGTGGTGCGTCAGCAGTGGGGCGACCCGGAGGGTGATGTCGTCCTTCGCGGCCGGCCGGCCGGGTGCCGTGACGGTCAGGCGGATCACGGCGCGGCCGTCCCAGACCCTGCCGTCGCGGACGATGTCGGTGCTCTCGACCGCGAACTCGGGGCCGCCGCGCAGTTCGGCGGTGGTCAGGCGGGTCTTCCCGGTGACGTGGGCCCAGCCGGTGGCGCGCCGGACGAAGACGCGGGTGTGCCTGCCGCCGGCCGGGACGCTGACGGAACCGGTGGCGGTGGCGGGCAGGCCGGCCATCGGCACGGCGCGGACCCGGGCCAGGTCGGCGAGGTCGGTGGTGCCGTTGACGACGGCGTCGGAGGCGTCGTTGCAGGCAGCGAGCGCGGCGTCGGTCAGGGGCCTGCCGCCGGGGCCGGCGGTGGGGCAGCGCTTGGTGTCGTCGTCGATGTTGGGCAGGAACACCGCGCCCCGGGCCGTGCTCCAGGTGTCCTCCCCGGCGGTGTCCGTGGTGCCGGTGACGTCGACCCGGCCGTCCCGGTCGACGTCGGCGCGGAGGTCGACGGAGGGCGGTGCCGGTGTGCCGGGTGCGGCGGACACGGGCGCCGCGGGCACCAGTACGGCGCCTATCGCGGTCAGGGCCAGGGCTGTTCGTCTCGTGGTGCTCGTAACCACCGTTCGTCCCTTCGTGGGGTCGGGTTGCCGAGCCGGAAGAGGGTGTGGAGGGGCACCGCGTTGCCTGGGGCGCGCGGGACGGCGCACGGGGGCGGGGATTGGCGTGTTCCGGCGGGTGCGGGCAACCGGACCGGGAAGGGGGTGCGGGATGTGCGCGGCCGGCCGGCGGGCGGGATGCTGGAGCCCCCGCACCCGGAAGGACCCGCCGCCGTGCTCGTCGCCCGTTCCGTCGCCCTGTTCGTCGCCGCCGCGCTGTTCGAGATCGGAGGTGCCTGGCTCGTGTGGCAGGGCCTGCGGGAGAACCGGGGCTGGATCTGGATCGGTGCCGGGGTGATCGCGCTGGGTCTGTACGGGGTGGTGGCCACGTTCCAGAGCGATGACGCGTTCGGGCGGGTACTGGCGGCGTACGGCGGGGTGTTCATCGCCGGGTCGCTCGCGTGGGGCGTGGTCGCGGACGGCTACCGCCCGGACCGCTTCGACGTCGTCGGCGCGCTCGTCTGCCTGGTCGGCATGGCGGTGATCATGTACGCCCCGCGCGGGAACTGAGGCCGGGCGTCACCGGAGGCGGGGACACGGACGGGGCCGCGACCGGGATGTGTCACCGGTCGCGGCCCCCTGGGCGCGCGGGGCCGTCGGCCCGCGCCGCCCGGGTGTTTCGACCCGCGTGAACAACCCCGCGGGTCACTGCACCTAGCGCACCGCGGAGAGGGTGCCGAGCAGCCCGTGGACGAACTGGGTGGCGCTGGACAGGCCGCCCGCAGAGGCGAGCTGGGTCGCGCCGCCGAGCGGTGCCGTCACGCTGCCCAGGGGGCCGGACGCGCCGCCGAGGAGGCCGCCGGGGAGGGCGCCCAGCAGGCCGCCGGGCACGGCACCGGTGATGCCGCCCAGCGGGTCGGCGGCCGCGTGCGCGGTGGCCGCGCCGCCGAGGGCGAGGGTCGCGGTGGCGGCGGTGGTGGCGACGATACGGACGGTGACGCGACGGGTCCTGGTCATGGGGCTTCTCTCCGTGGTCGTACTGCGGCCTGGGCGGTCCGGGCCGGCCTGCGGTACCCCGACAACGCCGGAGTCCGGGCGGAAGGCACGGGTGCCGCCCCACGCGCCACCCGACAGCGGCACGAACGGCGGGGGGTCGGCACCGATATGGCGCCATATGGGCGCAGTGCGGCGGGGTGCGGGACCACACGCCGCCACACCGGCCGGCCGGGTCGCCGCGGGCCGTGCGGGGACCCGGCGGACCTGGCCTCAGGGAGTGGGCAGGCCGGGGCCCGCGCAGTGCACGTCGGCAGGCGGGACGGTGCCGTCGGTGAGGTAGGCGGCCACGGCACCGTCCACGCACGCGTTGCCGCGGCTGGCGAACACGCCGTGGGAGTAGTCGTCGTGGAGGGTCACCAGGCGCGAGCCGGGCAGCCGCCGCCGCAGCTCCCGGGCGCCCTCGACGGGCGTGACCGGGTCGTGCTCGGAGGCGACCAGCAGCACGGGCGGGGCGCCGGGCGAACCGAGCGGTGTGCGGCGGGCGGGCACGTGGTGCCAGTAGGCGCAGACGGCGGCCTCCATGCCGGTGAGCACCGGCTGCGGATCGGCCCGGCGTATGCGGCGGAGGTCGGCGACGACCCGGCCGGGCGTCGGGCCGGGGCCGTCGGCGCACTTCACGGCGCGGTTGGCGGCCTCGTACGTCCGTGAGGCGGGGCCGTCGAACGGCTCCTTGGGGCGGAGCGGCGCGGTGTCGCCGTCGCTCAGGTGGGCGCGGATGCCGTCGGCGAGCGGCGCCCAGCGCTCCGTGCGGCCGAGGGCGCGGTAGACGGCGCGGTCGAACTCCGCGGGGCCGTAGGCGGCGCGGGACCGCAGGTAGGCGGCGCGTACCCGGTCGGCGGTGGCGCCCAGGCCGAAGCGCTCGTGGTACCGGGCGGTCCAGTCGAAGAACACCTCGCGCCGGTGCAGCAGCGCCCGGCTCTGGCGTACGTCGAAGTCGTACCAGTCCCAGGGGCCGACGACGCTGTCCAGCACCATGCGCCCCACGCGGTGCGGGTACAGGGCCGTGTACGCGGCGCCGAGGTAACTGCCGTAGCTGACGCCGAGGAAGCCGACGCGCCGCTCCCCGAGCGCGGCGCGCAGGGCGTCCATGTCGTGGGCGGTCGCGGTGGTCGACAGGTACGGCAGGGCGGCGCCGGTCCCGGCGGCGCAGTCGTCCGCCGTGCGCCGCAGCGCACCGAGGTACGCCGCCTCCTCCGCGCGGCCCTCGGGCACCGGGTCGGGGCCGGGCGCGGTGAACAGCCCGCCCATCGGGCCGCAGTCGGCGGGCGCGCTGAGCCCGGTGCCGCGCGGGTCGAAGCCGATGACGTCGTACGCCCGCCGCACGCTCTCGGGGAGCTTGGCCCGCTTGGTGACGGCGTAGCCGAGCCCGGAGCCGCCGGGCCCGCCGGGGTTCACCAGCAGGACGCCGCGGCGCTCGCCTGGCGTCCCGGTGGCGGGCACCCGGGAGACGGCGATACGGATCCGCTCGCCGTCGGGCCGGTGGTGGTCCAGCGGCACGGTGAGCCACCCGCACTCGACCCGGCCGGGCTCCGGCGGCGCCGGTACGGAGGCGGGGCAGGCCCCGAACCGGAGCGCGGGGGCCGGGATCCCGGCGGGCGCCGGGGCGGCGGTGCCGGCCCGTGCGGGCGCCGGGGCGAGCGCGGTGGCGACCGTGGCGGTGACGAGGGCGTACAGCAGGGCCGGGCGGCGGGCAGCGGAGGACACGGGTCTCGCATTCGAAGAAGCGACGTTCAATCAGATGACAATGAAAACGATTATCGATACCGTGCTCCCCGGTCAAGCGCGCATCGCGCCGCGCACATTCGAGGAGGGGAAGCCGTGGCTCATCTGCTGGTGGTCGAGAGCTGGGTCGGATCGATGAGCAGACTGCTGCCACGGGCGATCCGCGAGGAGGGCCACGAGTTCACCTTCCTCACCCGTGACCTGCACCACTACCTGCGCGCCGCCCCCGAGGGCACCGCGCACCCGCTGCTCGCCGCCCGCCACGTGCTGACGGCCGACACCAACGACACCGACGCGCTGCTGCCGTTCGTCGAGCGGGCCCACGCCGCCCTGGGGTTCGACGGGGTGATCACCTCGTGCGACTACTACCTGGAGACCGCCGCGCGGATCGCCGGGCGCCTCGGCCTGCCGGGCCCCACCCCCGAGGCGGTGGTGAACGCCTGCCGCAAGGACGCCACCCGGCGCGTCCTGGCGGAGGCCGGGGTGCCCGGGCCGCGCTTCGCGGTCTGCGCCGACCGGGCGGAGGCGGAGCGCGCCGCACGGGAGATCGGCTACCCGCTGGTCCTCAAGCCGGTCGACCTGTGCGCCGGGATGTTCGTCCGGCGCGTCGACGACGAGGCCGCCCTGATCGCCGCGCACCGGGCGCTGGCCGCCTTTCCCGTCAACGCGCGCGGCCAGCGCCGGGCGCCGGTCGTCCTGCTCGAAGAGCTCCTGGAGGGGCCCGAGGTCAGCGTCGAGACGGTCTCGTACCACGGCACCTGCCACGTCGTCGGGGTGACCGACAAGAGCGTGGGCGGCGCGCCCGCGTTCATCGAGACCGGCCACATGTTCCCGGCCGCGCTCACTCCCGCCGACACCGAGGCGGCGGAACGGACCGCGCTGCACGCCGTCAAGGCCCTCGGTCTGGACGGCGTGGTCACCCACACCGAGATCAAACTGACCGCCGCCGGGCCGCGCGTGGTCGAGGTCAACCCCCGGCCCGCCGGGAACCGCATCACCGAACTCATACGCCACGTCCACGGCGTCGACCTGGCGGCCGCCGCCGTGGACGTCGCCCTCGGCCGCGAGCCGGACCTGCGGCGGCGGGCCACCGGACTGAGCAGTGCCGCGATCGGGTTCCTCGTCCCGGACCGGGAGGGCGTGCTGGACGGGGTCGACGGCGCCGACGAGGTGCGCGGGGCGCCGGACCTGCTGGAACTCCAGCTCGCCGAGCCGGGCAGGGCCGTCAGGGCGGCGGGCAGCAACAACGAGTACCTGGGCCACGTCATGGCCGGCGACGCCGCCGGCGACGGCGCCCGCGACCGCGTCGAGGCGCTCCTGTCGGCGCTCCGTCCCCGGGTGGTGCGCCGATGACCGGGACAGCCGCCACGGCCACCACCGCCTCCACGGGCGCCGCCACCTCCTACGACGACCTCGTCGAGCGCGTCCGGCGCGGCGACCTGGGGCCCGACCCGGGCACCCAGCGGGTGTCCGTGGCGTTCACCACCCGCCAGTCGGTACGGCACCACGGGCGCAGCGGCGGCTACCGCAACGAGGTGCTGAGCCTGCGCCTCTCGGCGGCCGTCGGCTCGTGCGCCGTCGAACCGGGCGGCCTGCCCGACGGGGCCGTCGACGACTGCGTGGGCGCGGACGTCGCCCGGCTGCTGGACCACGAGCTGCTGCCGGTGCGGGTGGCCGCGCTGGACGCGTACCTGATGCACGCGCTGCCCCACACCGCCGCGCACGGAGCCCGGCCGTTCCCCCTACCGGCGGGCGGGTCGCTCGACAAGTCGCGGGCCCGCGCCCGGGCCGTCGTCGACCTGCTCGACGCCCCGCCCGGCGACACCGTGCTCGTCGTGGGCGTCGTCAACTCGCTGCTGGAGGCCCTGCGGGCCCGCGGCCTGGCGTACGTGCCGTGCGACCTCAAGGGCGGCACGACCGAGTGGGGCGAGCCGGTGCGGACCGACGCCCTCGCCGAACTGGAGCGCTGCGACGCGGTCCTCGCCTCCGGCATGACCCTCGGCAACGGCAGCTTCGAGCCGCTGCGCGCCCACGCGCTGCGGCACGGCAAGCCGCTGGTGATGTTCGCGCAGACCGGCAGCGCGGTGCTGCCGCGCCTGATCGGCGCCGGGGTGAGCGCGGTGTGCGCGGAGCCGTACCCCTTCTTCTGGCTGGACGGCGGTCCGGGCGTCGTCCACCGCTACGGCGGGGCCGCCTCGTGACCACGGCCGTACTGAGCCCCGCCGGCAACCGGGACCTGCTCGCCCTGGTGGGCCGCACCCCGCTGGCCCGGATCACCGCCGACCTGCCCCGCCCGCAGCCCGGGTTCTGGGCCAAGCTCGAAGGTCTCGGCGTCGGCGGCATGAAGGCCCGGGCGGCCGTGTCCATGCTGCTGGGCGCCGAGGAGCGCGGCGAACTGCGCCCCGGCGCACCGGTGGTGGAGTCCACCTCCGGGACGCTCGGCATCGGTCTGGCGTTCGCCGGGCAGGCCCTCGGCCACCCCGTCGTGCTGGTCTGCGACACCGAGCTCGAACCGTCGATGCGGCAACTGCTGCGCGCCTACGGGGCCCGGCTGGAGCTGGTCGACCGCCCGGCCGCCGAGGGCGGCTGGCAGGCGGCCCGCCTCGCGCGGCTGCGCGCCCTGCTGGCGACGCTGCCGGACGCGTACTGGCCCGACCAGTACAACAACCCGGACAACACCGCCGGTTACGCCTCGATGGCCGCCGAGCTGGCGACCCAGCTCGACCACCTCGACGTGCTGGTGTGCAGCGTCGGCACCGGCGGCCACAGCGCCGGGCTCACCGGCCCGCTGCGGCGGCACTGGCCGGCGCTGCGGCTCATCGGCGTGGACGCCACCGGCTCGACCATCTTCGGCCAGCCAGCCAGGCCCCGCCTGATGCGCGGCCTGGGCAGCAGCATCCACCCCCGCAACGTCGCCTACGACGCGTTCGACGAGGTCCACTGGGTCGGCCCGGCCGAGGCCGTCGACACCTGCCGCCGCCTCGCCCGCACCGGGTTCGTCAGCGGCGGCTGGAGCACCGGGGCCGTCGCGCTCGTCGCCGCCTGGGCCGCCCGCGTCCACCCCGGGGCGGTCGTCGCCACCGTCTTCCCCGACGGACCGCACCGCTACCTCGGCTCCGTGTACGACGACGACTTCACCACCGCCCACGGCGTCGACCCGTCCACCGCCGCCACCCGGCCCGTCGAGATCCCCCACCCGCGTGCCGTGGAGGCCACCGGCTGGGCCCGGTGCCGGACCGTCACCGACCCCCTGGGCCGCCCCGCCGAGGAGACCCCGTGAACGTCACCCGCCGCACCGTCCACCTCCGGCTCACCGAGCCGCTGCGCATCTCCCGCTCCACCATGGCCGCCCGCGACGCGGTGTGGCTGACCGTCCGGCACGAGGGGCTGTCCGGCCACGGGGAGGTCGTCACCAGCACGTACTACGGGCTCGACGCCCCCACCATCGGGCGGCTGCTGGACGACCGGGCCCGCGAACTGCTCCGGCACGCCGGCCCCGAGAGCGCCCTCGGCGCCCTGCGCGCCGGCGACCCGGCGCTGACCGACGGCCCGCCGGCGGTGACCGCCGCGGTCGAGTCGGCGCTGCTCGACCTCGCCGGCAAGCGCGCGGACACCCCCGCGCACCAGCTTCTCGGCGACCCCGTCCCGCCCGGCGCCCCGCCGTGCGCCCCGACCGCCCGCACCATCGGCATCGTCCCAACCCGGCGGGCCGCGGCGCAGGCCGGCCGGCTGGCGCGGGACGGGTTCACCGTCCTCAAGATCAAGGCGGGTGCGCCCGACCCGGACGACGACGTCGAACGCGTACGGGCCGTGCGCGCCGCCGCCCCGCACGCCCGGCTCCTGCTCGACCCCAACGGCGCCTGGACGGTGGCGGAGGCGGAGCGCCTGCTGCCGTACTTCGCGGCGCTGGGCGTGGAGGCCGTCGAGCAGCCGCTCGCCCCCGGCGACCCCGAGGCGCTGGCACGGCTCGCCGAGCGCTCACCGCTGCCGGTCGTCGCCGACGAGGACGCGGTCGGCATCGAGGACGTCCGGCGCCTCGCGGGACGCGTCCAGGGCGTCAACGTCAAGCTCGCCAAGTGCGGCGGCCCGTCCGCCGCCCTGCGGATCGCGAAGCTGATCGCCGGCAGCGGCACCGACCTGATGCTCGGCTGCCTCACCGCCAGCACCCTCGGCATCGCCCCCGCCGTCCACCTGGCCGACCGCGCCCGGTGGACCGACCTGGACGGGCACCTGCTCCTCGCCGACGACCCGTGGACCGGCATCGGCGGCGCCGACGGCACCGTACGCACGGGCTGGAGCCCCGGCCTCGGCGTACGCCCACGCCACCGCACCGAAGGGGGCGACGAGTGAAGACCTGGCACGAGATACGCGGCTTCCCGCTCGCGATCCGGCTCCTGCTGGTCAACCAGCTGGGCGTCAACACCGGCTTCTATCTCCTGATCCCCTACCTCGCCCTGCACCTCACCGACGACCTGGGGATGTCGGCGGCCTTGGTCGGCGTCGTCCTCGGCGTACGCAACCTCAGCCAGCAGGGCCTGTTCCTCATCGGCGGCTCCGCTTCGGACCGGCTGGGGGCGCGCCGGGTCATCATCACCGGGTGCGCGCTGCGGACCGTCGGCTTCGGCATGTTCGCGCTCGGCGACGGGCTCGTGGTGCTGCTGGCCGCCTCCGTCCTCAGCGGGCTGGCGGGCGCCCTGTTCAACCCGGCCGTCCGCAGCTACCTCGCCCAGGAGGCCGGGGAGCGCCGGGCCGAGGCGTTCGCCCTGTTCAACGTGTTCGCGACCACCGGCGCCCTGGTCGGCCCGCTCCTCGGCAGCGCCCTGCTGCTCGTCGACTTCCGCGTCTCCGCGCTCACCGCGGCCGGGATCTTCGCCCTGCTGACCGTCGCCCAGGCGCTGGTGCTCCCGGCGCGCGAGGCCGCCCCGCCCGTCCACGGCAGTGTGCTCGGCGACTGGCGGGAGGTGGTCGGCAACCGGCGGTTCGGGGCCTTCTCCCTGGCGATGGTCGGGATGTTCACCATGGAGAACCAGCTGTACCTGCTGCTGCCCGACGGGGCGCGGGCGGCCACCGGCTGGGACGGCGCCGCGGGGCTGGTGTTCCTCGTCGGCACCCTCGCCAACCTGGCGCTCCAGCTGCCCCTCACCCGGGCCCTGAAGCGGCGCGGCAGCCGGGCGCGGTGGATCGCCTCGGGGCTCGCCCTGATGGGGCTGTCGTTCCTGCCGCCCATGGCGGTGGCGGGCGGCGGGCCGGCGCCCGGCGGCCCGGCCGAGGCCGCGCTGCGGGTGCTGCCCGTGCTGGGCGGGGCGCTGCTGCTGTACCTGGGCGTCATGATCGCCCAGCCGTTCGTGATGGAGCTGATCCCCGGTTTCGGCCGGCCGGAGCTCACCGGCACGTACTTCGGGCTGTTCTACGCGGTCTCCGGCGTCGCCGCCGCCGTGGGCAACACGGTCGTCGGCCGGGCCATGGACGCCGGCGGGCACGGGGGTGCGGCCTGGCTGCCCTGGGCGTGCTGCCTGGCCCTCGGGCTGGCCTCCGCCGCGGGCGTGGCGTGGCTGCACCGCCTCCGGGCCCTGCCGGAGCACGGCACCGACCCCGGCCCCGAGCCCGGCGCCGACCCCGGACCCGGCCCGGGCCCCGGAGCCGCGGCGGCGCCCGGACGCGCCGGGAAACCGAAGGACACGAGGCGACGCGTATGACCACCACGGCCAACCTGCTCACCGACCACCCCGCGCTGTACGAGGCGCGGTTCCCCGACCCCGACCGGCTCGCCGGACGCTGGACCGAGGACACCCTGCGCCGGTACGGGGCCGGGCCGCGCGTCCTGGACATCGGCTGCGGCACCGGCCGCGACGCCGCGCGCCTCCACGCCGCGGGACGCGAGGTCACCGGCGCGGACCTGTCCGACACGATGCTGGCCCACGCCCGCGCCCACCACCCCGGCCCCCACTACGTCCGGGCCGACCTGCACGGCTTCGACCTCGGGACGCGGGCCTTCGACGCCGTGGTGTGCCTCGACAGCGCCCTGCTGTACTGCCACACCAACGACCAGCTCGACGGGTTCCTGGCCTCCTGCCGCCGCGCCCTGGCACCCGGCGGGCTGCTCGTCGCCGAGATGCGCAACGGGGCCTTCTTCCTGGGCCGTACGGAACTCCTCGACGCCCCCACCGTCACCGGCTTCACCTGGCGGGGCACCACCTACCGCGCCACCACCACCCTCTCCGTCGACCGGGCGGCCCAGCTGCTGCGGCGCACCCGCGTGTGGACCGCCGACGACGGGTCGCCACCGGCCGAGCAGCGCTCCGCGTGGCGGCTGCTCTTCCCGCAGGAACTGCGCCACGTCCTGGCGGCCCACGGCTTCGAGGTCCTCGGCCTGTACGACCGGCCCGGCCCGCGCACCGAGCCGCCGTGGCGCGAGGGCGACCCGCCCGCCGCCACGGCCGACGGCGACCGGCTGCACCTCGTCGCCCGCCTCACGTCCCCCGGCAGCTGACACCGCCGTCCGCCCGCACAGCAAGGAAGACACCGCCATGAACGACATCCCCGCCACCGAACCCCGCTTCCCCGGGCTGCGCCGCCGGGGCTTCCTCACCGCCACCGCCGTCGCCGGCCTGGGGGCGATCGCCCTCACCGGCTGCGCCGGGGCCGGGCCCGACGCCACCGGCGCGGGCGACGGCAAGCCCCGGCGTGGCGGGCGGCTGCGCGCCGCGTTCGCCGGGGGCGGCGCGAGCGAGACCCTCGACCCGCACCTGAGCAACCTGTTCGCCGACGTCGCCCGCGCCAAGGCCCTGTTCGACAAGCTCGCCGACTACGGGCCCGACCTGTCCGCCCGCCCCCGCCTGGCCGCGTCCTGGGAGCCCAACGGGGGCCTGGACCGCTGGAAGGTCACCCTGCGCGAGGCGACGTTCCACCACGGCAAGCCGGTCACCGCCGCCGACGTCCTCCACAGCTACCGCCGCATCGCCGACCCGGACAAGGCGTTCCGCGCGAAGGCGTCCCTGGAGCCGATCGACCTGAGGGCGAGCCGTGCCGTGGACGCCCGGACCGTCGAGTTCGTCCTCAAGCGGCCCACGGCCGAATTCCCCAACGTCCTCGCCGCGTTCGGCGCCTACATCGTCCCCCAGGACGTCACGGACTTCGACCGGAAGCCCGTCGGCAGCGGCCCGTTCCGCTTCGTGTCCTTCGCGCCCGGCCGCTCCGCCGTCTTCCGGCGCAACGACGCGTACTGGGACGGCGCCCCGTACCTCGACGAGCTGGAGTTCGTCGTCGCCAACGAGGAGTCGGCCCGCGTCAACGCCCTCCTCGGCGGTCAGGTCGAGTACGCCCACGAGCTGAACCCGACCACCGCCCGTGCCCACGAGGGGCAGGGGCGCATCCGCATCGTCCGGCTCCGCAACAGCGCCATGCAGTCGTTCGCCATGAAGACCGACCGGCCGCCGTTCGACGACCGGCGGGTCCGCGAGGCGTTCTTCCTGCTCGCCGACCGCCGGGAACTCGTCGAGGGCGCCCTGTCCGGCGCCGGCGAGATCGGCAACGACCTGTTCGGCAAGGGCTACGAGTACTACGCCGCGAGCCTCCCGCAGCGCGAACAAGACCTCGACCGGGCCAAGGCACTGCTCAAGCAGGCCGGCGCCGAGGGGCTGAAGGTCACCCTCGACACCTCGCCCGTCGCCGCCGGGTTCACCGAGGCCGCCGCGATCTTCCGCGACCAGGCGGCGAAGGCCGGGGTGACCGTCACCGTCAGGACCGGCAGCAAGGACAGCTACTGGAAGGACATTCTCGACTCCGGCACCCTGTGCTGCTACCGCTCCGGAGCCATGCCGATCGAGGCCCACATCTCCCAGCGGCTGCTGACCGGTTCCACCACCAACGCCACCAAGTGGCGGCACAAGGACTTCGACGCGCTCTACCAGCAGGCCCAGTCCACCGAGGACAAGGCGGCCCGCACCGCGGTCTACGAGCGGATGCAGCGCCGTCTGCACGCCGAGGGCGGCTTCCTGGTGTGGGGGTTCGCCGACTGGATCCTCGGCACCGCGGGCAACGTCCGGGGCGTCGCGTCCGAGGCGCCCGCCAACTCCCTCGACTGGGCGCGCTTCGACAAGGTGTGGCTGGCGTGACGTCCTGGCTGGTCCGGCGGCTGCTGCTCGGCGCCGGCCAGACGGCGGCCGTCGTCCTGCTCGTCTTCGCCCTCACCGAGGCGCTGCCGGGCGACGCCGCCGTGGCGCTGGCCGGTGACCAGCCCGACCCGGAGCGGATCGCCGCCATCCGCGAGGCGATGGAGCTGGACCGGCCCGCCCACGAGCGGCTCGCCGACTGGGCGGCGGGGCTGGTAGGCGGCGACTTCGGCACCTCGCTGGCGTCGGGGCGGCCGGTCGCCACGTACATCGCGGACGGCTTCGGACCGACCCTGCTGCTCGCCGCCCTGACGGTCGCGCTGCTGGTGCCCGTGGGGGTGGGCCTCGGGGTGCTGGCCGCGCGGCACGAGGGACGGTGGGCGGACCGGCTGGTCAGCTCGGTGACGCTGGGGGTGTACGCGGTACCGGAGTTCGCGTTCGGGGTGCTGCTGATCACCGTGTTCGCGCTGCGGCTCGGCTGGCTGCCGCCGACCGCCGTCGGCCACGGCACCGACCTGCTCGCCCACCCCGCCACCCTGGTGCTCCCGGTGGCCGTCCTGCTGGCGCGGCCGGTGTGCTCCCTGGCGCGGCTGGTACGGGCGGGCATGATCGACGCGCTGGCGTCGCCGTACGCCGTCCAGGCCCGCCGGTACGGCATCGGCGGCGCCCGCGTGCGGTACGGGCACGCGCTGCCGAACGCGATCACGCCCGCCGCGCAGCAACTGGCCCGCACCGTCGACTGGCTGCTGTGCGGGGTGATCGTCGTGGAGGCGCTGTACGTGATCCCCGGCCTCGGCACCGTCCTGATGAACGCCGTCGCCGAACGGGACGTGCCGGTGGTGCAGGGCCTCGCCGTGGTGTTCGGGGTGGCCACCGTCGTCCTCAACCTGGGCGCCGACCTCGTCGCGCGCCGGTTCGCGCCCCGGGCGGGGGTGGCGGCGTGAGGCGGCGCTTCGTCCTGGGCGGGCTGATCGTCTGCGTACCGCTCCTCCTCGCCCTGCTCGGCCCGCTGTTCGCGGGCGAACCGGGCCCGCGCGCCACCTCGTTCACCACGGGCGGGGGCCA
The DNA here is from genome assembly GCF_056432045.1 of Streptomyces sp. NPDC045701. Classification (NCBI taxonomy): domain Bacteria; kingdom Bacillati; phylum Actinomycetota; class Actinomycetes; order Kitasatosporales; family Streptomycetaceae; genus Streptomyces; species Streptomyces sp. NPDC045701. The sequence goes on along the minus strand of NZ_JBWKJV010000003.1, from coordinate 133,151 downwards.
CTGGCTCGGCACCGACTTCACCGGGCGGGGCGTGTGGCGGCAGGTGCTCCTCGGCGGCCGGCCGGTGGTACTGGTCGCGCTCGCCGCGACGGCCCTGGCCTACGCCGCCGCCCTGCCGCTCGGGCTGATCTCCGCGCTCACCCACCGCGCCTGGCTGGAGGAGCTGCTGATGCGGCCCCTCGACGTACTGCTCGCGGTGCCGTCGCTGCTGATGATCCTGCTGGTCGCCGCCGTGTTCTCGCCCGGCCCCTTCGGCCTCGCCCTGCTCGTCGCGCTGGTCAACATCCCGGACGCGGCACGCATCGTGCGGGCCGCGGCGGCGGAGGCGGCGTCCCGCCCCGCCGTGGAGGCGCTGCGCATGCAGGGCGAGACGTGGTGGCGGATGGCGGTCGGGTACGTCGGCAGGTCGTCCGCCCGCACGCTGGTCGCCGACGCGGGCGTACGGCTGACGGGCGTGCTGTACCTGGTGGCGACGGCCGCGTTCCTCGGTGTGGGCGTGGCGCCGGACGCCGCCGACTGGGCGGTGATGGTCGACCGCAACCGCACCGGGCTGTTCGTCCAGCCCTGGGCCGTGGTGGTGCCCGCGCTGCTGATCGTCGCCCTGACCATGGGGAGCAACCTGCTCTTCGACGCGGTACTGGAGAAGAGGAGACGGACGTGAACCCCGTCGCTGAGATCAGGAACCTGCGCGTCGCCGTCGGCGGCCGGGCGATCGTCGACGGTGTGGACCTGCGCGTGTCACCGGGAAGGGTCACCGCCCTCATCGGCGCGTCCGGCAGCGGCAAGACCACCACGGGCCTCGCCCTCCTCGGCGAGTACCCGGCCGGAGCGCACGTCACCGGAGAGGTCCGCGCGCCGCGGGGCCTGGTCGGCTACGTGCCCCAGCAGCCGGGCGCCGTCCTCAACCCGGCCCGCCGGGTGGACGCCCTGCTGACCGACATCGCCCGCGCCCAGGTGCGCTCCCTGCCGCGCCGGGAGCGCCGGACCGCCGCCCGGAACCGCGTGCTGGACGCCCTCGCCCGCGCGCGGCTCCCGGAGGGCGAGGACCTGCTGCGGCGCTACCCGCACCAGCTGTCGGGCGGCCAGCAGCAGCGTGCCGTCCTCGCCCAGGCGCTGCTGCTCGGCGCCGAGGTCGTCGTCGCCGACGAGCCGACGACCGGCCTGGACCCGCTGACCAAGCGGCACGTCGTCGCCCGGCTCGCGGCGGTCGCCCGGCAGGGCATCGCCCTGGTGCTGCTCAGCCACGACCTGGACGTCGTGCGGGACCTCGCCGACGAGGTGCTCGTCATGCGGGACGGCCGGGTGGTGGAGTCCGGCCCCGCCGACCGGCTGTGGCGCGCGCCCCGCCACCCCTGGACCCGCGAACTCCTCGCCGCGTGCTGGGAGCCGGCACCGGAGGAGCCGGTACGCACGGGCCCCGCGCCCGGTGGTGCCGCGCTCGCGGGACCGGCGTCCTTCGAGCCCGCGTCCGGTGGGGCCGCCGGTGCCGTCCTGCGGGTGCCCGCGGGCCTCACCGCCCGGCACGGCCGCGCGACCGTGCTGCGCACCGCCGAGGACCTCGCCCTGCGCGCCGGCGAGTGCCTGGCGCTGGTGGGCCGGTCCGGCAGCGGCAAGACGACCCTGGGCCGCTGCCTGGCCGGGCTGCACCGGGACCACGAAGGCGACGTCCTCCTCGACGGCGCCCCGCTGCCCCACAGCCTGCGCGCCCGTACCCGCGAGCAGCTGGCGGCGGTGCAGTACGTGTTCCAGGACGCCCGCGCCGCCTTCGACGAACACCGCCCCGTTCTCGGCCAGGTGGCCCGCACGGCGGTCCGGCTGCGCGGCGCGGCCCCCGGCGGGGCGACGGCCGAGGCCCTGCGCACCCTCACCGCCCTGGGGCTCGACGGCGACCTGGTGCACCGCCGCCCCGGCCGGCTCTCCGGCGGCGAGCTGCAGCGCGCCGCCCTCGCCCGCGCGCTGCTGGCCCGGCCCCGGGTGCTGGTCTGCGACGAGATCACCTCGGGCCTCGACACGGTCACCCGGCGCGGCATCCTCGACACGCTGGCCGCCCTCCTCCGGGAGCGCGGCGACCTGTCCCTGGTGCTCATCACCCACGACCCGGACACCGCCGCCCTGGCCGGCCGGATCGCCGTCCTGGACGGCGGGGAGCTGGTCGAGCAGGGCCCGGCGCGGCAGGTCCTGGCCGCACCCCGCCACCCGTTCACGGCCTCCCTGGCGCCCCGCCCCGCACCGGCTCAAGGGCCGGACCGGGCCGCTCGGCCGACCGGGTGAGGAGCGGCCTCACGGACGCCCCTTAGCGCACCGGGCGGCCTCGGGACCGCCGCGACCAGCGGAACCCGAGGAACAGCACGTCGAGGACGAGCACGACGATGCCGATGATCAGCAGGAACATCAGGCCCTCGGCGACGACGCCGATGAGCCCGAGGACGACGGCGACGATGATCAGGAACAGGAACAACGCCATGGACGGGCACCTCCTCGGGTGGCGGACCGGATCAGCGGCGCGCGAGCTTCCGCTCGCCGCCGGCGCCGGGCTCGTACGGCATGCCGTAGTGCTGGAAGATCTCCGCCTCGCCCTCCGCGGGCAGGACGTCGTCCGTGCCGATCGACGGGGCTTTGCGGACCTCGCCCTTGGAGTGCGACACCCTGAGGTAGTCCGGCCCCACGACCGCCTCGTCGAGCGGGACGAACACCAGCCGCTGCCGGGTGGGCAGCCCCGTCCGTACGGTGGCGACGGCCGGTTCGTCGGTGGCCGTGTCCACGTAGATGGCCTCCAGCACGCCGATCTTGTGCCCCTTGGGGTCGACGACGTCGTGGTCGCGCCACTCGCGGATGTCTGCTGACTGGATCATGCGTTCGCCCTCTGAGCCGGTCCGTACGGTCGTCCTCGCACTCCAGCGTCCGCCCGCACGCCGACCGGCGCCACCGCACGGGCCGCCCGCTCCGCCGTCGGGCGCCGCCCGCCGGCACGGTCCCGGGACAGCGGCCCGGGGCACCGCCCTGGGGTGTACTGGCCGCTCGCCCATGCCTTATGTTGCGGAGGCAAAGCAAGGGGGACGGACGACGCATGGCACGGGATTACGACAGCCAGCTCCTGGAGTCGGTGGCCGTACGCCGGCGCAGGATGCGCGACGCGCTGCTGTTCGGCGCCCAGCGGTCGCGGCGTACGGCGGACGAGCGGCTCGGCAAGGTCTTCGCGGGCATCGCCATCGCGGCCGTCCTGTGCGCGGGGTGCGTCGGGTGGTCCTTCCTCCAGCACACCCTGGCCAAGCAGAAGGCCGAGCAGCGCAAGCAGGAGCAGCGGTACGAACAACCGGCGAAGCCGGGGAAGTCCGCGGACACCGGCAGGACTTCGCAGTGACACCCGTGAAGGGAAGGGGGAAACGTCGGCGGTGCACACCTCGATGCAGGTCGAAATGGCCCGAAAGTTCCCGACGTCGCGATGATAGGTTCCCGTAAGTGGTGAGCACAGCAACGACTTCCCGGGCGCAACTGAGCAGGGTGACCCTGGTCGGCGAGCGGCGCCGGGCCGACATCGTCCTGCCCTCGGACACACCGATCGGGCAACTGCTCCCGGACATCCTCCAGTTGCTCGACGACCGTGCCGCGTCCCGGCCGATGACCCGGCAACTGATCACGTCCGACGGCTCCGCGCTGCCGCACGACAGCACCCTGGCGTCCGCCGGGGTCGCCGACGGCGCCGTCCTCCGGCTCGTCAGGGCCCACTCCGCGCCGCCCGCGCCCGTGGTGCACGACGTCACCGACCAGGTGGCCGACGACCTCGACCTCCAGGCCTGGCGCTGGCGCCCCGCCGCCCGGCGGGCGGGCGCGGGCGTGGCGACGGTCGTCTTCGCGGTGGTCGCCGCGCTGCTGGCCCGCCGGGAGTTCGCGCTCGACGCCCTGGCCGGCGCCCTCGCCGCCGTGACGGCCGTCCTGCTCGCGGCGGGGGCGCTCGTCGCCCGGATCGGCCGGGGCAACCGGGGCCTGGCGACGGCGCTCCTGATCGCCTCCGGGGCGCTCGGGGCCCTCGCCGCGTGGACCGCCGCCGACGCGCACGACTGGTCCGGCGCCGCGCGGCTCGCCGCCGTCGCCGGCGCGCTCACCGTCACGCTGGCGATGCTGGGCCAGTTCTCGCCGCTCGGCCGCGGCGGGCTCATCGGCGCCGGGGCCACCGCCGGACTCGCCCTCGTCTGGGAGGCCGTCGCGGCCGTCCAGGGGGACCCGGCGCGGCTCGGCGCCGTCATGGCCGTCTTCTCCGTGGTGCTGCTCGGCCTGCTGCCCCGGCTCGCCCTGATGGCGTCGGGGCTCACCGCGCTCGACGACCGGCGCTCGGGCGGTGCCTCCGTCAGCCGCCACCAGGTGGACAACGCCCTGGCCGCCACGCACCGGGGCCTGGTACTCGCGACGATCGTCACCGCGCTGTCGGCGGCCGCCGGCGGGTGGCTGCTCACGCTGGCGGACCGGCCGAGCGTCTGGACGGTCGTACTGCCGTCGGTCGTGGCCGTGGTGCTGCTGTCCAGGGCGCGGGCCTTCCCCCTGGTCGCGGAGGTCGTGGCGCTCTTCGCCGCGGCCGCGGTGCTGGTCGTACGGCTCGTGGTGCTGTGGATGGACCACGCCGGGGGCGCCGGGCCGCTCGTGGTGCTGTGCGCGGCGGCGGTGCTGCCGCTGGTGGTCCTGGCGGTCCAGCCGCCGGAGCACGTCCGGGTGCGGCTGCGGCGCACGGCCGATCTGGTCGAATCCATCGGCATGGTGGGGCTCTTCCCGCTCGCGGTCGGTGTGTTCGGCGTGTACGGGCAACTGCTCGACAAGTTCTGAGGTCCGGGTTCCGAGGTCCGGGGCCCGGGTTCCGGGTGCCGCGGCGGGGCGGGAGAAGAAGGGCAGACATGCCGAACGGAGACAACTGGCAGGGCGACGTCCTGCGCGATCTGCGCGCCGGAGCCCCGCAGGCCACGCCGCAGGAGGGTACGCGGGCCCCGGACGCCGACACCCCGGCCCCCCGGCCGGACACCACCCCCGTGCCGGACGCGCCCGCGGCCGGCCCGGCGCCCGCCGGCGCGCCCGTCACCGGAGCGGCCGGTACGGCCGGGACGCCGGGTGCCGGCGCGCCCGTACCCGGTGCGGCCGGTACGCCCGGGAGCGCGGTCCCCCCGCCCCCGGCGCCCCACGCCTCCACGCAGCCGGCCCCCGCCCAGCCGTCCCCGCCGGCCCCGGCGCCGCTCCTGGCCCGACCGCCGCACGCCGGCGGGCAGCAGGCGCCGGCGGCGCCGCCCGCCCCCGAACCGCCCGCCCGGGCGGCCGGGCACGTACCCCGGCAGCAGGCCCCGCAGACGTACGACGCCCCGTACGCCGCCGCCGATCCGCACGCCCAGGCGGCGCTGGCCCGGGCGGCCGAGGCGGCCCGCGCGCGGCAGGCCGCCGCACCGACCGCCCCGGCACCGACCGCACCCGCCGCACCCGCGGGCCCGAGCCCGTACCCGCGGGGGCCCGCCACCCCCGACTCGCGCCCCGTCGTCGACAAGGACCTCGCCGCCGCCGGGCGCAAGCCCCGCCGGGGCGAGCCGTTCGCCGCACGGGCCGTCCGCGCCGTACGCCGTACCGTCTCCTCGTCCGCCGCCCGCGAGGTCGCCGAGACCACCCGTACCGCCGAGACGCTCCAGCAGCCGGTGACGACCGGACGGCAGATCGCCGTCACCTCCATCCGCGGCGGCGCCGGCAAGTCGACCGTCGCCGCGCTGCTCGGACTCACCTACGCGCACTACCGGCAGGACCCCGTCCTGCTGGTCGAGGCGGACCCCGCCCTCGGGTCCCTGCCGCTGCGGCTCGGCGCCGAGACGCTGCGGTGGACCACCGGCGACGTCGCGGGCATCGTCGAACCGCAGATGTCACTGCTGGACGTCACCGGCTACCTGGTCCAGCTCCCCGGCAACGCCTGGCTGCTGCCCGGCAGTCAGGGCCGCATCGGCGCCATGCTGGACACCCGGGCGTACGAGCGGGTCATGGTCGCCCTGCGCCGCTACTTCGGCGTGACCGTCGTCGACTGCGAGACCCTGCCCGCCGAGGTCGCCCGCGTCGCGCTGTCCGCCGCCCAGGCCCGCGTCCTGACCACCCCCGCCACCCTGGAGGGCATCGCCAGCACCCACGCGGTGCTCCAGTGGATGCAGGGCCTGCCCCGCCACATCATCGCCGGCACCGTCGTCGTCCTCTCCGAACTCGTGCCGCACACCGGGCTGGACCTCGACGAGGCCGCCCGGAGGCTCGCCGCCACCGGCGCGGGCGTCCAGGTCCTGCCCTACGACCGGCACCTGGCGGCCGGCGGCCCGATCCGCACCGAGCTGCTCGCCCACCCCACCCGGCAGGCCGCCACCCGGCTGGCCGCCGACGTCCTCCGGCTGTCCCAGAAGCGCCACTGAGGGGGAGCGGACCGATGAGCACCCGACTGATACACCGCCCCGCCAGGACCACCCGGCCGCCCGCCGCATCCGAGGCGCGCACCATCGAGGCCCCGCCCAACCTCCCGGAGGGCAAGGGCGGCAACATCGCGATGTCGCTGCTGCCGGTGGCCGGCGTCATGTCGTCCGTCGTGATGATGACGGTCGTCCGCAACAGCCAGTTCGCCGCGCTCGGCGCGCTGATCCTCGTCGTCACCGTCATCGGCTCGCTCGTGCTGGTCTTCTCGCAGCGCGGCAAGGCCCAGCGCACCCGCCGCACCCAGCGCGAGGCGTACCTCGCGTACCTGGAGGACCTGCGGGAGGAGCTGTCCGCCGAGGAACGCCGGCGGCGCGAGCGGGCCGACGTGCTCAACCCGCCGCCGCACGCCCTGTACGACATCGTCCGCGACCCCGCCCGCCTCTGGGAGCGCCGCCGGCTCGACGCCGACTTCCTGCGCGTCCGCGTCGGCACCGGCGAGATGCCCGTACGGGACCTGCGGATCGCCGACCAGGGCGGCTCCTCCGTCCTCACCCCGCCCGACCGGTTCATGCTCAACGAAGCGTCGGCGCTGATGGACCGCTTCCGCACCGGCACCGAACTCCCGCTGACCGTGCCGCTCGACCGCGTCGGCAACATCAGCGTCGTCGGCCCCCGCGAGGACTGCCTGCGCGTCGCGCGCGCCCTGCTCGTCCAGACCGCCGCCCTGCACGCCCCCGACGACGTGGGCGTGGCGCTCGCGGTGCCCGGCGACCGGCTCGGCGACTGGGAGTGGGCCAAGTGGATGCCGCACCTGCTGGACACCGACCAGTTCGACGGACCCGTCGCCGCCCGCCGCATCGCCCCCTCCGCGCCGCAGCTCGCCCGGCAGCTCGGCCCCGAACTGCGCCGCCGCGCCTCCTACGCCGCCGAGGTGCGCCGCGGCCTGTCCGGCAAGGACGCGCTGTCGATGTCGTCCCGGCTGCTGGTCGTGACCGACGGGCACGGCGAGGACGCCGTCGACCTGCCGCGCCCCGACGACGCGGTGGGCCTGCGCGAGATGGGCGTCACCGTCCTGCACCTGCTGGAGCGGCGCGTCCAGGAACCCGGCCACGTCGGCGTGCGCATCACCGTCGACGGCGACCAGGTGGCGATCGAGGACCTCCGTCAGGAGGAGCCGGTCGGCGCGCACGGCACGGTGGACGAGGTGTCCGTACCGTTCGCCGAGGGCGTGGCGCGGATGCTGGCGCCGCTGCGGCTGTCGGCCGAGTCGCTCGCCGACGCGCCGCTGTCCGGGCCGGTCGACTTCGCCGACCTGCTGGGCATCGACGACGTGGCACGGCTGGACCTGGCCACGCTGTGGGCGCCGCGCGGGGAGCGCGCCTTCCTGCGCGTACCGATCGGCATCAGCGACGCCCACGAGCCGGTGCTGCTCGACCTGAAGGAGTCCTCCGAGCTGGGCATGGGCCCGCACGGGCTGTGCGTCGGCGCCACCGGCTCCGGCAAGTCGGAGCTGCTGCGCACCCTGGTGCTGGCGCTGGTGGCCACCCACCCACCGGAGGACCTCGCCCTGGTCCTCGTCGACTACAAGGGCGGCGCCACCTTCGCGCCGTTCGCCGACCTGCCGCACGTCGCCGGTGTCATCACCAACCTGGAGAACCAGGCCGGGCTCGTCGAACGCGTCCACGCCTCCCTCGCCGGTGAGGTCAAGCGCCGCCAGCAGGTCCTCAAGGACGCCGGCAACGTCGCCGACATCGGCGACTACGCGGCACTGCGCGCCGGGAAGCGCCCCGACCTCGACCCGCTGCCGCACCTGTTCATCGTCATCGACGAGTTCGGTGAACTCCTCACCGCGAAACCGGACTTCATCGACCTGTTCCTGTCCATCGGCCGGATCGGCCGCTCCATCGGCGTGCACCTGCTGCTGTCCAGCCAGCGCATCGAGGGCGGCCGGCTGAAGGGCCTCGACACCTACCTGTCGTACCGGCTGGGCCTGCGGACCTTCTCCGCCGACGAGTCGCGCACGGTGCTCGACACCACCGACGCCTTCCACCTGCCGCCGCTGCCCGGTTTCGGCTACCTGAAGGTCGACACCAGCCACTACGAGCGGTTCAAGGCGAGTTACGTCTCCGGCGCCTACCGCGGGCCGGTGCGCCGGGCGGCCGACGAGGACACCGGTCCGCTGGCCCTTGAGTACGAGGCGTACAACACCCTGGGGCAGGCGGAGGAGTCCGGCCCGCAGGAGGCCGCGGTACGGCGCCGGGAGACCGGGCCGACCGAGCTGGGCGTGGTGGTCGAGCAGTTGGAGAACGCCCCCACCGACCCGGTCCGGCGCATCTGGCTGCCGCCGCTGCCGGGTGCGGTCGCCCTCGACCAGGTCGCCGGCCCCCTCCAGGCCGGCCCGCGCGGTATGCAGCTCTCCGCGCGGCGCGGTCCGCTCCAGGTGCCGTTGGGGCTGCTCGACGACCCGACCAGGCAGTGGCAGGGCCAGTGGTACCTGGACCTCACGGTGGCGGGCGGCCACGCCGCCGTCATCGGCGGCCCGCAGTCCGGCAAGACCACCCTGCTCCGCACGCTCGTCCTGTCGCTCGCCCTGACGCACACCCCGCAGGAGGTCGGCGTCTACGGCCTCGACCTCGTCGGCGGCGGCCTCCAGGCCCTGACCGGGCTGCCGCACGTCGGCGGCGTCGCGAGCCGCGCCGACCGCGAGCGGGCAGCCCGCACCGTCGAAGAGGTACGCACCATGCTCGCCGCCCGCGAGGACCTCTTCCGCGAGCACAACATCGACTCCGTGGAGCAGCTGCGCACCCTGCACGCGGCCGGCCGGCTGCCGCAGCTCGCCTCCGCCGAGATCGTCCTCGTCATCGACGGCTTCGGCGCGCTGCGCGACGACTTCGACGAACTCGACGACGCCGTGGTCGACATCCTCAAGCGGGGCGGCGGGTACGGCATCCACGTCGTCGCCGGCATGCTCCGCTGGAACGACGTCCGCATCGCGACCCAGTCGTACTTCGGCACCCGCGTCGAACTGCGTCTCAACGACGCCACGGAGACCAGCATCGACCGCAAGCTCGCCGAGACCCTGTCGCCCGACGAGCCGGGGCGCGTCCTCACGGACGGCAAGCTGTTCGCGCAGGCGGCGCTGCCCCGTACGGACGGGCAGTCCGACAACACGGACCTCGGCACCGTGCTGGAGCGCACCGCCCGGCAGGTGCGCGCCGCCTGGAGCGGTGAGGTCGCCCAGCCGGTGCGGGTGCTGCCGCACGTCCTGGAGCCGCACCTGCTGCCCGGCCCGGTGGCCGAGCCGAAGCGGGTGCCGATCGGCCTGGACCAGACGGCGCTGGCGCCGGTGCTGCTGGACCTGTTCGAGCACGACCAGCACCTGCTGGTGATGGGCGACAGCGAGTGCGGCAAGACGAACCTGCTGAGGACCATCGCGGGCGGGCTGGTCGAGCGGTACGGCGAGGACGAGCTGGTCCTCGCCGTGATGGACCCGCGGCGCGGCCTGCGGGGCGTCGTGCCCGAGGAGTTCCTGGGCGGGTACGCGTACAACGCCAAGCTGTGCGGGGGCCTGGCCGCCGGTATCGCCACCGAGCTGGAGAAGCGGCTGCCCGACGAGAGCGCCCGCCTGGAGGACCTGGAGCCGGGCAGCTGGGGCAGCGGCCCGCGGATCGTGGTCCTCGTCGACGACTACGACGTGCTGACGACGGCCGGGCAGGCGCCGCTCGCCCCGTTCCTGCCGTACATCCCCTCCGCCGTCGACATCGGCCTGCACTTCGTGCTGACGCGCCGGGTCGCGGGCGCCTCGCGCGGCATGTACGAGCCGCTGGTGCAGGGCCTGCGCGAGTCGGGGGCGTCGGCGATCGTCATGGCGGGCGACCGCAGCGAGGGGCAGTTGTTCCCGGGCGTGTACGCCTCGCAGCAGCCGCCGGGCCGGGGCGTGCTGATCCGGCGGGGCCAGCCGAACCGGCTGGTGCAGACGGTGTACACGCCCGAGTAGCCCGGCGCACCAACCCCCCGACCCCCCGGCCGCTCGCCGGCCCGGCCGCCCGGCGCACCGGCCGTCACCGCGGCGGCACGACCTCACCGCTCCCCGAACAGACCTCCCGAAGAGACGAAGGACCGGACGACCCATGACCAAGGACGTCATAGCCCTCACCGAGCGGATGCCGGACCCGTGGACCGTGCTCGCGGGCCTGCTGTCGGGCGGCCCCGACAAGCTGGTGCACACGACCGGCGAGGACGCCGTCGTACAGCTCTGCGACGAGGAGGGCCGCCCGCTCGTCTCCGTCGAGGCGCCGCTGCTGGTGCAGGTCCGCGGCGAGGCGGAGCGGCTCCTCGGCGCCACGCCGCCGCCGGTGCCGTTCTGGTGGACGGAGGCCCGTGCCACCACCGGGGTGGCGGAGGCCGAGCGGCTGGCGGGCACCTTCGCGGCCCGGCTGGTGTCGCTGACGGGCGGCTCGGCGTGGCCCCCGGAGGCGGCGCGGTCGCTGGCCGTGGTGGCGTCGGACGGGGTGGGCGTCGCGCCGCCGGCCACCGCTCGGCCCGCGGTGGACGTCCTGACCGACAAGGTGGCCGTCGTCATCCAGGACCGCCCCGTGGTCGCCATGACGGCCTGGCTGGCGGACGCGTTCCGGGCGGCGGCCGAGGGCGGGCTGGGGCTCCAGGTGGTCAGCCCGGCGGGTACCACGCTCTCGCCGGCGGTACGGTCCGCGCTGTCCGCCTGGCCCTCGCGCTGGGTGGTCCAGGACCAGCGGGACGGCTACTACGACGGGCTGACGGGCGCGGTGCTGGCGTGGCGGGACGGGATGTTCTTCCCGGTCGCGGAGGCGGACTCCACGGACGACGACCCGCGCGCCCGGGTGGCCGCCTCCTACCAGGAGGGCGTCACGGACAGCGGGGAGCGGCAGCTCGCGGTCACCTTCCGCACGGTCCACCCGGCGGACGACCGGCTGGTGCTGGGCGGCGCTCTGGAGTCGGTGTGGCGGGAGCTGACCGGTGAGGCACCGGCCGGGTGGGGCACGGCGGAGCCCGCCAACCTGCCGTGGTCGCTGCGGCGGCTGACGGACGTGGCCTTCGAGCGGGCGCCCGAGCCGACGTGGGTGGTGGTGGTCGGCAGCCCGGAGCGGCCCGGCCTCGCCACGGTGCGGGTGAGCCGTACGAAGGCGGGGGTGGAGGAGGAGGTGACGCTGGCGTTCGGCTACGGGCCGGACGAGGAGCCTCCGCTGGACGCGGTGCCGAGGGCCGCCGAGGTGCTCGCCACCCGCCACAACCTGCGGTCGATGCTCGTACAACTCCGCAAAGCGCGCCGAGACCTGGCGGTACCGCCGCGCTTCGAGGGACCGGGCGTACCGCTGGCCTTCGTACTCGGCGCGGAGGAGGTGCGCGCGATGCCCGGTGACCGTGCCCGGAACACGCCCCTGGCCGCCGCGCCGGTCCAACTGGGCCCGAAAACCCGGCCGGCGCTGTACTACCCGCTGCCCGGCGACCCGTCGGACCTGTCGGGGTGGCAGGACTTCGAGCGGCTGGTGCGGCACCTCAAGGGCGAGTGATGTCATGCGTTCGTCACAAGCCGGTACGAGCCGGTGATTGCCGATTGCAGCGGCGACGCGTGAGTTGATAGGCATGTAGTCGTACATTCGATCCATACGGTCGTCCATCGCAGCGGGGGTAGCCCGATGAAGTTCGATATGGGGGCACAGGTCCTGTCGACCCTGATGTCCCAGTCGCAGGGGTCGAGCAACGACCTGGGCCTGTTGATCCGTCAGCTGGTGCAGGCCGCGGCGCCGTTGGAGGGCAAGTTCAACGGCGCGGGCAAGGTGGCGTTCGACTCCTTCAAGTCGCGCTCGGACGAGATCACGGCGGCGCTGAACGGTTCGCTGGCGGCCATCCTGGGCGGTCAGTCCGGCATGGAGTCGGCGTTCGGCTCCGGTGACCAGGAGCAGGGTGACAACGCGCGGACGCAGATGTCGTCGGCGAACTTCGACGCGGCGCGTTTCTCGGGCCGCTAGACCGATCCGTACACGGGGAGTTGATTGCTGATGGCTGCTGCGGGTAGCGACCGTCGTTCGTACGACACGGGTGCCTCGTCCGAGGCCCAGATGAACATCCAGGCGGTGATCGCGCGTCTGGAGCAGGTGATCTCCGCGCGTGACGCGCAGGTGAAGGCGGCGATGACCGACTTCGCGGCCGACGGCGTGGCGGACGAGTACCACGGCAAGGAACTGCGCTGGAACGCCGCCTCGCAGGAGGTCCGCAACATCATCCAGCTGCTCAAGACGACGCTGGAGAAGAACGACGCGACCGCGCAGGCGACGCTGCAGCGCGCGAAGGCCGCGGTCGACAACATCGGCTGACGCGGGTACGGGGGAGCGTTTTCATGACGGCGTGGGACATCCAGCCCCAGGGGGTGCAGGGTCAGCTCAAGGTCGTCGGCACACACGCCGGTGAACTGGAGAAGGCCCTCAACGCCCTGGTCACCGACATGCAGCAGGCCGCGCAGGCGGCGGGTACGGCGGTGCCCGGTTCGGCCACGAACATTCCGTTGCAGGGGCCGACGGCCTCGGGCGCGCCGCTGACGCAGAAGGCGACGGGCCCGGTGGGCGCGGCGCTGGCCGAGTACATGACCGGCCGGCAGAAGACGCACTTCGAACCCATGGCGAAGCGCATCCAGGCGGCGGTCATCGGCGCGGCCACGGCGACCAACGAGTACGTCGAGGGCGACCTGACCCAGGCCAAGGAGGCCCAGGACGCGGCCCGACAGGTGCGACTGGACCTGCTGAAGGAGCTCGGGGGGAAGAAGTGAGCGAGAACCAGCCGGTCGACCCGGCCGAGGTCCCGGTCTTCACCGGCAACCTCGAGCTGCTCGACGAGAAGGTCAAGGCGCTGTCCGGCGCCGGCGGCAAGATCGCCACCGCCGCCGGTGACGTGCACAGCTCCTTCGGCGGCCTGAGCGCCTTCTACAAGGCCCCCGAGGCCGAGCAGCTGTTCGCCACCACCCAGCCGGTGAAGGACAAGGCGCTCGACATCAGCGGCGACATGTGCACCATCGCCGGCGCGCTCGGGACCTACGCCAGTGACATCCGCCCCCTGAAGCAGAAGCTGGACGACCTGCGCCGCGACGCCGTCAACTTCCGGCAGAAGATCGCCGACGACGACAAGTGGCGCGAGGACGGCGACCTGGTCGAGGAGAACAACGACCGCCGCAACGAGATCGCCGAGGTCTGGACGCAGTTCCAGGCCGCCGAGCGTGCCGCCCACGCGAAGATCGTCGCCCTGGTCGGCGGCAAGGCGCTGAAGGTCAACGACGGTTCCAACGGCGAGGGCATGTACGGCTACGACGCCGAGGCCCTCAAGCAGGCCAAGAGCCTGCCCTGGGGCGACGCGGTCGAGGAGTCGACGCCGTGGTGGCAGGTGTGGGAGCACGCCTACGACTTCGGCAAGGGCGTCATCGTCGACGGCGTCTGGGGCACCATCAAGGGCCTCGGCACCCTGGTCGGCTTCCAGGGCTGGGACGCTGCCGGACAGGCGTGGAAGGGCCTGGGCCTGCTGGCCACGGGCCTGGTCATCACCGCCACCCCGCTGGCCGGGGCGTACTGGATGGCCGACGACAAGGACCTGCCCGGCTGGATCAGGGACTCCCGTACGGCCATGAAGGAGACCGGCAAGGCGCTGGTCGCCTGGGACCAGTGGGGCTCCAACCCGGCCCGTGCGGCGGGCGCGGTCACCTTCAACGTCCTGACCACCGTGTTCACCGGCGGCGCGGGCGGCGCGGTGTCCGGCGCGGGCAAGGCCGGTGCGGCGGCGCGGGCCATCTCCTTCGCGGGGAAGGCCGGCCGGGCCATCGACCCGACGACGTACCTCTTCAAGGGCGCGGGCGCGGGCATCACGAAGATCGGCGACGTGATGGCCGGCCTCAAGGGCATGGGCAACCTCAACGTGCCGCCCATCCCCGAGGGGACGGTCATCCTCCCCGAGGGCTCACTGATGCGCCCCGACGGCACAATCCACCTCCCCGACGGCACCCCCCTGCCGCCGGGCGCGATCGAGGTCCCCTCCGACACGGTCCGTCTCCCCGAGGGCAGCGCGGTCCCGCCGGGCGCGGTCGACCTCGGCGACGGCCTGGTCAGGCTCCCGGACGACGTCCCGGCCCCGGCGGGCTCGACGCCGCTCCAGGAGGGCACGGTCGCCCTCCCCAAGGACACCCCGGCGGTGCCCGCGGACGCGACGCCGCTGCCCGTCAAGGACGGCGACCCCCCGCAGTACCTGGACCGCGACGGCAACATCCTCGACGAGAGCGGCAAGGTCGTCGGCGACGTCAAGAACTCGCCCCCGGACGTGGTCGACCGGGGTACGAACCCCGACGCCAACCCCGCCTCGGGCGCGGACAACCCCCGGGTGGACACCCCGGCCAAGGTCCCGGCCATGGCGGGCGCGGCCGTCCACGCGGGCGACAACACCGCCGTCAGCCTCGGCAACAGCCTGGACACCAACCTGGGCGACGTGGGCCGCGTCGGCGACGACGCCCCGGTCAGCGTCCCGGACACCCCGGCGGGCCTCGCCGACAACACCCCGGGCGGTCTCGCCGACAACCTGCCCACGGGCCAGGCCGGCAACAACCTCCCCGGCGGCGGCGCGGGCGACAACGTGCCCACCAACAACCTGGACAACACCCCGGGCACGGGCGGCACCCGTGACGTCCCCGGTGGCGGCCACGCGGACACCCCCACCACCGGCGGCTCCCGCGACGTCCCGCCCGGCGCCTCCACGGCCGACAACGGCATCCCGGGCGCCTCGGGCGCCGACAACGCCACCCCGGGCTCCGGCCTCCCGGACACCCCGGGCACGGGCGCGGTGGACGACGCGGCGGCGGGCGCGGACGACGCGGCCCGCACGGGCGACGGCGGGGGCGCTCCCGCGGGTGACGGCACGAACCCGCTCCGGCAGCCGGTGCCGCGGCCGGAATTCATGGTCGACGGCCCGAACCCGTACGGTCCCCGAGGCTCTCTCACGCGTGAACAGATCGAGGAGATCCAGGTTTATCGCGCGAACGAGGAACCGGGGTACCGCGAGCAGTATTACCGGAAGGACGGCACGCGAAAGAGCCTGGAGTCCTACGACGAGAGCGGATTCACGCCGCCTCAGCTCACCAGGCTGGACGACGGTCCGTGGATTCGCGCCAAGGACGTTCCCGAGCCGCCCAAGCCGCACTTCCTGGACAGCAAGTACGTCAGCGTGGGCGCGGACACCGTGACGGACGGCGCCAGGCTGCGCGTCCTCGAACAGGCGGCACGCGAGCGGTACTTCGCCGTGCAGTGGGACAACATGATCTCCGACTGGAGGGCGGAGGCGGGCAGGGCGCACGGGGCCGAGGGGACTCCCGAGTCGGCCGGCCTGTGGGAGGAGGCGACGCGGACGTACAAGGTGTCGCACGACTACATGGGCGAAGCGACCGAGCGCTTCGGTGAAACCGCGGCGGAACACCATTACGTCGCCGAGCGCCACCCGGGCGCCGTGAAGCAGGTCCTCCTCGGGCCGAAGAACGGCAACGACCAGTTCGACCAGGTGTGGAAGCGCCCGGACGGCAAGATCGTGGTGATCGAGGCCAAGAGCAGTCCCGGCACGGAACTCGGATCTCGCACCCTCCCCGGCGGTGCACGGGTGTCCCAGGGAAGTCGGGAGTATTTCCTCGACATCATCCGCTTCATGGAAAAGCGCGGTGAGACCCAGTTGGCAGCCGATCTGAAGAACGCGCTGCGCGACAACAAGTTGGAATACGTAGTCGTCAAGGGCGAGAAGAACCAGGGTACGTACACTGGTTACCAGTACCGGCGATTCGACCTCAGCAAGGGAACCCTTCCGTGACCCAGAACGTTGCTCGCCACGGCATCCCGTCCGGCCCCGACGCCGAGGCGCTGGCGCAGCGTCTCGCCGACCACCTCGCCGGGGAGATCGACGGCCTGGAGTCCTCCACGGAGCTGATCGAGTCCACGTTCAGCACCTCGCTCCTCGTCCTCAACGCCCGTTGCGCCGTCGACCCGCGGGCGGCGCAGGCGGAGACCTGGGACGCCGCGGTCAACGCGATGCAGCTCGGATCGGCCGTGTTCGCGGTGACGGGTACGCGTGAGGGCACGGTCGAGTGCCGCATCAACCGCAAGCTCCGGACGCTGCCGGCCGCCGGGCCCTCCTCGATGGCCGACGCCGGGGCGTGGCTGACCGCGTTCTGGCTGGCGGTCGTCTGCCGCGAGCAGGAGCGGATGACGCGGCTGTGCGAGATCCCGCTGGACCGGTTGCGGTCACCGGACGGCCGTTACGACGAGTACATCTACCACTGGATCGACACGCTCCAGACGTACTGGCTGCGCCGGCCGGGGCTGGTGGAGAAGCTCACCGCCACGCTCCAGGCGTCGGACCCGGCGGTCGCGCGGAACGTCCCCCGGGACATGCTGCAGGGGCTGCTCTATCCGCCGATCAACCTCTTTTACCACTTCGTCCGCCGCGACGAGGAGGGCTTCAGCCCGGCCCTGGTGGAGGCGCTCAAGCTGCACAAGGCGTACTGGACGCTCACCGAGGACCGGTCGACCGACATCGACGGAGCCATCGCCCTCGGCCCCCTGGCGATCGCCTGCCTGGCGTACGACGGGAAGCTGCCGATCGACGTGGAGTCGGAGTACCTGCCCAAGCACCTCCTGACGCACGGCTGGCTGGGCGAGTACCCGACCTGAGCCGGATGCCGGCACCGAGGCGCGCGGCCGGTGATTGCCTCTCGTGATGCGGGCCATGGACGACGTGGTGGCCGGGCCGGGTGGCCCGGCCCTCGGCGCGTTCAACCAGGCGCTCGTCGAAGCCCTGGAGATGCACAAGCTGTACTGGACGGCGTCCGAGAAGCGGGAACGCGGCGTCGCCGGCCACCTGGCGCTGGGCCCGCTCGCCATCGCCCGCCTCGCCCGCGACGCCGGTGTCCCGATCGAGGTCGAGTCGGACTACCTGCCGAGTGAGCTGCTCAACCGCGCCTGGCTGGCCGAGTTCCCGACCTGATGCCGGCACGCGCGCACCGCGTGAGCGGTCAGGGCCACACCGCCCGCCCGTCCCGGACCACCAGCGGGGCGGGGCGGTCGTCCTCGTGGAAGCGGGTCCGGCCGACGTGGACGGAGCCGTCCGCCCGGGTGTGACGCTCGGCGGTCGTGGTCGCCGGCAGGACGAGGAGTGCGCCCACCTCGTCGAACCGGTCCGGGTGGATCTCCTGCCGCGAAGCGAGCGCCCAGCCGCCGGAGGGGCGGCGGGTCAGCGTGGAGGTGAGGGTGCCGCCCACCTTCCGGGCCTCGCCGTGGTGCCCGAGGATCGGCGTCGTGACGTCCTCCGCGACGAGGTCGCCGTCGTCGGTCTCGTACACGAATGGCGAGGCGGTCACGACGATCGGGGTCTCCGGAAGCGGGCCGAGGCCCAAGTGCCGACGGGCCTTGGCGAGTTCCGGTTCCGTCAGGTCGTCCCGCAGGTCCAGTGCGAGGGTGAGCTCGTAGACGTCGGCCATCGCGGCACCGTACCCGCCGCCCGGCGGCACGCGGCGCCCGGGGTCGACCCCGGGCGCCCGGAAGTGGCAGTCAGCAGTACTTCGACGAGCCGGTTGAACCCCACGCGCACGAGTCGACGAGCGTGCCCGACGCCTTGCGCAGGTACGCGGTGTCGCCGTCGTTGTTCCACACGTACGCGGCCCGGCCCCAGTAGCGGTGCCCGGCGGTGTTGCTGCCCCGGCCGGTGTGGACCGTCACGTACCCCTTGGCGCCGATGGTGCCGCTGAAGGTGTAGGTCCAGCCGGCCCGGTCCTTCAGCTTCCAGTTGGTGAGGGAGACGGCGGAGGTGCTGGAGTTGTAGAGCTGCACCCACTCGGCGTTCAGCGAGGTGTTGGAACGGGTGTCCGTGCCGGGCGAGTTGTAGTACACGCGGTAGATGCTGACGCCGCCCGCGGCCTGGGCGGCCGGAGCGGCGGTCAGCAGGCTTCCGGCGACGGCGGTGGCGACGACGGCTGCCGACGCGGCGAAGCGAACCTTCAAGAGTCCTCCCCAAGGTGAACCGTGTATTCCACGGCGGGGAAAGCACACCATATGGTGATGTCGTTACTGGCCGGTTTCGCTCATTCTCAGTGAACCGATGCGGTCTCGTTCCGGAACCGCCCCGCGCGTAGCGTGAAGTCCCCTTGCCGCGACGCGAGTTCAGGAGGCGCTGATGCCCGACGACCACGAACCCCTGGTGATCGACCCGACCGGCCGCGACATCCACGGAGAGGCCGCCCGCTTACGGGAGAGAGGCCCCCTCACCCGTGTCGAACTCCCCGGCGGCGTGCCGGCGTGGGCGGTCACCGGCCCCGAGCTGCTGAAGCGGCTGCTCACCGACCCCCGCGTCTCCAAGGACCCGCGGCAGCACTGGCCGGCCTGGATCGACGGGCGGATCTCCCCGGAGTGGCCCCTGTTCACCTGGGTCGCGGTGCAGAACATGTTCACCGCGTACGGAGCCGAGCACAAGCGCCTGCGCACTCTGGTCGCCAAGGCGTTCACCGCGCGCCGCACCGCCGCCCTGCGTCCGCGCGTCGAGGCGATCACCGCGGACCTGCTGGACCGGATCGCCGGGGCCGGGCGGCACGGCGACGTCGTCGACCTGCGGGAGATGTACGCGTATCCGCTCCCGATCCAGGTGATCAGCGAGCTGTTCGGCCTCCCCGAGGGGAAGCGGGACGAGCTGCGGTCCATCGTCGACAGCCTCTTCCACACCGCCGCCGGCCCCGACGAGGTCACCACCACCCACACCCGGCTGCACGCCGTCCTGGGCGACCTCGTCGCTGAGAAGCGGCGGTCCCCCGGCGACGACATGACCAGCGGCCTCATCGCCGCACGCGACGGCGAGGGCGGCTCCCGGCTCAGCGAGGAGGAGCTGATCGGCACCCTCGTGCTCATGATCGGCGCCGGTCACGAGACGACGGTCAACCTCATCGACAACGCCATCCACGCCCTGCTCACCCACCCCGAGCAACTGGCGCACCTCAGGGCGGGGCGCGCCTCCTGGGACGACGTGATCGAGGAGACCCTGCGGTCGGACGCCCCGGTCGCCAGCCTGCCGCTGCGGTACGCCGTCGAGGACATCGCGCTCGACGACGTGGTCATCCGCAAGGGCGACGCGATCCTGGCCGCGTACGCCGCGGCCGGCCGCGATCCCGGGCGGTACGGGAAGGACGCCGACCGCTTCGACGTCACGCGGGCCGACAAGGAACACCTGGCGTTCGGCCACGGCGTCCACTACTGCCTGGGCGCCCCGCTGGGCCGGATGGAGGCGCGGATCGCGTTGCCGGCGGTGTTCGAGCGGTTCCCCGGCCTGGCGTTGGCCGTGCCGCCCGAGCGACTGCGGCCGGTGGAGTCGTTCATCTCCCATGGTCACCGTTCGCTGCCCGTACACCTGGACGGGAGCCGAGGCGGGGGCGGGGGCGTGTAGAGGGCGGCGGCCGGCGCGGCCGCGCGGATGATCGCCGCGACCTGGTCCCGCCGGCCGGCGCCGGGCCCGGGGACGGGACCCGGACCGGCCCCGGGTGGCGGCGGCGCCTGAGGCCGCGTCACGGCCGGGTGCGCAGGCGGCGGCGCGGACAGGCGTGCGCGGCGGCCAGCAGCGTCTGGAGGCGGTCGCCGAACTCGGCGGCGTCCCGCAGCGGGGCGGCGAACGGGAGCCGTACGTCGTCGTGGGCGCGGGCGCGTTCGAGCCGCAGGGTGATCCCGTACCGGTCGAGGGCCACGGGCACCACGCGCCGCACGCCGTGCAGATGGCGCGGCTCCACCAGCCTGGCCAGCCGGGCCACCGCCTCGGGGTGGTCGTCGGTCAGGTGGATCAGCAGCGCCGCCTCGTGGCCCGCCAGCGGATCCGCGCCGGCGAGGACCAGCTCGTCCAGCCCGACGCCCTCCGCGCCGGCCCCCGTGTCGAGGGTGGCCCGCACGGCGTCCAGGCGCAGGGCGACGTGTTCCACCGCCCCGCCGCTCCCGACGCCGGCGCCCTTCGCCCCGCCGTCCGCCGCTGCCATGCCCGCCCGGGTCAGCCACCCGGAGAGCGTGACCCGGGCCCGTACCCGGTCCCGTACGGCGGCCGGCGCCACGTCGGTGAACTCCAGCACGGCGGCGAGGTCGCCCCGGGGCGCGCAGGCCACGGCGGCGGCCAGGTGGCAGTCGTCCGGCAGCCGCAGCGTCAGCCGGCCACGGTCGTCGAGGGTGTGCGCGCCGACGAGGTCGCAGCGGTACCCGTGCGTCGTCACCGTCAGGGACCGTGCGGCGGACAGTACGGAGCGGACCCGCTCCGCGCCGGATGGTTCGGCCGGGCGGGTATCGGTGCGACTGCTCATCCCTCACTCCTTAGGTTAGGCTTGCCTAACTTATCGGAGGGTGGACCGCTCTCGCCACCGCCTTGGGAATTTCGGCCACTTCTCGCCACGCCGCACCCACGCGCTCCCCCGCCGCCCCGCGTCCCGCCGCCCCGCGTCCCGCCGCCCCGCGTCCCGCCGCCCCGCGTCCCACCGCCCCCCGCGCCACGCCGGTCGGCCATTACGCTGTGCGGGCCCGCCGCCGGTGCCGGGTACGAACGCCGCCCCGCACCCGGCGATCCGGCGACCCGGTGGCCGAGGGAACCCGTGCGGTCGGCGCACGCCCGTTCCCCGCCCGGTGGCCACCCGCACCACGTCCCGGGCGCCGCCCCACGCCTGTCGGCCTTTCGTCCGAGGAGCCCCATGACCGTCACCGCGGCACGCCGTGCCTGGCTGACCGATCTGCCCGTCCTGCTCGTCGCGGTGGTCTGGGGGTCCAGCTACCTCGCCGCGAAGGGCGTCACCACGGACCGGACGGTGCTGGCCGTCCTGGTGCTGCGGTTCGCCGTCGTCCTGCCCGTACTGGTCGCGACCGGGTGGCGCAGGCTGCGCGCGATGAGCGGCGCGCAGATCCGCGGAGCGGGGGTCCTCGGCCTGATCCTGGCGGCCGTCTTCGTCCTGGAGACGTACGGGGTCGTGCACACCTCGGCGACCAACGCCGGGCTCATCATCAGCCTCACCATGATCTTCACCCCTCTCGCGGAGAGCCGGATCCGCGGTACGCGCCTGTCGTCCTCGTTCGTCGCGGCGGCCGGGCTCTCGGTCCTCGGGGTGGTGCTGCTGACGCAGGGCGCGGGCTTCAGTGAGCCGTCCCTGGGCGACCTGCTGATGCTGGGCGCGGCCGTCGCCCGTACGGTGCACGTGCTCGCGATGTCGCGGATGCGATCGGTGGAGGGCGCCGACGCCATGTCGTTGACGACCGTTCAGCTGGGTTCTTCGGTGCTGGTCTTCGCCCTGCTGTGCGCCGCCCCGGGGACGGGCGCCACGCCGTGGGCCGCCGCGGCCGACTTCGGGGGCGGCGACTGGGCGTGGCTGCTCTACCTGTCGGTGTTCTGCACGTTGTTCGCGTTCTTCGTCCAGATGTGGGCGGTACGCCGCACCTCGCCGTCCCGGGTCAGCCTGCTGCTCGGTACCGAACCGGTGTGGGCGGCCGTCACCGGCATCGCCCTGGCCGGTGACCGGCCCGGCCTGCCGGGGCTGCTGGGCGTGCTGCTGATCCTGGCGGGCACGGCGTGGGGCCGCACGGCGGCCAGCGGCGCGGAGCCCCCGGCGACCCCGGTCACGCCCCGGACCCCGACCTCGACTCCGGACCCGGTCACACCCGCGCCGCCCACCGCGAGCGGCGCGCCGCCGGTGGCCGGGGCGGGCGACCCGGACGACACGCGCCCCGGCCTGGAGACCGCCGGCCGCCCCTAGGGGGTGTCCATGGGCGCTTCCCGCCGGACGACCCGTGGCCGCCGCGCGGTGCCGCGACGGCCACGGGTGTGGTTACGCCGAGCCCAGCCGGGCCGTCAGCGTCTCCACGAGGTGGTAACCCCCCGCCAGGTCCATGTCGGTCCGTTCCCGCAGCAGCTTGATCGCGCCGTTGCGGTCGTCGTCGTGCAGCAGGCCCGTCAACTCGCCGACCAGCTCCGGGCACTCGTCCCGCAACGCGGCCAGCGCCTGCTCGTACGACGCCGGCAGGGCCCTGCCTTCGAGCAGCAGGTCCAGGGCGGCCGAGGCGGGGTGCAGGCCGAGCCCCGAATCCTTGCGGAGGCGTGAGACCGCCTTCGACGTACGTCCCTCCCGGGCCAGGGCCAATGCCTCGTCCTGGGCGTCCTGTCCCACGGGGGTGATCAGCGCCGTGACACGCGCCTTGCTCGTGGTCATTGGGGCTCCCTTCGAGGTCAGCGGCAGTGCTTCTTGATCGCGTCGATACCGAGGACCGCGGACGCCAGGCCACCCAGGGTGGCACCCAGCTCGCTGATCTTCTCCTCGCCCTTGGACACGCGGATGAGCAGCGTCGCCGCCTCCTTCACCGAGCCGACCTTCTTGATGAACGCCTTCAGCTTCAGCAGCTTGGCCACCGGAACCGCGCCACCGGCGATGGCGGCGGTGATGGCGGCACCGCACTTCAGCTTCTGCGTCCACCCGAAGGCCACCGCGCGGCGGTCCTCCTGGGGCAGCCTCTCGGCCAGGTACGCCCGCACGGCGGCGTCCCCCTGCTCGGCCACGCTGTCCGGCATGGCGTCGAGCACCTTCAGCGTCTCGGCGAGCTTCTGCGCCTCCGCGGCGTCGGCGGCGGCGGTGGCCGCCGCGTCTGCTGCCGAGGCCGCGGCCACCGGCCGGCCGCCGTGGTCCGCCGCCAGGGCGGACCCGGACAGGCCCGTGCTGAATATCGCGGCCGTCGCGACGGCAGCGGTCACGGCCCTGAACTTGTCGATCCTCAAGTTGTTCCCCCAACGTTCTGATCGTGCACGCCCGGCTTGGTCGAGCCGGACGGTGACGCGCCACCCGCACGGCTGGTCAGGCCGCGCGATCGGACGCGTTGTCGATCTTCACCAGCCGCCCGGAGAGCACGCAACGAGTTTGAGCATCTTTTGAGGTGGGGAGGCGCCGAACCCGTTCCCACCCCGTCCCGCCCGCTCGCCCTCGCCCCCGCACACCCTCCGCCCCCGCCCGCCTCCGCCCTCGCACCCCAGTCCGCCCCGCCCCCGCCCTCACCGCCGGACCGTTACTCCCGCGGACCGCGGGCGCCACCGGCCTCACCGGCGGTCCCGCCGCCGGCATCCACGGCCTGCCCACCACGGTCTTGAGGAGTCCGGCGCCGGAGCGGTGTCACCACCGTGCCCCTGGGCTCCTACGGCTCCTCACGATCACGTCACAGCTTCGTCACTTCCGGAGTCCCTGCCTCACCACGTGCCCGGCCGGATCGTTACGGTCGTACACCGACGAACCCGCATGGGGGACACATGACTTGGAACTCCCGAACACCGCCGCAATGGGGACAGCCTCCATCGCCGCCGAAGCCTCCCGGCGCACGGCCTGGCTGGTCGCGCAAGCGAGTGGTCATTCCTTCCGCGGTCGGCCTGTTTTTCATGGGCGTCGTCTTCGGCAGTGCCGGCAGCGGCGGTGAGGGCACCATCGGCGGCGCGAAGCCCGCGCCGAAGGTGACGATCACCGTCACGGCCGAGCCCGGGCGGGCCGGTGCGTCCGACCCCAAGCCGGCAAAGGCGAAGGACGAAGCGAGCCCCACCGCTCGGCCCACCGTGAAGAAGGCGGCGGTGCCCGACTTCGCGGGAATGGGGCTTCAGTCGGCACAGGACACCGCCCAGGCCAACGGCTTCTACGCCCTTTCGTCGCACGACAGCTTGGGGCGCGGCCGGGTGCAGGCCATTGACCGGAACTGGAAGGTCTGTTCCCAGAACGTCAAGGCAGGCCGAACAGTGTCGCTGGAGACCACATTGGACTTCGGCGCGGTGAAGCTGGAAGAGGACTGTCCCACCGGGGACGAGCAGCCACTGAAGGCGGCGGGCCGCGACATGCCGAACTTTGCCGGTAAGTCGGTCAAGGCCGCCCGCGAAGCCCTGGACGGCGGAACCTCGTTCACGGTCTCCGATGCTGCCGAGGGCCGCATGGTGCTGGTGGAAAGCAACTGGAAGGTGTGCACTCAGGCCCCCCGCCCGGGAACCGAGCTGAACGGCCAGCCGGTGCGGATCACGGCAGTCAAGTTCGGAGAGACCTGCCCCTGACGCCCTCGGTACCGCAAAGCCGTACAGGACGGATGGAACGACTGGTCTCAGGAGGACGGGCGGGGGCCTGTGGGCTCAGACGTTCGTCCAGGCGTCGAGGAAGGCTTTCCGCCCTTCGGGGTCGGCGGACTTGTGGTCCGCGTGAACCACACGCCAGGCGGTGAGTTCGAGATCGCGGAGCCACAGTTCGCCGATGACCTGGGTCTTGAGGTCGGGCAGGTGGTCGGACTCGGAGAGTGCCTGTCCGATCACTTCCCCGGCCGCCATGCGCTGGGGCGGGGTCATCTCGTCCACGGCCGAGAGCAGCTGCCGGGCAAGACCGGCTCCCTCCCCGGTCAGCGAACGCAGGACCAGCGGCTTGATGTTGGCGGGCAGCAGGTAGGCGGTGCCCGAGGACCTCCACAGGTCGGACCAGAAGTGTTCGCCCGCCTCGGTGGGGGCGGGGAGCGCGGCCAGCAGGCCGAGCAGGTGCGCGGTGGCGGCGTAGCCGTCGGAGTGAGCCGCTGCGACCACCGCGATGTCGGCGACGCGCCCCACGTCCAGACGGCCCGCTTCGAGGCGCGGAGGCAGACCCAGTCCGTGTTCCAGCTGTTGGACGAAGGAGGTGGACGGGTCGGAGCGGAACTCGGGAAGCATCGGCGGTCCTTGCGCGTAGGTGAGCGGAGGGGCCTGCTCGGAAGCCTTGATCGTGCCCAGGATGAGCCGGTGTTACACGAGACGTCGAGCCCGATTCGCGGGTCGGACGATCGCACGGGGTGCCCTCGGCTCCCCCTCTCGCTCGCTGCGTCCACGGCCATGCGCGGGGCCGCCCGGCTGGGATCCCGGCCGGCCGGGCGGGCGGTCGGTGCCCGCCGGCTCGGGCGGGCACGCTCACCTCAGGCCGTGGCCCTGGCCGTCGGGTTCGGTTCGGCCGTTGCCAGGCGGTGTTCGGCGTTGATGCGCTGGGCTTCCTCGAGCTGGTCTTCGAGGATGATGATGCGGCAGGCGGCCTCGATGGGGGTGCCTTGGTCCACGAGTTCCCTGGCGCGGGCCGCGATGCGCAACTGGTATCGGGAGTAGCGCCGGTGGCCGCCCGCCGACCGGAGCGGGGTGATCAGTCGCGCTTCGCCGATGGCGCGGAGGAAGCTCGGGGTGGTGCCGAGCATCTCGGCTGCCCGTCCCATCGTGTAGGCGGGGTAGTCGTCGTCTTCGAGACGGCCGATCGGATCGTCCGCTGTCATCTCACCTCTCTGCGGAACGCGTCGAGGGGCCCCGGCGCCGTACGGCACCAGGGCCCCGAAGGAACTGCACCATCTGCCGGCCTCAGTGCTGCGCCGGCCTACTGTGTCCGCACGGCCGCCCCGTACGGGGTCGGGGGTGCGAGGATCGCGGATGTGTGACCGGAGACCACCTGCCTATCGATGTCCTGCGGTACCCGGGGGGACAACGCTTCCGCCCGGGCGATCCCGATGGTGCTCGACTCCTCCGTTCTTCCTCTGATTCTCAACTCACTCACTGCGAACTACCGGTGGCCTGGGAAAGCACCACTCTCAGCGGCGGGTCCGTCGCCATCCTGCGTCTGCTCCGGCTGGGAACTCCGCTGCCACCCTCAGTGCGCGCGCCCGCAGCCCGACGCCTTCACCGAGGAACTACCGCTCACTGCGCTGCTGGTACTGCGTACTGCACACGGCGGCCCCTGATCACTGCGGGCCACCCGGTCCGGTCGTCAGTCCCGTCGCCGTCCTGCAACAACCGTGGCTCCGGTACTCCACCACCGCACCGTCCTGCGAACTACGTGTACTGCGAACCCCGGTCATCTCTGCCGGGGGCCTGCTCGATCTCGGCTACGACAGAAACCATAGCCACACTCCATCCGGATGTCTACTGCGGCGGCTGCAGATTTTCGTCACCAGCGATCAGGCAATCCTCGGCACCGGCTGGGGGCGCAGCGGGGAGCGGTCGCGTCCGGCCAGGTCATCCCGTACGGCGACGGTGGTGGAGCCGGCTGTTGCGCCCCCCGAGCCGTCGACACGCGCGGCCCCTGTCATGGCGTGTCTCTGCCGCGTCGGCCACTCGCCACCGACGCACCCCCCTGCCGGTAACCGGCACCGCCCATACGGGCGCGAAAGAGAGCGGTCGTCCAGATATTCCGTAGCGAGGATCAGCACGGAGAGTGGACCGAAAGGGCGGAAGGGAATGCGAAAGCGAAGCACATCCAGCGGCGGAAGAATCGCGCGGGCCGGAGGTGCTGGAAAAGGGTGACTTTATGCGGGCGGGAAGCCGGTCGCCGAGTGCGGTACAGCAGCTCTGCGTGGGGGCCGCGTTCGGTGCGGGCGCGGACAGTCCCGAAATTCTTCCGCAGGAGAAAACACCGCGGGAAACGCATGCAGCTGGGGCCCGCACCCCGAAGGATGCGGGCCCCAGCTACGGGGTGCGCGTCGACGTCAGACGAGAACGATGTTCTCGGCCGTCGGGCCCTTCTGGCCCTGCGCGATGTCGAAGCTGACCTTCTGGCCTTCGAGCAGCTCGCGGAAGCCCTGGGCGGCGATGTTCGAGTAGTGGGCGAACACGTCGGCGCCGCCACCGTCCTGCTCGATGAAGCCGAAGCCCTTTTCCGCGTTGAACCACTTCACGGTACCAGTGCTCATGTCATATCTCCTTTGGGGTAAACCGGTGTCCGCACTGTGCGGATACCGTGTCACCGCGATGATTACCCCACCGGAAATGACCGGAAATAAAAAAGCGCTCCCAGTGGCACAGGGGCCGACCGAGGGCACTTGAAGTTTGGGAACCACAACTGCAACTGACATCGACAGTAGCACGCCTCGGCGCCCGGTGCGTTGTTCATTGTTTCCGCTCGGCCGTTGTGCCAGAAACGCTCACCGCACGGCCCGCTAAACCCTTGCTTCGCCGGAACAGTTATTCCTCCGCGGCGCGCGACATACGGGGAAGGCGCTCGGTTCGGCAGAGCGGGCCCGGCCGCGTGGACGGCGTGACAGGAAAGGCGGCACCGCCCCTTCAGAGCTCATCCACGTGAGTGGCGGTGCCGAGGTCCGGTGTGCTGTTGGCGAGCCAGGAGTGGGCGGGTGCTGCGGCGCTCTCGGTGTCCACCGTCAGGTGGAGCCGGGTGCCGCCTTGGGGAGTGGGGTAGCTGCGCTGTTCCGTCCCGGCGAAGGCGCGGCGGATCGCTTCGGCGACCGCACGGGCTGCGTCGGGAGTGGCGGCGACGATACGGATCTCGGCCTGTCCTGCTTGCGGCAGGGGCTCGTTCTCGACGGCGTACAAGACGGTGTGGTCCCTTCGGTGTTCCCTTCGCGGCCCGCGGCCGGGGGAGTGGTTCGAGGTCATGGCCGGGTGCCCGTGGGCCCGCGGCTGGAGCGTTGCCCCGCCGGCCTGGTGGTGGCCGTGGCCGGGGGCCCGGTGATGGCCGGGAGGGCGAGCGTCGCGAGCGTGACCAGGGTCTCCGTGTCGTCATCTCCCCGTGTTCCCCGGCGGGGATCATCCGTGCTCCGACGGCCGGGTACCGGGTGCCGGACGGGCGGCAGGAAGGACCCGCCGTCGGTCTCCCGGGAGTCCTCGCTGCGGGTGTCCCGCATACGGCGGCCGGTCGCGGCCTCGTGGGACACGGGATCGTGGCGGTGGTCACGAGCCGGGCGGCTGCGGCCGGTTCGGTCTCGGGCGGGATCACCAGCGGGTCGCAGCGGCCGACGAGGTAGAAGAGCAGGATCAGCTTGTCGGGATCAAGTTCGGTGAACCAGCCCACGTGCGCGGTGTGCCCGGTGACCGGAACCCTGTGCGGGACGACGGGCCGGCGGGTGGGGTTCACCATGACGCGTGTGTTGCGTCCGTGGTGCTCGCCGGGGCCGGGCGCCCGTGTCACTTCCTGGTCGGCGGTCGTCATGAGGCGGGCCCGTCTCCGGGCCGCCCTGCGGGGGGCCCAGTGCCTTGATCGCCGGAAACGACGTCCGCTGGGAAGCGGGTGTACGAGTTACTCCCGGTACCCTCAGCGTACTCCGCCCGGTGGCCGGGCGAGGGGTGTGCGACCAGGCGGTATCCGAGCGGGAACACCACTCGGGCCGGTGGTCGCGGGCCTGGTCACAGCTATGCGGAGTACCGTGAGACTACGGCGGTATCGCGCCGACCACGAGGTGTCGGCGGCCCCGCGTAGGCAGGCGGACCACCATGGCCGAATCCGGCACTCCCAACCCTCGGAAGGTCCTTCCGGACGAGATCCATCGAGCGGTGAAGCCGGGCGCCGCCCTGCTCCGGCTGCAGACGACGCACTCCCGCGAAGGCGCCCTCGACGGCGCGTGGTGGCCCCGCTCCCGGGATGTCGCGACCGAGTTGCCCGCTCTGATCCAGGCCCTCACCACGCACCTCGGCCCCATCACGCGGGTCGGCCTGGACACCGCCGCCTGGGAGGAGGTCCCGACACGTGTGGTTGTCGACGACCGGGTCGTGCACCTCGACTCCTTCGCCATCGGCGACGACACCGTCCTCATCACACGCGGCGACAACGACCACTTCGCCCTCCTGGTGGTGCCGCCGGACACGACACCTGACGCGGCGCACGACGCCATGTCCCGTGCGGTCGACGCCGGTAACGACACCCAGGCCGCCGACATCCTGGTCGCCACGCTTCCCGAACGAGTCACGGACCGCGAAGAACCGGCATGATCCGGGCCGGGGACGCCCTGCGTGGACAGGACCCGAAGCCTCCGTTCGGGCCCCTGTCACCGTCAGGAACCCGTTGACCGCAACTCGCCGCACCAACTGGTGCGCATCCGGAGCCGGAAAGAGGACCGGGCATCGAAAACGGGATCCAGTGACCTGGTCCGGACAACAAGAAAGGCCCGGGTCGATGACCTGGGCCTTCTGCGTGGAGCGGGTGACGGGAATCGAACCCGCGCTCTGAGCTTGGGAAGCTCATGTTCTACCATTAAACTACACCCGCGTAATACGCACCGGAGGACCGGTGTCGTAACGTCGCTCACTGTACCTTATCGGCAGGCCCCCGGTGTATCGCGCCGCGGGGTCTTTGTGCTGTGTGGGGGACGGATCGAGGTGCGTGGGGCGGGAGTTGGGGCATACGGTGTGGGGGCGGAGTGCCGCCTGGAGTGGTGTCCCGTTGATCCCCTAATGTGGCTTTCTCGTCCACGCATTGTTGGGGAAGGGACTTGATGGACTCCATGGAGCGCACCGTCGTCCGCTGTGCCGAGGGGCACGTGTTCAGTACCGCTTCGTTCCCGATGCAGCAGCTCGGGGCCGGCCGGATCGGGCCGGGGCGGCTGCTGCGGTGCCCGCGGTGTGCGCGGCTGCGGCAGGCCGTACCGGTGGCCGTGCCCGTGGAGCTGCAGCGGCAGTAGCACGTGGTGGGAGGGCGCGCGGAGGCTGTCCGATTGGGGCGGGCCCGCGCGCTCTGCGTATCCTCGGGGCGTGCTTCTCTCAGACAAGGACATCCGGGCCGAGATCGACGCCGGGCGGGTCCGCATCGACCCGTACGACGACTCCATGGTGCAGCCCTCGAGCATCGACGTGCGGCTGGACCGCTACTTCCGGGTGTTCGAGAACCACCGCTACCCGCACATCGACCCCGCGGTCGAGCAGGCGGACCTGACGCGGCTGGTCGAGCCGGAGGGTGACGAGGCGTTCATCCTGCACCCGGGCGAGTTCGTGCTGGCCTCGACGTACGAGGTGATCAGCCTCCCCGACGACCTCGCCTCGCGTCTGGAGGGCAAGAGCTCCCTCGGCCGGCTCGGTCTGGTGACGCACTCGACCGCCGGGTTCATCGACCCGGGCTTCTCCGGGCACGTGACGCTCGAACTGTCGAACCTCGCCACGCTGCCGATCAAGCTCTGGCCGGGCATGAAGATCGGGCAGCTGTGCATGTTCCGGCTCAGCTCGCCGGCCGAGTACCCGTACGGGTCTGAGAAGTACGGATCGCGGTACCAGGGACAGCGGGGGCCGACCGCCTCGCGGTCCTTCCAGAACTTCCATCGGACGCAGGTGTGAGCAATGAGTGACGTACGGGAGAACCTGACCTACGAGAAGTTCGGCACCGCCATCCGCGAGCTCGCGCAGACCATCGCCGACGACGGCTACGAACCCGACATCGTGCTGAGCATCGCCCGTGGCGGGGTGTTCGTGGCCGGCGGGCTGGCGTACGCGCTGGACTGCAAGAACATCCACCTGGTGAACGTCGAGTTCTACACCGGTGTGGGCACCACGCTGGAGATGCCGGTCATGCTCGCGCCGGTGCCCAACGCGATCGACTTCAGCGACAAGAAGGTGCTGATCGCCGACGACGTCGCCGACACCGGCAAGACGCTGAAGCTGGTGCACGACTTCTGCCTCGGCACGGTCGCCGAGGTGCGCAGCGCGGTGATCTACGAGAAGTCGCAGTCGCTGGTGAAGTGCGAGTACGTCTGGAAGCGCACCGACGAGTGGATCAACTTCCCGTGGAGCGTCGAGAAGCCCGTGGTGCAGCGCTCGGGGCAGGTGCTGGACGCCTGACCCACGCCGCGACGGTGCCGCGGCCGGGGTGGGTACGGAGTGCGCGGCCAGGGAGTACGGAGAAGGGCCCCCACGTGCGCCGTGGGGGCCCTTCCGCGTGTCCGGGCGACCGTCAGAGGGTGCCCAGCTTGATCAGCGACAGCAGGGCCACCAGCTGGATCGCCGACGCGCCCAGGGCCTTCGGCCAGTGCAGGTCGTGCGACTTGCTGACCATCGACGTGAACAGCGCCCCGGCCGCCAGCCAGGACAGCCAGCCGATGACCTGTACGAGGGTGTTCTCGCCGCCCAGGAAGAGGGCGAAGATCAGGCGGGGCGCGTCGGTCATCGACATGATCAGCATCGAGAGGCCGATCGTCGGCTGCCAGGAGCCGTCGCCGCCGAGCTGACGCGCCAGGGTGTGTGTGACCGCGCCGAGGATCGCGCCACCGACGACGAACATGACGCCGGTGATGAGGACGGAGGGGATGGCCGTGGAGAGGGTGGCGTTGATCGTCTCCTCGCGGGCCTGGTCGAACCCGAAGAGGGCGAGCAGGCCGTAGAGGAAGGTGACCACCAGCGCCGGGCCCCACACGGCGTGGTCGCGCATCTGCCAGAACGTCGGGCCGGGGCGCATCACGATGCCGCTGAGCAGCTGCTTCCAGTGCAGGCGCGGGCCCGCCTGGGCGGCGGGGGCGCCGGCCTGGTAGGTGGCGCCGTCGCCGTACGCGTCGGGTCCGGCGGCGTACGCCTCGTCGTGGATGCTGAACGCCCGGGTGTGGCCCGGGTTGTTCGCCGCGTACGGGTCGTGCGGGGGAGCGGCGTGCCCCTGCGCGTAGGGGTCGCCGAAGTACTCCGGCTCGCCGTACGGCTGCTGCCCCTGGGGCTGCCCGTGGGGCTGTCCGTAGTGCTGCCCCTGCTGCCCCTGGTGCCACTGCTGCTGCGGCCCCGCGTACGGGGGCGGCGCCGCCGCACCGCCGTAGGGCGCCTGCTGCTGTTGTCGCGGGGTGCGGTTGTCCCGGCCGCGTCCGATCCTGAATCCAGCCACGCCACCGAACGTACCCGGTCGCGCCGTGTCCGGTGGACGGGGCCGGGAGCGAGGGGCTCCTTTGCTGCCGAGCTGTGACATCCCCTAAGGGTCGGAATCGTGGAATCATGACCGATTTGGTCGCGTATGCGGTTGTTCATCGTCGCCCGCTACCGCGCTGAGGCGTAGGTCACATGGGCGGTACGGGGCTTCGTGGGCGCGGTCGTGCCCGCGACGCGACGGCCACCACGCCGCACCGCGGCGGCGACCGCCCCCGGCTCTCCCGCGCGGTGAGTCGAAACGGCCGGACCCACCCCCTCGGGGCGGGTCCGGCCGCTTGCGCCGTTCTCGTACGACCGAGCCGGATCGGACTGGGTCGGACTACGACGGACTACTTCACCGGCTCCGGCTCGTTGTCCGTCTCCTCCGTCGCGGAGGGCTCCGCGGGCGTCTTGACGGACTCCAGCAGCAGCTGGGCCACGTCCACGACCTGGAGGCTCTCCTTGGCCTTGCCGTCGTTCTTCTTGCCGTTCACGGAGTCCGTGAGCATCACGAGGCAGAAGGGGCAGGCGGTGGAGACGATGTCCGGGTTGAGGGACAGCGCCTCGTCGACGCGCTCGGTGTTGATGCGCTTGCCGATCCGCTCCTCCATCCACATCCGCGCGCCACCGGCGCCGCAGCAGAAGCCCCGCTCCTTGTGGCGGTGCATCTCCTGCTGGCGCAGGCCGGGGACGGCCGACATGATCTCGCGCGGCGGCGTGTAGACCTTGTTGTGCCGGCCCAGGTAGCACGGGTCGTGGTACGTGATCAGGCCGTCGACCGGCGTCACCGGGGTCAGCCTGCCCTCGTCGATGAGGTGCTGGAGCAGCTGCGTGTGGTGGATGACCTCGAACTCGCCGCCCAGCTGCGGGTACTCGTTCGCGATCGTGTTGAAGCAGTGCGGACAGGTCGCGACGATCTTCTTCGCGGCCTTGGGCTTCTTCGTCGAAGGCTCGTCGTCGTCCTCGCCGAACGCCATGTTCAGCATCGCGACGTTCTCCTGGCCGAGCTGCTGGAACAGCGGCTCGTTGCCCAGGCGGCGGGCGGAGTCACCGGTGCACTTCTCGTCGCCGCCCATGATCGCGAACTTGACGCCCGCCATGTGCAGCAGCTCCGCGAAGGCCTTGGTGGTCTTCTTGGCCCGGTCCTCCAGGGCGCCCGCGCAACCGACCCAGTACAGGTAGTCGACCTCGGAGAGGTCCTCGACGTCCTTGCCCACGATCGGGACCTCGAAGTCGACCTCCTTGGTCCACTCCACGCGCTGCTTCTTGGCCAGCCCCCAGGGGTTGCCCTTCTTCTCCAGGTTCTTGAGCATCGTGCCCGCCTCGGACGGGAACGCGGACTCGATCATCACCTGGTAGCGGCGCATGTCGACGATGTGGTCGACGTGCTCGATGTCGACCGGGCACTGCTCCACGCACGCGCCGCAGGTGGTGCAGGACCACAGCACGTCGGGGTCGATGACGCCGTTCTCCTCCAGCGTGCCGATCAGCGGGCGCTCGGCCTCGGCGAGGGCGGAGGCGGGGACGTCCTTCAGGGCCTCCTCGGAGGCCTTCTCGTCGCCCTCCATGGTCTTGCCGCCGCCGGCGAGCAGGTACGGCGCCTTGGCGTGCGCGTGGTCGCGCAGCGACATGATCAGCAGCTTCGGGGAGAGCGGCTTGCCGGTGTTCCAGGCGGGGCACTGCGACTGGCAGCGGCCGCACTCGGTGCAGGTGGAGAAGTCGAGGATGCCCTTCCAGGAGAAGTGCTCGACCTGGGAGACGCCGTAGACGTCGTCCTCACCCGGGTCCTCGAAGTCGATCTCCTTGCCGCCGGACGTCATCGGCCGGAGCGCGCCGAGGGCGGTCGAGCCGTCGGCCTCGCGCTTGAACCAGATGTTCGGGAACGCCAGGAAGCGGTGCCACGCCACACCCATGTTGGTGTTGAGCGAGACCGTGATCATCCAGATCATGGTGGTGCTCAGCTTGATCATGGCGAAGAGGTAGACCAGGTTCTGCAGCGCGCCCACGCTCAGGCCCTTGAGGGCCAGGACCAGCGGGTACGAGGCGAAGTACGCGGCCTCGTAGTGGTCGACGTGGTGCAGGGCGCCCTCGAGGCCGCGCAGGACGTAGATCGCGAGGCCGATGACGAGGATGACGTACTCGACGAAGTACGCCTGGCCCATCTTCGAGCCGGCGAACCGGGACTTGCGGCCGGGCCGCGAGGGCAGGTTCAGCAGCCGGATGACGATCAGCGTGGCGATGCCGAGGGTGGTCATCGCGCCGATGAACTCGATGTAGAGCTCGTACGGCAGGAAGCCGCCGATCACCGGCAGCGTCCAGTCGGCCTGGAACAGCTGGCCGTAGGCGGTGACGATCGTCGGCGGCAGCGTCAGGAAGCCGACCGCCACGAACCAGTGGGCGATGCCGACGATGCCCCACCGGTTCATCCGCGTGTGACCGAGGAACTCCTTCACCAGGGTGACGCTGCGCTGGTAGGGGTTGTCGGTCCGGGTGCCGGCGGGGACCGGCTGGCCCAGCTTGAAGTAGCGGACGAACTGGCCGATGGCGCGGGCGAGCAGCGCAACGCCGACCACGGTCAGGGTCAGCGACACAATGATCGCGGCGAGTTGCATGGAGGCTCCTCGGGCCTGCGAGGGTGGGAGGGCTTAGGCACTACTACTAAGCGGTAACTTATTCAGTCCGTGCTGAGCGTACCCACTTATTCCGCCGCACTGTAGCCGCGCAGGCGGTGATCTGCGTCGCTCAGGTGAGCCTGACCGGGCACGGTCCGCAATGTGCGCAGGGTGCGCAGCAGCAGCGCGAGGTCGAGCCCGATCCACTCGTGCTCCACGTAGTGCTGGTCGAGCAGCAGCGGCTCGTCCCACGGCAGCGCGGAGGCGCGCCGGACCTGCGCCAGGCCGGTCAGCCCCGGTCTGACGCGGTGGCGCCAGGGAGCCGCGGCGGCGGGGTGGTCGGGCGGCAGGGGTGCCGGGCCGACCAGCGACATCTCGCCCCGCAGGACATGGGGCAGGCGGGAGAGCGCGTCCAGGCGGAAGCGGCGGACGGGCAGGTAGCGCAGGGTGAAGGGCCGGCCGCCCAGCCCGGTTCTCGTCGCGGTCGCGAAGACGCCCCCGGGCGGCCGTCTCAGCGCGGTCGCGACGACGGCCGCGAGGAGCAGGGGGGCGGCGAGGGCGAGCAGGGCGGAGCCGAGGGCCAGATCGAGGATGCGCTTGGGGTGGGGGGAGGGGCGCATGGGACACACACCTGACGACTTTGCGATAAATGCGGCTTTTGTTTCGTTGTTTGCACGATCGCACGGTTGTGTGTGAGGTGGTAGTGGTTCGGGGTATGCGGCGGGTCGTGCGGTCGCTCGGAGGTCGCTCGTGCGGTCGCTGGTGAGTCGCCCGGGCGGTCGCTCTGCCATGGGTTCGTCCAGTGAAGTTGAGTGCGGTCGGCTCAACTCTGTTGACTCTGCTCCTCGGGTCGTGCATCCTTGAGCCTGTTCCACTCAAGTCAGTTGGAGGAATCGAAAATGGCACGTGCGGTCGGCATCGACCTGGGCACGACTAACTCCGTCGTCAGCGTTCTGGAAGGCGGCGAGCCCACCGTCATCACCAACGCCGAGGGCGCCAGGACCACGCCGTCCGTCGTCGCCTTCGCCAAGAACGGCGAGGTGCTCGTCGGCGAGGTGGCCAAGCGTCAGGCGGTCACGAACGTCGACAGGACCATCCGGTCCGTCAAGCGCCACATGGGCACGGACTGGAAGATCGAGCTCGACGGGAAGAACTTCAACCCGCAGCAGATCAGCGCCTTCATCCTGCAGAAGCTGAAGCGTGACGCCGAGGCCTACCTGGGCGAGAAGGTCACCGACGCGGTGATCACCGTCCCGGCGTACTTCAACGACTCCGAGCGTCAGGCGACCAAGGAGGCCGGTGAGATCGCGGGCCTCAACGTCCTGCGCATCGTCAACGAGCCGACGGCCGCCGCCCTCGCGTACGGCCTCGACAAGGACGACCAGACCATCCTGGTCTTCGACCTCGGTGGCGGCACCTTCGACGTCTCGCTGCTGGAGATCGGCGACGGCGTCGTCGAGGTGAAGGCCACCAACGGTGACAACCACCTCGGTGGTGACGACTGGGACCAGCGCGTCGTCGACTACCTGGTGAAGCAGTTCCACTCCGGTCACGGCGTGGACCTGTCCAAGGACAAGATGGCCCTCCAGCGCCTCCGCGAGGCCGCCGAGAAGGCCAAGATCGAGCTGTCCTCGTCCACCGAGACCTCGATCAACCTGCCCTACATCACGGCGTCCGCCGAGGGCCCGCTGCACCTGGACGAGAAGCTCACGCGCGCCCAGTTCCAGCAGCTGACCGCGGACCTGCTGGAGCGCTGCAAGACGCCGTTCCACAACGTCATCAAGGACGCGGGCATCGCCCTCTCCGAGATCGACCACGTGGTCCTCGTCGGTGGCTCCACCCGCATGCCGGCCGTCGCCGAGCTCGTCAAGGAGCTGACCGGCGGCAAGGAGGCCAACAAGGGTGTGAACCCGGACGAGGTCGTCGCCATCGGCGCCTCGCTCCAGGCCGGTGTCCTCAAGGGTGAGGTCAAGGACGTCCTGCTCCTCGACGTGACCCCGCTGTCCCTCGGCATCGAGACCAAGGGCGGCATCATGACCAAGCTGATCGAGCGCAACACCACGATCCCGACCAAGCGCTCCGAGATCTTCACGACGGCCGAGGACAACCAGCCGTCGGTGCAGATCCAGGTGTACCAGGGCGAGCGCGAGATCGCGGCGTACAACAAGAAGCTCGGCATGTTCGAGCTGACCGGCCTCCCGCCGGCCCCGCGCGGCGTCCCGCAGATCGAGGTCTCCTTCGACATCGACGCCAACGGCATCATGCACGTGACCGCGAAGGACCTGGGCACGGGCAAGGAGCAGAAGATGACCGTCACCGGCGGCTCCTCGCTGCCGAAGGACGAGGTCGACCGGATGCGTGAGGAGGCCGAGCGGTACGCGGAGGAGGACCACAAGCGCCGCGAGGCCGCCGAGACCCGCAACCAGGGCGAGCAGCTCGTCTACCAGACGGAGAAGTTCCTCAAGGACAACGAGGACAAGGTCCCGGGCGACGTCAAGACCGAGGTCGAGACGGCGGTGGCCGAGCTCAAGGAGAAGCTGAAGGGCGAGGACACCGCGGAGATCCGCACCGCCACCGAGAAGGTCGCGGCGGTCTCCCAGAAGCTCGGGCAGGCCATGTACGCGGACGCCCAGGCCGCGGGTGGCGCCGCCGGTGCCGG
Source organism: Streptomyces sp. NPDC045701 (assembly GCF_056432045.1). Lineage (NCBI taxonomy): Bacteria > Bacillati > Actinomycetota > Actinomycetes > Kitasatosporales > Streptomycetaceae > Streptomyces > Streptomyces sp. NPDC045701. The sequence goes on along the minus strand of NZ_JBWKJV010000003.1, from coordinate 95,819 downwards.
TGAGGCCCCGGGTGCCGCCCAGGGCGCCGCCGCTGACGACGACGTCGTCGACGCCGAGATCGTCGACGACGAGAAGCCGAAGGGGGCCGCATGACGGAGGAGACCCCGGGCTTCGAGGAGAAGCCCGACGTCCCCTCCGGCGCCGCGCCTGACGACGCCGCCGAGCCCGCCGGCGCCACTCCTTCCGCGAACGCCGCGGAGGAGGGCCCGGCGGCCCCGGCAGGGGACGCGACCGCAACCGTCGCCGGCCTGACGGCCCAGCTGGACCAGGCCCGCACCGCGCTCGGCGAGCGCACCGCGGACCTCCAGCGGCTCCAGGCCGAGTACCAGAACTACCGCCGCCGGGTCGAGCGCGACCGGGTCACGGTCAAGGAGATCGCCGTGGCGAACCTCCTGACCGAGCTCCTGCCGGTGCTCGACGACATCGGCCGCGCCCGTGAACACGGCGAGCTGGTGGGCGGCTTCAAGTCGGTGGCCGAATCGCTGGAGACGGTCGCCGCCAAGATGGGCCTGCAGCAGTTCGGCAAGGAGGGCGAGCCCTTCGACCCGACGATCCACGAGGCGCTGATGCACTCGTACGCACCGGACGTCACCGAGACGACCTGTGTCGCGATCCTGCAGCCGGGGTACCGCATCGGCGAGCGGACCATCAGGCCCGCCCGTGTCGCGGTGGCCGAGCCCCAGCCCGGCGCCGCCCCGGCGGCCCAGGCGCCCAAGGAGGAGCCGAAGGCGGCCGACGAGGAGAGCGGTGGCCCCGAGGAGGGCTGACGCGTTGACCGGTGATCGGAAGGAGGGACGTCGATGAGCACGAAGGACTTCGTGGAGAAGGACTACTACAAGGTTCTCGGCGTCCCCAAGGACGCCACCGAGGCCGAGATCAAGAAGGCGTACCGGAAGCTCGCCCGCGAGTTCCACCCGGACGCCAACAAGGGTGACGCGGGCGCGGAGGCGCGCTTCAAGGAGATCTCCGAGGCGAACGACATCCTCGGCGACCCCAAGAAGCGCAAGGAGTACGACGACGCCCGCGCCCTGTTCGGCAACGGCGGCTTCCGCGCCGGTCCGGGCGCCGGCGCCGGCGGAACGTTCAACTTCGACCTGGGCGACCTCTTCGGCGGCGCCCAGGGCGGTGCCGGTGGAGCCGGCGGGGCCGGCGGCTTCGGCGGTGGCCTCGGGGACGTGTTCGGCGGCCTGTTCAACCGGGGCGGCGCCGGCACACGCACCCAGCCGCGCCGCGGCCAGGACATCGAGTCCGAGGTGACGCTCAGCTTCACCGAGGCGGTGGACGGGGCCACGGTCCCGCTGCGGATGTCCAGCCAGCAGCCCTGCAAGGCCTGTTCGGGCACCGGCGACAAGAACGGCACGCCGCGCGTCTGCCCGACCTGCGTCGGCACCGGCCAGGTCTCGCGCGGCGGCAGCGGCTCCTTCTCGCTGACCGACCCGTGCGTGGACTGCAAGGGCCGCGGGCTCATCGCCCAGGACCCGTGCGACGTCTGCCACGGCAGCGGGCGCGCCAAGTCGTCCCGCACCATGCAGGTCCGCATCCCCGCGGGCGTCTCCGACGGGCAGCGCATCCGGCTGCGCGGCAAGGGGGCGCCCGGCGAGCGGGGCGGCCCGGCCGGCGACCTGTACGTGGTGGTGCACGTCGGCGCCCACCCGGTCTTCGGCCGCAAGGGCGACAACCTGACCGTCACGGTGCCCGTCACGTTCGACGAGGCGGCGCTCGGCGGCGAGATCAGGGTGCCCACTCTCGGCGGGCCCGCGGTCACGCTGAAGATCCCGGCCGGTACGCCCAACGGCCGGACCATGCGCGCCCGGGGCAAGGGGGCGGTCCGCAAGGACGGCACGCGCGGGGACCTGCTGGTCACCGTCGAGGTGGCCGTGCCCAAGGACCTGGGCGACAAGGCGCGCGAGGCGCTTGAGACGTACCGGGAGGCCATGGCGGGTGAGGACCCGCGGGCCGAGCTGTTCCAGGCCGCGAAGGGGGCTTGAGATGGACGGACGCCGTCGCAATCCGTACGAGCTGACCGACGAGACACCGGTGTACGTCATCTCGGTGGCGGCCCAGCTCAGCGGACTGCACCCGCAGACCCTGCGCCAGTACGACCGGCTGGGCCTGGTCTCGCCGGACCGTACGGCCGGGCGGGGCCGGCGCTACTCGGCACGTGACATCGAACTGCTGCGACAGGTGCAGCAGCTGTCGCAGGACGAGGGCATCAACCTCGCGGGGATCAAGCGGATCATCGAGCTGGAGAACCAGGTCGCCGCCCTCCAGTCCCGGGTCGCGGAGCTGTCGGCGGCGGTCGAGGGCGCGGCGGCGGCGATGCGGCAGCGCGAGGCCCAGGTGCACGCCTCGTACCGCCGCGACCTGGTCCCCTACCAGGACGTGCAGCAGGCGAGCGCCCTGGTGGTGTGGCGGCCGCCCAGGCGCGGCGAGCACACCTGACGTTTCGGGGACGGCCCCTTCCGCAGCGGCGGAAGGGGCCGTCCGGCGTTCCGGGCGCCGCGGCGGTGCCGGTCTTCCGGGCCGGGGATCTCCCGTCGGAGTGCTCCGGCCGGGTTCTCCGGTCGGGCTCTGGCGGTCGGCCGCGCGTGCGATGATCCGGGCGTGCGTACGAAACGGGGGACCCTGAGCGGCCGGCTGAGCGCCGGCGCGGCCCTGGTGGCGCTGGCCGCCCTCGGGGCGGGCTGCGACGACGAGACGGGCGACGCGCCCCTGCCGGAACGGATCACCGCGCGCCCGGCCACGCCCCCGCCGCCCTCCGGGCCGTCGCTGCCGGGCCCGCCGCCCCGGACGGCCCCCGAGCCGCCCCGGACGGCCCCCGAGCCGCCCCGGACGGCCGAGCCGGACTGTCCGGCCTCCGGGGTGCGGGTCGGGACGGGGACGACCGAGGCGGCGATGGGCCTGCGGGCGCTGGGACTGACCCTGCGCAACTGCGGCACGAAGCCGTTCGAGGTGAGTGGGTACCCGGCCGTGGAGCTGCTCGATGAGCGCCGCGAGAAGCTGGACGTCACCGTCCGGCGCGGGTCGAGCGTCGACAGCTCCGCCAGGCCGTCCACGTTCGTCCTGGCACCCGGCGGGCAGGCGCGCGCGTCGGTGGTGTGGCGCAACACGGTGACCCGTACCGACGTCGTGGCGACGAACGGCACCTATCTGCGGGTGACCCCCGGCCCCGGCTCGGCCGCCCAGACGGTGGCCCCGGCCGACGGCGGGCCGCTGGACCTCGGCAACACCGGGACGCTGGAGGTCACGCCCTGGAAGCCGGAGGACCGGCCGTAGGGGGCGTCTTGCCGATCTTGCCTGGCGGGGCGTGGTCGCGCGCGGTCAGTGGTCCTGCTCCAGGATGCCGGACCGGGCGATCAGGTACCCCAGTTGCGCGCGGCTCCCGCTGCCGAGGACGGCGGCGAGCTTGGCGATGTGGGCGCGGCAGGTCCGGACGTTCATGCCGAGGCGGCGGGCGATCGCCTCGTCGACGTGGCCCTCGACGAGGAGCTTGGCGATGGAGCGCTGGACGCCGCTGATGCCGTCCGACTTCAGGTCGTAGGGGATCTGCTCGTTGATGGGTACGGCCAGTTGCCAGAACTGGTCGAAGACCCCGGCCAGGTAGGCGACCAGACCCGGGTGGCGCAGCTCCAGGGCGACCTGGCGGTCGCTGCGCGCCGGGACGAAGGCCACCTCGCGGTCGACGATGATCAGCCGGTCGATGATCTGCTCCAGGGTGCGCACCTGCACCTCGGGGCCCACGTGGTCGAGGTACGTCAGCGTCAACTCGGTGTGCCGCGCGGTGTGCTGGTAGAGCGTGCGCATCCGCACGCCCCGGCCGAGCAGGGGCTTCACCCGGCGCAGCGCCTCGCTCAGGGCCTGGGCGGGGCGTCCGCCGCCCGGCTGCACGGTGAGCAGTTCCTTCTCGCAGCCGGAGATCACGCGGTCCAGCGTGGCGTTGATGCGGTTGAGCCCCTCGAGCACGGTGATGGCGTGCGTGGTGGGGGCGTTCTGCGCGCTGATCGCCATGAATGGCTCGAACGCGTCGGACAGTTCGACCGTGAGACGTCTACGCTCCAGGATCTCGCGCTCGATGGGCTGGAGCAGCTGGGCCAGCGCCGAGGAGGGCGGGACGGGGCGCAGCCACTGGGCGTCGTCCGGGTCGGGGTGGAGCAGGGCCAGGTCGAGGAGGCAGGGCACCTCATCCGCCTCTGACCGGGGTATTCGTCCGCTGCGCAAGGCGTTGGCGTAGAGCTCGGAACCCGCCTCGCACAACTCTGTGTGGGAATGGGGGTGCCCCTGCTTGTCCCATTTCGCGCTCATCTGTACACCCCCAGGCTCCTGCATCTCAGGAACATGATGCCTGTCGTAGGTGGTGGAAGCGTGGAGAGTGAGCAATCGTCGTACCCGCGGGGGTTGGAAAGAGACGTTGCCTTCAAGTGAGGTTGCTCGGTGATGACGAAGAGACTCATACGCGCAGTGGTTGCCAGTGCGTTCATCGCTGCCGGCGCGGTAGGGGTTCTGGGGGTGGCCGAGGATCCGGCCTGGCATGCGGCTCCCAAGACCGCTGTGACCACGCCGCCGGACCCGGGCTGGCACGCCGCGCCCGCACTGTCGGGCCCGGCCGACACCGACCCCGCCTGGCACGTTCCCGGCGCATGAACGTTCCCGACGACTCGCGCTTCCGGCGCGAGATGGCATCCGCTTACCGGTCCGGGTGGCATTTCATCGACCTCGTCACTGCTGTGCCGCACAGTGGCGATTCGTTGATGGTCACCCTCTTCGGGGAGCCGATCGTCATCACGCGCGGAGAAGACGAGGACATTCGAGCGTACCGATGCCTCCGGCGGCCCCGCGGAGCTCCGCAGCCCGTCCGGTGCGCCATCCGGTACGGCATGATTTTCGTCAACCTCGACCAGCGTGATCACCAGCTGGTCGAGCCGGAGACCACCACCGCCACCCCCCGCAGCGCCTGAGCGATTCCCCCGTCGTTGTAGATCGCTCAGGTGCTTCCCCCACACAGCGGCGCCATCGTGGACCTGAACACGGTGGCGCCGCTGTGCTGTCCGCGTACGTCCGCCGCCGGGTCCGGCGCCCCGGGGTCCGGGCTCAGGCGCGGCCCATCGCCCGGGTCAGGGCGATCTCGATGACCACCCGGTCCGGGTTCGGCGCGGGCGTACGTCCGTAGCGGGCCGCGTACCGCTCCACCGCGTCCGCGACGACCTCCGGCTCCGTGCGGATCGTCGCGACGCCCTCCAGGGTGGCCCAGCGACCCTTGTCGACCTGGCACACCGCCACCCGCGCGCCCCCGGGGCCCGCGGCCAGCACGTTGGCGACCTTGCGGCTGTGCTTGTTGGTGATCACCCGGGCGATGCCCTTCTCGCCGCCCTCGGGGTCGTAGGTCACGCCGACCGCGACGACGTGCGGCGTTCCGTCCGGGCGGGGCGTGGTCAAGGTGCTCATGTGGTACTCGCGCCAGAAGCCGAGATACGAGTCGCCGGGATCGCGGAGGTCGATGGCCATGTCCGCGAACCTACCGGCGGCCGGTGTCCCGAACCACCTTGAGTGGAATAGACTCAACTTTACGTACGTTGGACGAGTCATAGCGGTCTGAAGCCGTCAGACCCCGTGGTACCGAGGAGGAGACACCGCCCGTGGACGCCGAGCTGACCAACAAGAGCCGGGATGCGCTGAACGCCGCGACCAGCCGTGCCGTGTCCGAAGGACACCCGGACCTGACCCCCGCGCACCTGCTGCTCGCGCTGCTCGCGGGCCGGGACAACGAGAACATCGTCGACCTGCTCGCCGCCGTCGACGCCGACCAGGCCGCGGTGCGCTCCGGCGCCGAGCAGGTGCTCGCCGCCCAGCCCAGCGTCACCGGCTCCACCGTCGCCCCGCCACAGCCCAACCGCGAGATGCTCGCCGTCATCGCCGACGCCTCGCGGCGCGCCGAGGAGCTGGGCGACGAGTACCTGTCGACCGAGCACCTGCTCATCGGCATCGCCGCCAAGGGCGGCCGGGCGGGAGAGGTGCTGGAGCGGCAGGGCGCCGGTGCGCGGAAGCTGCTGGACGCGTTCGAGAAGACGAGGGGAGGGCGCCGCGTGACCACACCGGACCCGGAGGGCCAGTACAAGGCGCTGGAGAAGTTCGGTACGGACTTCACGGCCGCCGCCCGTGACGGCAAGCTCGACCCGGTCATCGGCCGGGACCAGGAGATCCGTCGCGTGGTGCAGGTGCTCTCGCGCCGCACCAAGAACAACCCGGTGCTCATCGGCGAGCCCGGCGTCGGCAAGACCGCCGTCGTCGAGGGCCTCGCCCAGCGCATCGTCAAGGGTGACGTCCCCGAGAGCCTGAAGAACAAGCGCCTGGTCGCCCTCGACCTCGGCGCCATGGTCGCGGGCGCCAAGTACCGGGGCGAGTTCGAGGAGCGGCTGAAGACCGTCCTGTCCGAGATCAAGAACAGCGACGGCCAGATCATCACCTTCATCGACGAACTGCACACGGTCGTCGGCGCGGGCGCCGGCGGCGACTCCGCCATGGACGCCGGCAACATGCTCAAGCCCATGCTGGCCCGCGGCGAGCTGCGCATGGTCGGCGCGACGACCCTCGACGAGTACCGCGAGCGCGTCGAGAAGGACCCCGCCCTGGAGCGCCGCTTCCAGCAGGTGCTGGTCGCCGAGCCGAGCGTCGAGGACACCATCGCGATCCTCCGCGGCCTCAAGGGCCGCTACGAGGCGCACCACAAGGTCCAGATCGCCGACTCCGCGCTCGTCGCCGCCGCCACGCTCTCCGACCGGTACATCACCTCCCGCTTCCTGCCGGACAAGGCCATCGACCTCGTCGACGAGGCCGCCTCCCGGCTCCGGATGGAGATCGACTCCTCGCCCGTCGAGATCGACGAGCTCCAGCGCGCCGTCGACCGCCTCCGCATGGAGGAGCTGGCGCTGAAGAACGAGTCCGACCCCGCCTCCGTGCAGCGCCTGGAGAAGCTGCGCCGCGACCTCGCCGACAAGGAGGAGGAGCTGCGGGGCCTGACCGCCCGCTGGGAGAAGGAGAAGCAGGGCCTCAACCGCGTCGGTGAGCTCAAGGAACAGCTCGACGACCTGCGTGGCCAGGCCGAGCGCGCCCAGCGCGACGGCGACTTCGACACCGCCTCCAAGCTGCTGTACGGCGAGATCCCGGCCCTGGAGCGGGAGCTGGAGGAGGCCAGTGAGGCCGAGCAGGCCGCGAAGACCACCGACGCGAAGAGCACCATGGTCAAGGACGAGGTCGGAGCCGACGACATCGCCGACGTCGTCGGCTCCTGGACCGGCATCCCCGCCGGGCGCCTGCTGGAGGGCGAGACGCAGAAGCTGCTGCGCATGGAGGACGAGATCGGCCGCCGCCTGATCGGCCAGGTCGAGGCCGTGCGGGCGGTGTCGGACGCGGTGCGCCGTACCCGCGCCGGCATCTCCGACCCCGACCGCCCCACCGGCTCGTTCCTGTTCCTCGGCCCCACCGGCGTCGGCAAGACCGAGCTGGCCAAGGCCCTCGCGGACTTCCTCTTCGACGACGAGCGGGCCATGGTCCGCATCGACATGAGCGAGTACGGCGAGAAGCACAGCGTCGCGCGGCTCGTCGGCGCCCCTCCCGGCTACGTCGGGTACGAGGAGGGCGGCCAGCTCACCGAGGCCGTGCGCCGCCGCCCGTACAGCGTGGTGCTGCTCGACGAGGTGGAGAAGGCCCACCCGGAGGTCTTCGACATCCTGCTCCAGGTGCTGGACGACGGCCGGCTGACCGACGGTCAGGGCCGCACGGTCGACTTCCGCAACACCATCCTCATCCTCACCTCCAACCTGGGCAGCCACTTCCTGATGGACCCGGTGACCCCGGAGGAGCAGAAGCGGGAGCAGGTGCTGGAAGCGGTCCGGGCCTCGTTCAAGCCCGAGTTCCTCAACCGCCTCGACGACATCGTGGTCTTCTCGGCCCTCGACCGGGACCAGCTCGCCCACATCGCGGGCCTCCAGATCGAGCGCCTGGCCAAGCGTCTCGCCGAGCGCCGGCTCACCCTGGACGTCACGCCGGCCGCCCTGGAGTGGCTCGCCGTCGAGGGCTTCGACCCGGCGTACGGCGCCCGGCCGCTGCGCCGCCTGGTCCAGACGGCCATCGGCGACCGCCTCGCCAAGGAGATCCTGGCCGGCGAGGTCCGGGACGGCGACACCGTCCGGGTGGACCGCTTCGAGGACGGGCTGATCGTGGGGCAGGCGCAGTAGCGGCGCCCCGCTGCCGGCGGCCGGTCCGTCCGCCGGCAGCGGATCGTCCGTGTCCGGGGTTGCCACCGACGGCCGGGGATGGGAGAGGATGGCAGAAATCGTTCGAAGGGAATTTCACGGTGAGCATCGACCCCGGCTCGATTCCGAATTTCGGTGGCCAGCCCGAGCCCCAGCAGGCCGAGGGACCGGCGGGCCCCGTCGTCCCGGACCAGGACCTGGTCAAGCAGCTCCTGGAGCAGATGGAGCTGAAGTACGTCGTCGACGACGAGGGTGACCTCGCGGCGCCGTGGGAGGAATTCCGCACGTACTTCATGTTCCGCGGCGAGGCGGAGCAGCAGGTCTTCTCCGTGCGGACCTTCTACGACCGCCCGCACCCGGTCGAGAACCGCGCGCAGATCCTGGAGACGATCGACGACTGGAACCGCCGCACCCTGTGGCCGAAGGTCTACACGCACCTCCACGAGGACGAGCAGGGCGGCGCGACCGTGCGGCTCATCGGCGAGGCGCAGATGCTGATCGGCACCGGCGTCAGCCTGGAGCACTTCGTGCAGTCGACGGTGAGCTGGGTGCGCGCGTCCATCGAGTTCGACAAGTGGCTCGTGGAGCAGTTCGGCCTGGAGACCGAGGGCGACGAGAAGCCCGGCGACGAGGTCTGAGCCGCTACAGCGCCATCGGGGCGAGCGTCAGCAGGTACGTCCCGTAGCCGTACGAGAGCCCGGCCAGGGCGGCGACCACCACGGCCGCCGCCTCCGGCCGGGCTCTGCGCAGCGCGCACGCCACCGGCAGCAGCAGCGGGAACGCCGGCAGCAGGAAGCGCGGCTTGGACTCGAAGAAACCCGAGCCGCCCACCGCGATCACCACCAGCACCGCCGTGTACACCAGCAGCGGCAGCGGCGGCCGTTCCAGCACGAACAGCGCGAACAGCACCACCCCCGCCGCGGTGATGAGCAACGCGCCGGTGAAGCCCAGGTCCATCGGCCGGGTCAGCACCCGGCGGACGAAACCGAAGGTGCCCACCCCGAAGTCGAACCGGGACGTCCAGCCGGCCTGCACGGCGAAGTACCCGCCCAGCGGATCGCCCTTGCGCACGCCCACCCACAGCACGTACCCCGCCCAGCCGGCCGGCGCCACCGCCGCCCCGGCCCACAACCGCCAGTCCGTGCGGCGCTCGCCGCGGAAGAGGCGGTACGCCTCGAAGGCCGCCGCCGCGCCCACCGCCGCCGCGACCGCGATCCCGTTCGGCCGCGCCGCCCCCGCCAGCGCCGCCAGCGCGCCCGCCCACAGCCAGCGGCGGGTGAGCACCGCGTACAGCGACCAGGCGGCGAACGCCGTCAACAGGGGTTCGGTGTACGCCATGGACAGCACGATCGAGTGCGGCAGCAGGCCCCACAGCAGCACCAGCGCGGTCGCGACGCCCCGTCCGTACAGCCGCTCGCCGATCAGGAAGACGCCCCAGGCAGCCGCCCCCGCCGCCGCCCAGGACACCAACAGGCCCGCCGTCCCGCCCGCCACCGGCAGCACGGCCGCCACCACCCGGACGAGGGCCGGGTAGAGCGGGAAGAACGCCAGGTCCGACTGGACGACGCCGTCGGGCCAGTACAGGGTCGTGCCGTAGCCGTACGCGGCGATCCCCAGGTACCAGTCCGAGTCCCAGGACAGGGCGAGCAGGGCGCGCGGCGACCGTCCGGTGTGCCACGCCCACAGCGCCATCACCAGCATCCCGGTGAGCCGGGCGGCGGCGAACAGGCCCAGCGCCGGTGCCGCGCGGTACAGCGCCGCGCGCCACCCCGGCACCGGACGGGCGGTTCCCGCGGCTGTCACGTGGTCGAAGGTCTCGGCGGACAGGGTGCACCTCCGTGCGCGCGTGAGCGGTCACCCCGACCCTGGGCGCCGTCCGGGCCCGGCGCGACCGCTGGCGGCCCGCCCGGGTGGTCCCCTCCACCGGCTCCCCGCACGCGCGCGTGTCGCCGTGACACGGCGCCCCGGAACCGCTATGCGCCCTTCTGGAGGCCCGCCAGCCGCCGCACCGCGTCCTGGAGCACCTCGGCCCGCTTGCAGAACGCGAACCGCACGAACGGCAGACCCTGCTCGCGGTGGTCGTAGAAGACCGCGTGCGGGATCGCCACCACACCGCGGCGGCCGGGCAGCGCCCGGCAGAACGCGATGCCGTCGTGCTCGCCCAGCGGGCGGATGTCGGCGGTGACGAAGTAGGTGCCCTGCGGGCGGAACACCTCGAAGCCCGCCCCCGCCAGCCCGGCGGCGAGCAGGTCCCGCTTGGCCCGCAGGTCGTCGCGCAGGCCGGTGAAGTACGTGTCCGGCAGGCGCAGCGCCTCGGCGACCGCGTACTGGAACGGCCCGGCGGAGACGTAGGTCAGGTACTGCTTCGCCGACCGCACCGCGGCGATCAGGTCGGGCGTGCCGGTGGCCCAGCCGACCTTCCACCCCGTGAACGAGAAGGTCTTCCCCGCGCTGGAGAGCGTGACCGTGCGCTCGCGCATGCCGGGGAACGTGGCGATGGGGATGTGCTCGGAGTCGTCGAACACGAGGTGCTCGTACACCTCGTCGGTGACGACGAGCAGGTCGCGTTCGACGGCGAGCGCGGCGATGGCGGCCAGCTCCTCGCGGGTGAGGACGGTGCCGGTGGGGTTGTGCGGGGTGTTGAGCAGGATGAGGCGGGTGCGGTCGCTGACGGCGTCCCGCAGCTCGTCCAGGTCGAGCACGAACCGGCCGCCGCTCGGGCGCAGGGTGACCGGGACGCGGGTGCCGCCCGCCATGGCGACGCACGCGGCGTACGAGTCGTAGTACGGCTCCAGCGCGATCACCTCGTCGCCCGGCTCGACGAGCCCGAGCAGGGCGGCGGCGATCCCCTCGGTGGCGCCCGCCGTGACGAGGACCTCGGTGTCGGGGTCGTACCGCAGCCCGTAGCGCTCCCGCTGGTGGTCGGTGACGGCGGTGCGCAACTCGGGGACGCCGGCGCCGGGCGGGTACTGGTTGCCCCTGCCGTCCCGGATGGCCCGGACGGCCGCCTCGGCGATCCGGTCGGGGCCGTCGGTGTCGGGAAAGCCCTGACCCAGGTTGACCGAACCGGTGGACACGGCGAGGGCGGACATCTCCGCGAAGATCGTCGTTCCGAACTCGGCGAGGCGGCGGTTGAGCGGCGGTCGTTTCATGGCGGCCATCCTGGGCCGAAGCTCTGGAGTTCCTCAAGTGTGCTTCGGGGCGTGATCACCGGGGGGATCCCCCTGCCACACATACGGAGCATCATCCGGAGCAAAGGCAGGTGGGGGCCATGATCGAGGCAGGCGTCTTCGAGGCGTTCCTCTTCTTCGCGTTCGTCGCGGTCGCGGTGGGGGTGTACCGGGCGGCGGTGGGCCGCGCCGGCCGGAAGCGGCACGGCAGTTGGTGGGCGGGGGACTCGTCGTCGTCCTCGTCGTCCGCGTCGTCGTGCTCCGGCTGGTCGTCGTGCGGAGGTGGCACCGGTTCCTCGTGCGGTGGCGGGGGCGGATCGTCCTGCGGCTGAACCTCTGGACTTCCTCAATTCGGATTGGGAGGGGTGCGCGTGGGGGCATCCCCCTCACACGTACGACACGGGGGACGACACGGGGGATGGTGACGTACATGGAGATCGGTCTGATCGCCGCCGGGATGATCGTGCTGGTGGGATTCCTCATCGCGGTCGGCGCGGCGGGTGGGGGGAAGGGCCACCGCCGGACGGGCTCGGGCTCCGCCGCCTCCGGCGGTTGGTGGGCCGGCGACGGGGGCGGCTCCTCCTGCGGGGGCGGGGGGTCGTCCTGCGGGGGCGGCGGTGGATGTGGTGGCGGAGGCAGCTGACACGGGGCAGCCGGTCCGCGATCACGGGAGGGTGCCCGGCGGTGAACTGCCGCCGGGCACCTTGCCGTTGGCATTTTTTGTGGGGCTACGCGGTCGGTTCTTGTTGAACAGTTGAACCGGCAGGCCCCCCAGGGGATGGAAACCACGCCAAGTTGGGTAAAAACGCTGTGAGTCATAGGCCATTCGTGATTCTCTCGCTGTCGAGAACATCCAGCCCTCGGACCTCGCGTGTGGATTTCGAGACGGAGATCCCCCAGTCCCCGTGAACGTCTCCGGGACGCCCCCGGTCCACCCGTCAAACCCTGTTTGCGGAGCCGACCCATGCTCACGACGCTCAAGACCTCCTACACCGACACGCGCGCCGCCGACCTGGCCTGGGCGCTGGGTCGGGAGGCGCTGCCCGCCCTCGCCGTGCTCGATCTCGAACTGTCCGGCGCCTCCCTCCAGCTGAGGCTCCTCGGAGCCTCCCACCAGGTCCTGCTGGAGGAGGAGCGGGGCAGCTGTTCGGAGACCGTCGCCTGTATGCCCGGCAGCAGCACACCGCTGCCGCTGGGCGTGGCCAAGCGGATCGGCTCCTGGGAGTACGAGTTCGCCGCCCGCGTCGAGACCCTGTCGAAGGGGTCGTTCGCCGGCCGGGCCCAGGAACTGCTGGCGCTCGTCGCCGACCACCCCAACGGCCTCGCCGGGACGTTCCCCGGCTCCCCGCACGCCTTCACGGCCATGCTCGCGCAGCGGCACGAGGGCCAGGTGCGGTGGCGCACATGGCACGCGTACCCGCAAGAGGGCCAGCTCGTGGTCACCAGGACCAGTGTGGGCGTCCGTATGCACGCACCCTTGTAGTTGCACCCTTGTGGGTGACAAAAAGTCACCGATCCGTGACGTAGCGTTAACGCGTGATCGAAGCGCCGCACGTCTCCGTCGCCGTGCCGCCCGCACAGGGCGGCCCGGCAGCGCCGCCCGTGCGGCAGCGGGCGGGGCGCTTCCTCGTGCTGGCCACGGTGTTCCTCTGCGCCGCGTGCGGTCTGGTGTACGAACTGGAGCTGGTCGCGCTCGCGTCCTACCTGATCGGGGACTCCGTCAAGCAGGCGTCCGTCGTCCTGTCCGTCATGGTCTTCGCGATGGGCGTGGGCTCGCTGCTGGCGAAACGGTTGCGCTGCCGGGCGGCCGTCGGCTTCGGGCTGCTGGAGGCCGCGCTGGCGCTGGTGGGCGGCTGCTCGGCCCTCGTGCTGTACGCCACGTTCGCGTGGATCGGCGAGTCGCGGTACGCGCTGGTGGGGTTCTCGCTGGCCATCGGGGTGCTCATCGGCGCGGAGATGCCGCTGCTGATGACGCTGATCCAGCGCATCTCGCGGCGGGCCGAGCAGGACGCGGGCGGGACGGTCGCGGACCTGTTCGCCGCCGACTACGTGGGGGCGCTCGTCGGGGGCCTGGCGTTCCCGTTCCTGCTGCTGCCGTGGCTGGGGCAGCTGACGAGCGCGCTGCTCACCGGGGCGGTCAACGCGGTGGCCGGCGGGGCGCTGGTGCTGTGGCTGTTCGGGCGCGACCTGTCCACGCGGGCGCGGTGGCTGCTGGTGGTCGGCAACGTGATGGTGCTGGGGGTGCTGGCGACCGCGACGGTGCTGGCGGACGACTTCGAGCGGTCGGTGCGGCGGGCAGTGTACGGGGAGCGGGTGCGCGTCGCCGTGCAGACGGACGTCCAGGAGGTGGTGCTGACGGACGGGCCCGGCCGGCCGCCTGAGCTGTTCCTCGACGGCCGCCTGCGGGTGAGCGGGCGGGACGAGCAGCGGTACCACCGGGCGCTGGTGCACCCCGCCATGCGCGGGCCGCACGCGCGCGTGCTGGTACTCGGCGGGGGCGACGGGCTGGCGGTGCGGGAGGTGCTGCGCCACGGCGATGTGAAGTCCGTGACGGTCGTCGAGCTCGACCCGGGCGTGGTCCGGCTCGCCCGGCACGACCACGCCCTGGCCCGGCTGAACGGGTACGCGTACGGCGACCGGAGGGTGCGGGTGGTGTACGGGGACGCGTTCGCCCGGCTGCGGGAGGCGGCGGAGGCGGGCGCGGCGTACGACGTGGTGGTCTCGGACCTGCCGGACCCCGGTATCACGGCCAGCACCAAGCTGTACTCGGCGGAGTTCTACGGCCTGGCGGGGCGGGTCCTCGCCGACCGGGGGCGGCTCGCGGTCCACGCGGGGCCCATGGTGTCGCGGCCGCGCACGTACTGGACGGTGGACGCCACCCTGCGGTCGGCCGGCTTCGCGACCCGGCCCTACCGCGCGACCGGCCGGCTCTCCGGCTTCGCCGCGGGCCCCGACCGGTCCACGGACGAGGGTTCGGTGCCGTACGACTGGGGCTTCTTCCTCGCGGCGCGGGACCACGTGCCGCCGGACCCGGCCGGTGCGGGCGGGGCGCGCCCCGCGCCCGCGCCCGCGCCGGCGGACCTGCCGCCGTCGACGCTGGTGCACCCCAGGTACGGGGAGTGACCCCTTTTGGCCTCGCGCACATGGGAGACGTGGGCCCCGGCCGTGGGTAGGCTCGGTCCCCATGGAGCATGAGGTGTTCGTTCCGGTCGACGTCGAGACCCTCCGTGCGGTGCTGGCGGACCCCGCTCGGGTCGCCCCGTGCGTACCGGGGTTCCAGCAGGACGCGGACGCGTCGGCGGGTCCGCTGTCCGGCCGCCTGAAGGTGCGGGCCGCCGGGCATTCGATCACCTACCGGGGCGCCCTGCGCGTCACCGCCCAGGAGCACGGTGCCTACACCGTGGAGGGCGAGGGCACGGAGGTGCGGGGCGCCGGCGCGGCGAAGCTGGCCCTGACGGTGCACCTGTCCGCGGTGGACGGCGGTACGACGCTGCGCTTCACGGGGACGACGAGCGCCGACGGCCGGCTGGCGGAGCTGCCGGACGACGCGGCGGTCTCGGCGGCCCACCGCCTGCTGGACCGTTTCGCCGAGTCGCTCGCCGGAGCGGCGGCGTCCGCCCCCGAAGCCGAGCACGCCGCCGCGCGGGACCTCGGCACCACGGACCTCGACGACCAGGACGTCGACGACGACGGGGTGGACCAGGGCGCCGAGAGTGCCGGGTCCGTGTTCGACGCGCCCGTACCGCCGCCGGCGCTGGACCCGCTGGCCGACGCCGAGTTCGAGGTGCCCGACATCCCGGACGGTGCGCTGGTCGATCCGGGCGCCGAGGCGGCACACGCCCGGCGCACCATGATCGGGCGCAGCGCCGAGGAGGTCGACCACGCGCCGCCGCGCGGCCGGTACGCGCCCATGCCCGGCCCGCAGAGCGCGTCGACGACCGCCACGCTGCGGTGGCTCGCCCCGGCCGCCGCACTCGCACTCGCCTCCGCCGTGGTGGTCGGGCGCGTGCTGCGGCGCCGCAAGTAGTGTCGGTGACGTGACCAGTAGCGAACAGAGCGTCCGGCTCGCCGCCGGAGATGTCGAGTTGACGGTGCGTCCGGACAACGGATGCCGCATCGAGAGCCTGCGCATCGGCGGGACCGAACTGCTGCGGCAGGGCGAAAGGTACGGCTGTTTCCCGATGGTGCCCTGGTGCGGGCGGATCGAGAACGGCCGGTTCCTCGACGGGTCGGTCCAGCACCAGATGCCGCTCAACTCCCCGCCGCACGCCATCCACGGCACCGGGCGGGACACCGCGTGGCGCGTCGCCGTCGCCGACAAGGCCGAGGCGGCGTTCACCTACGAGCTCGCCGAGCCCTGGCCCTACCCCGGCCGGGTCACCCAGACTTTCTCGCTGACCGAGGACGCGCTCACGCTCCAGCTCGGCGTCGAGACGTACGGGGACTCCTTCCCGGCCCAGGCCGGCTGGCACCCGTGGTTCAACCGGAACCTCGGCGGGGACGACGTCCTGCTGGACTTCGCCCCGGAGTGGCAGGAGGAGCGGGGCGAGGACCACCTGCCCACCGGCCGCAGGATCGAGCCCACCCCCGGGCCCTGGGACGATTGCTTCGGCATGCCGGACGGGGTGGACGTCACGCTCACCTGGCCCGGGCAGCTGGAGCTGAAGGTGACCAGCCGCAGCCCCTGGGTCGTGGTGTACGACGAGCAGCGGGAGGCGGTCTGCGTGGAGCCCCAGTCGGGCCCGCCGAACGGCCTCAACACCGCTCCCCGCCTGGTCACGCCCATCGAGCCGCTGGAGATCGCCGCGACCCTCGCCTGGCGCGGGCTCTGACGGGCGGCTTTAAGCTCAGGGGCATGACTGACGTACGAGCCGATCTGCTCCAGCAGATCAAGGACAAGGCCGTGGTGCACGGCAAGGTGACCCTCTCCTCGGGTCTGGAGGCCGACTACTACGTCGACCTGCGCCGGATCACCCTGGACGGCGCGGCCTCCCCGCTCGTCGGTCAGGTCATGCTCGATCTGACCGCCGACCTGGAGTTCGACGCCGTCGGTGGCCTCACCCTGGGTGCCGACCCGGTCGCCACCGCGATGCTGCACGCCTCGGCGGCGCGCGGCCGGAGGCTCGACGCCTTCGTGGTCCGCAAGGCCGCCAAGGCGCACGGCATGCAGCGCCGCGTCGAGGGCCCGGACATCAAGGGGCGCCGCGTCCTGGTGGTCGAGGACACCTCCACCACCGGCGGCTCGCCGCTCACCGCCGTCGAGGCGGCCCGGGAGGCCGGGGCCGAGGTCGTGGCCGTGGCCACCATCGTCGACCGGGCGACCGGCGCGGGCGAGAGGATCAGCCAGGCGGCCGGAGTGCCCTACTTGTACGCCTACGCCCTGGACGAGCTCGGCCTGGGCTGAGCCGCAGGGGCCTGACCTGCGGGTTCATCGAGGGGTGGACCGTTTCACGTGAAACGGTCCGCCCCTTGTGGCACGCGGGGTGGAGCCCACGGAGGAGTCTGGAAAGATGGGTGCGACGATGACGTCGCCCCCAGGTCAGGGATCAGCAGCTACGCAACCGCAGATCACAAGGAGCGGACAGATGCCCATCGCAACCCCCGAGGTCTACAACGAGATGCTCGACCGGGCGAAGGCAGGCAAGTTCGCCTACCCGGCCATCAACGTCACCTCGTCGCAGACTCTGCACGCCGCCCTCCGTGGCTTCGCCGAGGCGGAGAGCGACGGCATCATCCAGATCTCGACCGGTGGTGCGGAGTTCCTGGGCGGCCAGTACAGCAAGGACATGGTGACCGGCGCGGTCGCCCTGGCCGAGTTCGCGCACATCGTCGCCGCGAAGTACGACGTCACCATCGCCCTGCACACCGACCACTGCCCCAAGGACAAGCTGGACGGCTACGTACGTCCGCTGCTCGACATCTCCGCCGAGCGGGTCGCCAAGGGCGAGAACCCGCTGTTCCAGTCCCACATGTGGGACGGTTCGGCCGAGACCCTCGCCGACAACCTGGCCATCGGCCAGGAGCTGCTGGCGAAGGCCGCAGCCGCCAGGATCATCCTCGAGGTCGAGATCACCCCGACCGGTGGCGAGGAGGACGGCGTCACCCACGAGATCAACGACGAGCTGTACACCACCGTCGACGACGCCATCCGGACGGCCGAGGCGCTCGGCCTGGGCGAGAAGGGCCGCTACCTGCTGGCCGCCTCCTTCGGCAACGTCCACGGCGTGTACAAGCCGGGCAACGTCGTGCTCCGCCCGGAGCTGCTCAAGGACCTCCAGCAGGGCGTCGCCGAGCGCTTCGGCAAGGCCGACCCGTTCGACTTCGTCTTCCACGGCGGCTCCGGCTCCACGGCCGAGGAGATCAGCACCGCCCTGGAGAACGGCGTCGTGAAGATGAACCTCGACACCGACACCCAGTACGCCTTCACCCGCCCCGTCGCGGACCACATGTTCAAGAACTACGACGGTGTGCTGAAGGTCGACGGCGAGGTCGGCTCCAAGAAGACCTACGACCCGCGCACCTGGGGCAAGCTGGCCGAGGCGGGCATGGCCAAGCGCGTGACCGAGGCCTGCGCCGCGCTGCGCTCGACGGGCACCAAGCTGAAGTAACGCCCCCGCGGGGCACCACACCGTTCGTCCGGCACCGGCCCGGCATCGCACACGCGGTGCCGGGCCTGTGACACTGGTGGCATGGTCATCCACGAAAACCTGCTGGGGGGACCGCCCCCCACCCACCTGCCCGACGACCCGGAGCCGCGGGAGCTGCTCGCGAGCGGCGCCGCACCGGCGGACGTCGCGGCGAAGTACCCGTCCTCCTCCCTGGCCTGGGCCGAGCTCGCCGACGACGCGTACCAGGCCGGCCGGGTCGTCGAGTCGTACGCGTACGCCAGGACCGGGTACCACCGGGGCCTGGACGCCCTGCGTCGCAGCGGCTGGAAGGGCCACGGCCCGGTGCCGTGGGAGCACGAGCCGAACCGCGGCTTCCTGCGGGCCCTGAACGCCCTGGCGCGTGCCGCGCGGTCGATCGGCGAGCAGGAGGAGTACGAGCGGTGCTCGACGTTCCTCCGGGACTCGTCGCCCCTGGCGGCCGACACCCTGAGCTGAGCCGCGCGTTCTCGCGGTGACACGGCCCGCCCGCCCCGACCGGTCCCTTCCGGCCGGGGCGGGCGGGCCGCTTCGTCGCCGGCGCGGGCGGGCCGCTTCGTCGCCGGGGCGGGCGGCTGTCCCGGGCCTGGCCGTATGGCACCTCCGGCCGGTACACCGGGGGACCGCTCGTGTCATGATGCGATTGGGACCACGCGCACAGACCCGTGGTCCCGAGGGGACCGGGGCTCCCGGTCGGCTCTCGGGAGTGAGCCGAAGGAGCGCGACGGTGCCGAAAGGGAGAACGCGCGGAGGTCGTGAGGAACGAGCGACGACCGAGCACGATCGACCGTCGGCACCGGTTCATGCGCTCCGGAGGTGAACCGAGCGCTGAAGAAGGGGGCAGACCGCTACCCGGTAGCACGCATTGATGGAGACAGCGATGTCTACTTCCCCCGATGCCTCCGTGCCCGGTTCGGACACCCCGAACCTGGAGTACACAGGCACGACGCCGTACGAGGACTACGTCCAGGCGGACGTCCTCACCCACCTCCAGCACCCGCTCTCGGACGATCCGGGAGAGATGGTCTTCCTGGTCACGACCCAGGTCATGGAGCTGTGGTTCACCGTGATCGTCCACGAGTGGGAGACCGCGAGCCGCGCGCTGCGCGAGGACCGGATCCCGGTGGCGATGGACGCGCTGGAGCGGTCCGTGCGCGAGCTGGAGGCCCTGAACGCCTCCTGGAAGCCGCTCGCCCGTCTCACGCCCGCCCAGTTCAACTCCTACCGCAGCGCCCTCGGTGAGGGCTCCGGGTTCCAGTCGGCGATGTACCGGCGGCTGGAGTTCCTGCTGGGTGAGAAGTCCGCCTCGATGCTGGTGCCGCACCGGGGCGCGCCGCGCGTCCACGCGGAGCTGGAGAAGGCCCTGTACGAGCCGAGCCTGTACGACGAGGTGCTGCGGCTCCTCGCCCGGCGCGGGCACCCGGTTCCGGACAGCGTCCTGCACCGCGACCTGTCGCAGAAGTACGAGCCGTCGCAGGTCGTCGAGGACATCTGGGCGCGCGTCTACGCGAACCCGGACGAGCACGCCGAACTGGTGCGGCTCGGCGAGGCGCTGACGGATGTCGGCGAGCTGGTGTGGCGATGGCGCAACGACCACCTGGTGGCGACGCGCCGCGCGATGGGATCCAAGACGGGCACGGCCGGCTCCGCCGGGGTGGCCTGGCTGGAGAAGCGGACCCGCAAGAACGTGTTCCCCGAGGTGTGGACGGCGCGCAGCCATGTCTGACGACCTCATGACGCGCGCAGCCATGTCTGACGACCTCGTGACGCGCGCAGCCGCGCTCGACTCCCGGGACCAGCTGGCCGGACACCGCGAGCTGTTCGCGCTCGACGACGGCGTCGTCTACCTGGACGGCAACTCGCTCGGCGCGCTGCCCCGCCACGTACCGGACCGCATGGCCGACGTGATCACCCGCGAGTGGGGCGAGCTGCGCATCCGCTCCTGGGACGAGAGCGGCTGGTGGACCGCGCCGGAGCGGATCGGCGCCCGGATCGCGCCGCTCGTCGGCGCGGCGCCCGGCCAGGTGGTGGTCGGCGACTCCACGAGCGTCAACGTCTTCAAGGCGCTGGTCGGAGCCGTACGGCTGGCGGACCGGGCCGGCGGCGACGACCGGGACGAGATCGTGGTGGACGCCTCCACGTTCCCGACGGACGGCTACATAGCCGAGTCGGCCGCCCGCCTCACCGGCAGGCGCCTGGTAGCCGCCGCCCCCGGCGAGGTGGCGGACGCGGTCGGCCCGCGCACGGCGGCCGCGCTGGTCAACCACGTCGACTACCGCACGGGCCGGCTGCACGACCTGCCGGGCATCACGGCGGCCGTCCACGCGGCGGGCGCACTGGCCGTGTGGGACCTGTGCCACAGCGCCGGCGCCCTGCCGGTCGGCCTGGACGCGCACGGCGTGGACCTGGCGGTCGGCTGCACGTACAAGTACCTCAACGGCGGGCCCGGTGCGCCCGCCTTCCTGTACGTCGCCGAGCGCCACCTGCCGCGCTTCGACTCCCCGCTGCCCGGCTGGAACTCGCACATCGACCCCTTCGCGATGACGCCCGGCTACGCGGCGGCGGAGGGCGCGGTACGCGGACGCGTCGGGACGCCCGACATCCTGTCCATGCTGGCGCTGGAGGCGGCGCTGGACGTGTGGGACGGAGTACCCATCGAGGCGGTACGGGCGAAGAGCCTGGCCCTGACGGACTTCTTCCTGGAGTGCGTCGAGGCCTACGCCCCCGAGGGCGCGGTCACCTCCGTGACGCCCGAGGCGCACGGGGAACGGGGCAGCCAGGTCAGCCTGCGCTGCGCCGACGCCCACGCCGTGATGAAGGAGCTGATCGCGCGGGGTGTGGTCGGCGACCTGCGCCGGCCCGACGTGCTGAGGTTCGGCTTCACCCCGCTGTACGTCTCCTTCACGGACGCGGAGCGCGCCGCAGGCGTCCTCGCGGACGTCCTTTCGGGGCGTCCGGGCTGATGTTCGGCCCTGATCTGCGGGGGCGCGAGTGCTGGTACCGTCCCCGCAGGTCAGGCCAATTCGGCCTCGTCACCGAAAGGTTGAGCACCATGCCCGACCCCGCCGAGCGCGACGCCGCCGAGGAAGCGTCGGCCCTGTCGCACCCGCCCGTGGACCCGGACTCCACCGCTCCGTACGGCGACCACCCGGACCAGGTCGTGGACTTCTACGCCCCTCGCGGGGGCGATCGCGCGCCGCTCGTCGTCGTGCTGCACGGCGGGGCGTGGCGGGCGCCGTACGACCGGCGGCACATCACTCCTTTCGTGGACTTCCTGGCGCGACGCGGCTTCGCCGTCGCCAGCGTCGAGTACCGGCGGGGCGGCGAGATCCCGTCACCGCGCGGTGAGGGGCCCGTCGCCGGGCGGTGGCCGGAGACGTTCGACGACGTCGCCGCCGCGCTGGACGCGCTGCCCGGCCTGGCCCGTACCCACCTGCCGCAGGCCGACCCGCGCCGCACGGTCGTCACCGGCCACTCGGCGGGCGGGCACCTGGCGCTGTGGGCGGCCGCCCGGCACGTGCTGCCCGCCGGGGCGCGGTGGCGGCTGGACGCCCCGCCCGCACTGCGCGGGGTCGTCGCGCTGGCGCCCATCGCGCACTTCGAGCGGGCGGTGGAGCTGGACGTGTGCGGGGGCGCGGTGCGGCAGCTACTCGGCGGGGACGCCGCGTACGAGAGCCGCGCGGGCCACGCCGACCCGGCCGCGCTGCTGCCGACCGGGATCGCCACGACGGTCGTCCAGGGCCGCGAGGACACGGTCGTCCCGCAGGCGGTCGCCGAGGCGTACGTGGACGCGGCGGCGAAGGCGGGCGAGACGGTCTGGCTGACGCTGCTGGACGGGGTGGGCCACTTCCCGCTGATCGACCCGGCCGCCGACGCCTGCGCGGTGGTGGCGGAGGAGATCGCCCAGCTCGCCTGGTGATCGAGGACACCGGCCGCCCGGCCAGGTACCTCCGCGGTGCGGGCCCGGGTCCGGGCCGGGGTGTTCCGTGCCTGATCAGCGGTGTAGTACTCCAGGGGGACGCGGAAGGATCCGCATCCAAGGTGACGACCGCGTCCCCGCTCTTGCATACCGTTGCCGATGTGACCGACACCAAGACGCGCAGTCCGGAGTACCGGATGGCTCACGGCATGCTCATGGGTATGCGCCGCGAGCTCCTCGACGACGCCCTCGCCCACCGGCTCCTCCCGCCCATGGGCACCGACGGCCCGGTGACCAGGCGGCTGCCCCGCTTCATACGCGTGTACGTGGCGTGGTTCCCGCACGCCCTGGTGGTGGGGGCGGCGCTGATCGTCATGTCGGTGGGCTACACCGATGGCGGGCCGGTCACGGGGATCGTCCCGGCCGCCGCCGTCCTGCTGACCCTGGTCCGGCCCGTCGCCGCGTTCTGGCTGTCCCTGGCGACGGCCCCGTTCGTCAGCGTCCTGTCGGGTGCCTGGGACGGCTGGCCGTGGGCCCCGGCCGCCTTCCTCGGCCAGCTCACCGTGATGACCGTGGTCGCGGCCCGGACCCGCCCCCGCACCGCCGCCTGGATGTGGACGCTGACGGGCGCGTTCGGCTTCTTCTGCGAGATCGTCCTCAGCCGGGGCCACAGCAGTTCGACCTGGCCGCTGCTGGTCACCTCCGCGTTCGTCCTGCTCTGCGTCGCCCTCTTCCACACCCGCCGCGCGGCGAAGGAGGAGGTCACCGCGCAGCTGACCGTCACCGAACGGGAGCGGTCCAAGCGCACCCTCCTGGAGGAGCGCACCACCATCGCGCGCGAGCTGCACGACGTGGTCGCCCACCACATGTCGGTCGTCGCCATCCAGGCGGAGGCCGCCCCGTACCGCGTGGAGAACCCGCCGCCCGAGCTGGAGCAGGCCTTCGCCACGATCCGGGAGAACGCGGTGGCCGCGCTGACCGAGCTGCGGCGCATCCTCGGCGTCGTACGGGCCGAGGACTACGAGGCGCCCGACGCCCCCCAGCCGACGCTCGCCGACCTCGACTCGCTGATCGCCAACGTCCGCGAGGCGGGCCTCACCGTGGACGCCACGGTCACCGGCGCCGCGCGGGAGCTGCCGCAGGGAGTGGAGCTGTCCGCGTACCGGATCGTGCAGGAGGCGCTCAGCAACGTGCTGCGGCACGCGCCCGGCGCGTCCGCCAAGGTGGAGGTGTCGTACGTGCTCGGCGGGCTGGGCCTGCGGGTGGTGAACGGGCCGGCGCGTGGCCTGGTCAAGCCCTCGCCGGGTGCCGGGCACGGGATCACGGGCATGCGGGAGCGGGTGGCGATGCTGAACGGCGAGATGACGGCGGACGGCACCGAGGACGGCGGTTACGAGGTGGCGGCCTTCATCCCGGCCGCGAGGCAGGAGTCGGCATGACCATCCGCGTACTGATCGTCGACGACCAAATCATGGTCCGCGAGGGCTTCTCCGTGCTGCTGAACGCGATGCCCGACATCGAGGTGGTGGGCGAGGCCGTCAACGGCAGGGAGGCGGTCCGGCAGGTCGCGACCCTCCGCCCGGACGTGGTCCTGATGGACATCCGGATGCCCGAGATGAACGGCATCGACGCGACCCGCGAGATCGTCGCGGCGGACGGCGACGCCAAGGTGCTGGTCCTGACGACGTTCGACCTGGACGAGTACGTGTACCAGGCGCTGCGCGCCGGGGCGTCCGGCTTCCTGCTGAAGGACGCCTCCGCGCGGCAGCTCGCGGAGGGCGTACGGGTCGTGGCGGGCGGCGAGGCGCTGCTGGCGCCGACCGTCACCCGGCGCCTGATCACCGAGTTCGCCAAGACCGCCGAGACCGCCCGCCCGCCGGCCCTGGCCCAGGTGGGCGACCTGACGGAGCGGGAGACGGAGGTCCTGGTGCTGATCGCGCAGGGCCTGTCCAACGGCGAGATCGCTTCCCACCTGGTGGTCGCCGAGTCGACGATCAAGACGCACGTCAGCCGCATCCTGGTGAAGCTCGGACTCCGGGACCGTACGCAGGCGGCGGTCTTCGCCTACGAGGCGCGGCTGGTGACACCGGGCTGAGCGCTGCATAAGGTCGGGCGCATGGACTTCGACCCGTGGTCCCCGGCCTTCGTCGCCGACCCCTATCCGGCCTACGCCGAACTGCGCGCCCGTGGCCGGGTGCACTGGTTCGAACCGACGCGCCAGTACCTGGTCCCGCGCCACGCGGACGTGTCCGCGCTGCTGCGCGACCGGCGGCTGGGGCGGACGTACCGGCACCGCTTCACGGACGAGGACTTCGGCCGCACACCCCCTCCCGCGGCACAGGAGCCGTTCCACACCCTCAACGACCACGGGATGCTGGACCTGGAGCCGCCGGACCACACGCGTGTCCGGCGCCTGGTGTCGAAGGCGTTCACCCCGCGCACGGTCGAGCGGCTGAGGCCCTACGTCCACCGGCTGGCGGGCGAACTCGTCGGCTCCCTGGTCGCCGAGGGCGGCGGCGACCTGCTGAGCGCCGTCGCCGAGCCGCTGCCGGTCGCCGTCATCGCGGAGATGCTCGGCATCCCGGAGTCCGACCGGGCACCGCTGCGCCCCTGGTCGGCCGACATCTGCGGCATGTACGAGCTGAACCCGGACGAGGAGACGGCGGCCCGCGCGGTCACCGCGTCGCTGGAGTTCTCCGCCTACCTGCGCCGGCTGATCGCCGAGCGGCGCTCCTCGCCCGGCGAGGACCTGATCAGCGCGCTGATCGCGGCACACGACGAGGGCGACCGGCTCACCGAGCAGGAGATGGTCTCCACCTGTGTGCTGTTGCTGAACGCCGGCCACGAGGCGACGGTCGGTTCCACCGTCGGCGGCTGGTGGACGCTGTTCCGCCACCCGGAGCAGCTCGCCGCCCTGCGCGCCGACCCGGGGCTGGTCCCCACCGCCGTGGAGGAACTGCTCCGCCACGACACCCCGCTGCAGCTCTTCGAGCGCTGGGTGCTGGACGACATCGAGATCGGCGGCACCACCGTGCCGCGCGGCTCGGAGATCGCCCTCCTCTTCGGCTCGGCCAACCGGGACGCGGACGCGTTCGACCGGCCCGACACGCTGGACCTGTCGCGGGCGGACAATCCCCACATCTCCTTCGGCGCGGGCATCCACTACTGCGTCGGAGCCCCGCTGGCCCGCATGGAGCTGGCCGCCTCGATGACGGCCCTGCTGGAGCGCGCGCCCGCGCTCCGGCCGGTGAGGGAGCCGGAGCGCGGGCCGGGCTTCGTGATCCGGGGGCTGGAGGGCCTGCTCGTCGAGGTGTGAGCGCCGGGGCGGGTCCGCGAGTCCCGCCCGGCCGTGGCACGGACACGACCTAGGCCGGTACGTCCCGCCGCCGCAGCCCCGCCAGGCCGGCCGCCACCAGGGCCGCCGCCAGGCCGGTCAGGAGCAGCAGCGGGGCCCGGTCGACCGGCGCGCCCGGCAGCTTCGGCAGGTGCCCGTAGGGCGACAGGTCCAGCACCGCCTGCGGGAGATCCAGCGCCGGGCCGACCCAGCCGAGGGCCAGGCACAGTCCCGCCACGCCCCACGCCGCGACGGCCGCCCTCGGGACCACCCCGTGCAGCAGTACCGCCAGGCCGCCGACCACCCACACCGCCGGGAGCTGGGCGAGCGCGGCGCCCAGGACCGGCCCGCCGTCCCGGCCGTACGCCAGGGTGAGCCCGGCCGCCGCCGCGACCATCATCGCGACCGCACCACCGAAGGCGATGACCAGGTGGCCCGCCGCCCACCGCAGGCGGCCGACCGCACCCGCCAGGACCGGCTCGGCCCGCTGTGAGGTCTCCTCGCCGTGCAGGCGGAGCACCGATCCGACGATCCACAGCGCCGCGACCATGCCGAACAGGCCGGTCATGGTGGCGAGGAAGGCGTCCTGGAGGCCCGCCTGCCCGCCCATCCGCTCGACGATCCGCCGCGCCTGCTCGTTGTCGCCGACCAGGTCGCCCGCGCCCTGCACCATGCCGCCGAAGACCACGCCCGCGACCAGGAAGCCGGCCGTCCAGCCGAGCAGGGCACCGCGCTGGAGCCGCCGGGCGAGCCCGCCCGCCGTGGTGATGCGTCCGGACGGGGGCCCGGGGCGGGCGGGCAGGAAGCTCATGCCGACGTCGCGGCGGGCGGACAGCGCGTACGCCACCGCGGCCTGGACGGCGACCGCCGCCGCCATCAGCGACAGCACCCACCAGCGCTCGCCGGCGAAGGCCCGGACGTGCTGCGCCCAGCCGATGGGGGAGGCCCAGGTCGGCGCGGGGGAGTGGCCGGCGTCACCGGCCGCCCGCAGCGCGAAGGCCCCGCCGAGGAGCGCCGCCGTGAGGCCCTTGGCGAGCCGGGCGCTCTCGGTGAGCTGCGCGACGATGGCGGCCAGCCCGGCGAAGACCATGCCGGTGCCACCGACCGCGAGGCCGAGGGCGAGCGCCCCGCCCGCCCCCTCGCCGGACAGCCCGGCGGTGACGATCAGCGTGACGGCGGTGTCGGCGAGGAGCGCCGTGAGCAGCGCGGCCGTCAGCGGTGCCCGGCGCCCCACCCGGGTGGCGGACAGCATGTCCTGCCGCCCGGTCTCCTCCTCCTCCCGGGTGTGCCGTACGACGATGACCAGGCTCATGACGGCGGCGAGCACCGCCGCGAACGTGGTGAACCGCCAGGCGACCAGGGCGCCGACCGAGTCGCCGAACACCGGCCCGTACAGCGAGCGCATCGAACTGTTGGCGGTCATCGAGGCGGCGAGGTCGGCGCGCTCGGCGGGGGTGTCGTACAGCGCCTCCAGCGACCCGGAGCCACTGACCACCAGGCCGCCGACGACCAGGACCCACAGCGGCAGCAGCAGCCGGTCGCGGCGCAGCGCGAGCCGGGTGAGGGCGCCGGTCCCGGTGAACGCGCCGGAGACGCTCATCGCCCGGCCTCCTGGTAGTGGCGGAGGAACAGCTCCTCCAGGGTGGGCGGGCTGCTGGTGAGGGACCGGACGCCGGTGTCGGCGAGGGACCGCAGCACGGCGTCCAGCTTGTCGGTGTCCACCTGGAGGGTGACGCGACGGCCCCGTACGTCCAGGTGGTGCACGCCCGGCAGGTGGGCGAGCCCGCCGGGCGGCCCGGCGAGTTCGGCCGTGACGCTGGTACGGGTGAGGTGGCGCAGCTCGGAGAGTGAGCCGGTCTCCACGGTGCGGCCGTTGCGGATGATGCTGACGCGGTCGCAGAGGCTCTCCACCTCGCTGAGGATGTGGGAGGACAGCAGCACCGTCCGGCCCCGGTCGCGCTCCTCGGCGACGCACTGCTGGAAGACCCCCTCCATCAGCGGGTCGAGGCCGCTCGTCGGTTCGTCGAGCACCAGGACGTCCACGTCCGAGGCGAAGGCGGCGACGAGGGCCACCTTCTGGCGGTTGCCCTTGGAGTACGTACGCCCCTTCTTGGCCGGGTCGAGCTCGAACCGCTCGACGAGCTCGGCCCGGCGGGCCCGGTCGAGGCCCCCGCGCAGCCTGCCGAGCAGGTCGATGACCTCGCCCCCGGACAGGTTGCGCCACAGGGTCACGTCGCCGGGGACGTACGCCACGCGCCGGTGCAGTTCGACGGCGTCGTGCCAGGGGTCGCGGCCGAGGAGCCGGGCGGTGCCGGAGTCGGCGCGCAGCAGGCCGAGCAGGACGCGGATGGTGGTGGACTTGCCGGCCCCGTTCGGGCCGAGGAAGCCGTGGACCTCCCCGGTCGCGACGGCCAGGTCGAGGCCGTCCAGTGCGCGCGTCCGCCCGAACGACTTGTGCAGTCCGGAGACGGTGATGGCGGTCGTCATGATTGTGAACATACGGTAGTTTCACAAATTTGTGAAGTTAAGGAAGCGTATAAAGTCGGGGGTATGTCCAAGGAGAACGAGGAACCCCCGGCCGGCCGTTTCGTGGAGCGCTTCGCCGCCGAGCTGACCGAGGCCGGCATGCAGCGCATGGCCTCCCGTGTCTTCGCGGCGCTGCTCGCCTCCGACAGCGGTTCGCTGACCTCCGCCGAGCTCTCGGAGCGGCTGCGGATCAGCCCGGCCGCCGTCTCCGGTGCCGTCCGCTACCTCAACCAGGTCGGCATGGTCAGCCGCGAACGGGAACCGGGCTCCCGGCGCGACCGGTACGTCCTGCACAACGAGCTCTGGTACGAGACCTTCACCCGCCGCGACCAGCTCCTCACCCGCTGGGAGACCGTCCTGCGCGACGGCGCGCAGGCGCTCGGCACGAACACGGCGGCGGGGGCGCGGGTGGCCGAGACGGCCGACTTCTTCGCCTTCCTCCAGAACGAGATGCACGAAGTGCTGGACCGCTGGCGGGAGCACCGTGCCACCACGTCGCGCGAGCGCGAATGAGATCATGCGGGCATGCCAACCGCCTTGCGCCGCACCGCCGCTGTCCTCGTCCTGC
This sequence comes from Streptomyces sp. NPDC045701, assembly GCF_056432045.1. NCBI lineage: Bacteria > Bacillati > Actinomycetota > Actinomycetes > Kitasatosporales > Streptomycetaceae > Streptomyces > Streptomyces sp. NPDC045701. The sequence continues at coordinate 67,408 of NZ_JBWKJV010000003.1, read as the reverse complement.
TGGCCGGAGCGGGCCTCGGTCTCTGGGTCGTGTTCGGTCCGCCCCACGAGTGGACGGGCGGCATGCGGCTGCTGAAGTTCGCCCTCGGACTGACGTCTCTGGGCATGGTCAGCGGCAGCGCCTGGCTGATGTTCCCCGGTTCGCCGGACGACGACGACAACGACGACACCTCGCCCCCGGCGATGACCGGCCCGCTGGACGCGCTGTAGGCGGGCCGGCGCGCCGGAGGCGGACCGGGTCTACGCCGCCGGCAGGGTGAGCGACCACGCCGAGGGGCGCAGCGTCCAGGTGCGGGTCCACACCGGGCCCGTCACCAGGGCGTCCGCCCGGTAGCGGAACGGCGCGCCCGAGACGGTGACCGCCGTCGCCTCCGCCCGGACCGGCTCGGCCGCCCGGGGGCGGACGACGACCTCGGCGACCCCGCCCCGGGACAGCACCGTCACGCCCTCGACCGGGTCGTCCAGGTCGCTCAGCAGCCGCCCGTCGACCTCGACCCGCAGCCGGTGCGTCCGCATAGCGGGAATGGAGGGCGCGGGGCGGACCAGCGTCCGCACCAGCGTCCGGCAGGTGTCCCACACCGACGGCGGCTCGACCACCGCCAGGCCGGCCGGCCCCGCCGGGATCCGCAGGCCCCGCACCACCACGCCGTCGCTGTCGTCGACCAGCAGGTCCAGCCGGCGCGCCGCCCCGTCCAGCACCGCCCGCGCCGCCGCCACCGCGCCGAGCGGCACACCCAGCGTCGCGGCCAGCTCCACACCGCTGCGCGGACCCACCGGGACCAGCGACAACGCCCCGTCGGCCAGCTCCCGCTCCCGGTGCAGCTGCGCCACCGCCCGCAGCAGCGCCCGGTCGTCCCCGATGACCACGGGACGCCGCGAACCCCGCCGCGCGAGGGCCCGGGCGAACTCCGCCGGGGTGTCCGCGAGGAAGATCTTCGCGCTCGCCCCGGCGCGGAGCACGTCCCTCGCGATCCGTACGGATTCCCCGTCGTTCCGGCGCGCTACCGCGTCGATGACGACCAGCAGCTGGTCGGGAGCCGACACCTCGGTCCTTCCTCGGGTAGCATCTTTGTGCAAGAGCCCCTTGCGCTATTGCGCCAGGGGCTTCGTCTATTCCGGGGCACCCGGTCCGACGGCTCAGGTTGTGTCGTACACCGTCGTACGACGTCCGTACTCCCCGCGCCTTGGACATGCCCCGCCCGGAAGGGGTGTACGCCTGTGCCCGCACTTGTGCTGCTCGGTGCTCAGTGGGGTGACGAGGGCAAGGGAAAGGCCACCGACCTCCTCGGTGGATCCGTTGATTATGTGGTGCGCTACCAGGGCGGCAACAATGCCGGCCACACGGTCGTCGTCGGCGACCAGAAGTACGCGCTGCACCTTCTCCCTTCCGGAATCCTCTCCCCGGGGTGCACCCCGGTGATCGGGAACGGAGTCGTCGTCGACCCGGCGGTCCTGCTCTCCGAGCTGAGCGGACTGAACGAGCGCGGCGTCGACACGTCGAAGCTGCTCATCAGCGGTAACGCGCACCTGATCACGCCGTACAACGTCACCCTCGACAAGGTGACGGAACGGTTCCTCGGCAAGCGCAAGATCGGCACGACGGGGCGCGGCATCGGTCCCACGTACGCCGACAAGATCAACCGCGTCGGCATCCGCGTCCAGGACCTGTACGACGAGTCGATCCTCACCCAGAAGGTCGAGGCGGCGCTGGAGCAGAAGAACCAGCTTCTCGCCAAGGTCTTCAACCGGCGCGCGATCGAGTCCGGCCGGATCGTCGAGGAGATGCTCCAGTACGCGGACCAGATCAAGCCGTTCGTCGCCGACACCACGCTGATCCTCAACAACGCCATCGACGAGGGCAAGGTCGTCCTCTTCGAGGGCGGCCAGGGCACCCTCCTGGACGTGGACCACGGCACGTACCCCTTCGTGACCTCCTCGAACCCGACCGCCGGCGGTGCCTGCACCGGCGCCGGCGTGGGGCCCACGAAGATCAGCCGGGTCATCGGCATCCTCAAGGCGTACACCACCCGCGTGGGCGCCGGTCCGTTCCCGACCGAGCTGTTCGACGAGGACGGCGAGGCGCTGCGCCGCATCGGCGGCGAGCGGGGCGTCACCACCGGCCGCGACCGCCGCTGCGGCTGGTTCGACGCGGTCATCGCCCGGTACGCCACCCGCGTCAACGGCCTGACCGACTTCTTCCTCACCAAGCTCGACGTGCTCACCGGCTGGGAGCAGATCCCGGTCTGCGTCGCGTACGAGATCGACGGCAAGCGCGTCGAGGAGCTGCCCTACTCGCAGACGGACTTCCACCACGCGAAGCCCGTCTACGAGTACCTGCCCGGCTGGTCCGAGGACATCAGCAAGGCGAAGACCTTCTCCGACCTGCCGAAGAACGCGCAGGCGTACGTGAAGGCGCTGGAGGAGATGTCGGGCGCCCCGATCTCGGCGATCGGCGTCGGCCCGGGCCGCACCGAGACGATCGAGATCAACTCCTTCCTGTAGGTCGCACGCCGTCGGACGGGGAGCCCGGTCACTTCTCCCTGGAGAACTCACCGGGCTCCCCGTCCGCGTCCATGCCGTACACCAGCAGCCGGTCCTTGCCGCCGACGCGCTGGAGGCGCGGGTTGACCGACGCGCCGGACGACGTGCGCTCCCGGTCGGACGCGGCGGCGTCGACCGTCGCCGGGCCCGGGACCAGCAGGGCGCCGGCGCCGCCCGGTACGGCGGTCTCCTCGCAGTGGACCGTGCCGGACAGCGGTTCGCCGGTGTCCTCGTCGGTCCGCGGGAAGCTCTGCCGGAAGCGGACGAGCGGCGCGCCGGCCGGACCCTGGGTGGTGGTCACCTCGTGGCTGTGGAGGTCCTGGTCCGGGTCACACGTCGGGGTGGGGGACGTCGGTGAACTCCCCGGTGGGCGGCCGGGAGCCGTTCAACGGTCAAAAAACTTGGTCTAGACCTTGACAGGTACAGACCACTCACGATTCCGTGGTGGCATCCCCCACGGAAGGGCAATACCCCATGGTACGACGCCTGTTGACACCCTTCGCCGCCCTCGCGGCGCTCGTCATGGCCATCGCTCTGGCCATCGTCCTCCCCACGTCCACCGCGTCGGCCGCCGAATGCGCGGCGCCGTGGAACTCCTCCGCCGTCTACACGGGCGGCGGGACCGCCTCCTACAACGGCCGCAACTGGCTGGCGAAGTGGTGGACCCAGAACGAACGCCCCGGCTCCTCCGACGTCTGGTCCGACCAGGGCGCCTGCGGTGGCACCGGCCCGGGACCGTCCCCGTCCCCCTCGGGCTTCGTGGTGAGCGAGGCGCAGTTCAACCAGATGTTCCCGAACCGGAACTCCTTCTACACCTACAGCGGCCTGACCGCCGCGCTCAGCGCGTACCCGGCCTTCGCCAACACGGGCAGCGACACGGTGAAGAAGCAGGAGGCCGCCGCGTTCCTCGCCAACGTCAGCCATGAGACGGGCGGCCTGGTCCACGTCGTGGAGCAGAACACCGCCAACTACCCGCACTACTGCGACTCCGGGCAGCCCTACGGCTGCCCGGCCGGCCAGGCCGCCTACTACGGCCGCGGCCCGATCCAGCTCAGCTGGAACTTCAACTACAAGGCGGCCGGCGACGACCTCGGCATCGACCTGCTGAACAACCCCTACCGCGTCGAGCGCGAGGCGCCCATCGCCTGGAAGACCGGCCTCTGGTACTGGAACACCCAGAACGGCCCCGGCACGATGACGCCCCACAACGCCATGGTCAACGGCGCCGGCTTCGGCCAGACCATCCGCTCCATCAACGGCTCCCTGGAGTGTGACGGCAAGAACCCGGCGCAGGTCCAGAGCCGCATCAACAACTACCAGCGCTTCACCCAGATCCTGGGCGTCCCGACCGGCTCGAACCTGAGCTGCTGAGACACCTGGACGAGGGGCGGCCACCGGCGGGTGGCCGCCCCTTCGTCGTACCCGCCCGAGGGTGCCGGCCGTACTGTCGGCGGCCGCTGTTACGATCCGAGCGTCTTGCGGGGGAGCGCGCGGCCAGGGGGGCCGGGCGGGTCTGTCAGCCGTGGCGAGCCGCCGCGCCGTCTCTCCCGTCTCTTCGGTTCCTGGGGAGGGACCCTTGCCACGTCACGCCCTGACGCGCTCCGGCGCGTCCGTCGTCCTCGCCGTCGCCCTGGCGGGCACCCTCGTGCCGCTGTTCCCGGGCGCGGCGCTCGCTGCGGACGGCCCGGCCGCCGAGGTCGTGCTGCCCGCGCCCGTCCGCTACCAGCCGCGCGCCGACACCGTGCTGGAAGCGGGCGCCGCCGGCTTCCTGCACCAGCGGGAAGGCACCACCGGGACTCTCTGGACGGAGTACGCCACCGGCGCGAGCACCCCGCTGACGGCCACCGGCGACGGGTACGGCGGCATGCGCGCCGCCCTCGACCCCGCGACGCCGGGCGCGCCCCGGACGGTGAGCATCACCGCGCTGGGCTCCACCGGGGTGCGGAAGGTGGAGGTGCCGGAGGGCGCGAGCTGGACCGAGGGCTTCACCGCCGAGTCGATCCTCGTGTCCCGGTCGGCGGCGGACGGATCGCTCGCCTCGCTCGGTGTCGTACGGATGGAGGACGGCAAGGCGGTCGAGCAGCCGGTGACCGGGGTGCCCGGTGGCTTCAAGCTGATGCACGGCGTCGCCTACCAGCGGACGGCCAAGGGCGCCGTGGTGTTCCTGGCCACCCTCGACGGGGCGGTCGAGAAGGAGTACCTCGTCGACTACGCCGGCGCCGAGCTGAGGGAGATGCCCGACCACGGGGACGTCGATCTCGAACAGTTCGGTGACCGGCACCTGCTGGACCGCTACGGCGGCGACGCCCCGCGCCAGGTCCGCACCGTGCCGCGCGGCAACCCGATGGCCACGCCGGTGGTGACGCAGCTGCCGGCACCGTCGAACGGATACCGGTACCAACAGGGCGGGGAGGTGGTGATCGGCGACTGGATCGTGTTCGGCTGGACACCCGAGAGCTGGAAGTCCGCCCTGCCCGGCGTGTGGCTTCAGGCCATCCCCGTGGGTGGCGGAGAGGTCCGCTCCCTGCTGGCGCACTCCGCCGCGCGTCCGCAGGTCGCCCCCGACGGCAGCCTGCTCGTCACGGGCGGCACCAGCGCGACGGACTGGGCCGTCCGCCGGATCGGCCTCGACGCCGCCGGCGTACCGGTGATCACCAAGGTCAAGGACGTACCGCCCGCCCCCACGGCCGTGGACGGCCTCACCCTGGGCGCCGGGGCGCTGCACTACCGGACCAGGGCCGGCGCGTCGCCCGCCTCGGAGCTGTACCGGCACCTCCTGTCCATCACCGGTACCCCCACGGCGGACCGGCGGGTCATGGTCCGGGGCCTGCCCATCTCGGTCGGCGCCCTGGTTCCGCTCGGCAACGGCGAGGCGGCGCACCAGTCGAACACCGACGTCATCGGGGGGCTCACGGGGGAGCACGCGGACGGGATGTACGGACGGCTCACCGGCGGCTCCGGCCGGTACGTCGTGTCGGGCACCGCCACCACCCAGTACGTGGGCGACCTCCAGCGGCAGTTCAGTACCCGCTCCTTCGGCGGCAAGGCCGCGTCCACGGTGTGGGGCACCACCGTCTGGCTGTCCGACCCCGCCAAGCCCTCCACCGTCTCCTGGTACGACGTGAAGACGAAGGCGACGTCGGCCGCGCTCCCGATCGGCTCCGGCTGCACCCCCGATCGGCTCCAGGCCGTGGGCCGCTGGCTCCACTGGAGCTGTGCCAAGGGCGCCAAGGCCGGTGTCTGGGACCAGAAGACCCGGCTGAGCACCCCGGTGCCGTTCGGCGAGACGCAGCTCGGCGACGGGTTCGTGGTGCGCAAGGACGCGGCGGCGGGGAAGCTCACGCTCACCGACTTCCACACCGGTGACCCGGCGGCCGTCAGGACGACCGACTTCGCCCCCGTCCCGGCCGACACCGACTGGTCCGTCGACAAGTTCGGCGGGCACGTGGCGTTCACGGACGCCGAGGAGCGCATCCACATCAAGCCGGTGAGCGTGCCGCGCTCCCCGATCTCGGTCATCGAGGAGCGCCAGGACACCACGGTGCTGAACGTCGCGAACGGCGCGGACCGTAGCTGGCACGGCTCCTGGCAACTGTCACGGCCCGCCCTCCGCACCAGCATCGAGTTCAGGAACCCGGCCGGTACGACCGTGGCCGGCTGGAGCTCCGCCGACCGCTTCGGGGCGCAGGTCTCGATGGGCTGGGACGGCAGGCGCGCGGACGGCACTCCCGTGCCCGCCGGGCACTACACCTGGACGCTCACCGCCGACCCCGGCGACGGCAGCGGTCCGCGCGCGGTGCGCACCGGGACCATCCAGGTCGCCGACGTGTACCTGCCGTTCCGGGACTACGACCGTGACGGCGTCGGCGAGCTGTTCGCCCGCGGCGGCGGCGCCCTGAGCGCCCACGAGCCGGTGAAGGGCACGTCGACGACGTCGAGCGGCTGGACCGGCGTCAGCGCCGTCGTCCCCTTCGGCGACCTGGACAACGACGGCTGCAACGACGTCCTCACCCGCACCACCACGGGCGACCTCTACCGCCACAGCGCCAAGTGCGGGGGAGTTCCCGGCCCCACGAGCCCCAAGGCGAAGATCGGCTCGGGCTTCAACGCCTTCGACGCGCTGCTCAACCCCGGCGACCTGACCGGCGACGGCCGCGCCGACCTGCTGGCCCGCCAGCGCTCCACGGGCGACCTCTACCTGTACGCGGACAACCGGACGGGCGGCATCAAGGCGGGCGTCAAGTTCGCCGGGAAGTGGAACGGCCTCACCCTGATCGGCGCGGGCGACCTCGACGGCGACGGTCACGCCGACCTGCTCGCCCGGGACGCGGGCGGCGAGCTGTGGCGGTACGAGTCGACCGGCACGGGCGCGTTCCACCCCCGGACCCTGGTGTTCAGCGACTGGGGAGCGGGCCGCGACGCCATCATCGGCGCGGGTGACATCGACGGGGACGGGAAGAACGACCTGGTCTCCCGCGACACCAACGGCAAGCTGCTGCGCAACAGCGGCAGGGGCGACGGCACGTTCGGCCCCACGGCCCAGATCGGCTCGGGGTGGGGAGCGCGCGGCACGCTGTACTGAGCCTCACCGGCCTCACCCGCAGGGGTGAATTCGGCATATGACACAGGGGTGGCCACCGGCGGGTGGCCACCCCTTTTCGCTGCATCACCGCAGGTCGCACCGGAGACCGGATTTCACGTCCCCGGTTCTCGAATGACCGTATGACTAACGGTCGTTGATTGCGGTGATCGCCGCGCGTGGCGCTAGATTCGCCGCACAGAAAACGAAATGCCCCCGCGATGGGCCAACATCCGGGGGCGCGACACCAGGAGCACTACCTCCCAATGCGTGTTTACCGTACCGCGCCCACGCGCGCCTTCACCACTTTCAGCAACGCCCTGCTGCGCGACGCCACCATTTCGTGGTGCGCGGTCGGGCTCCTCGCCTATCTCGTCAGCCTTCCCAACGGCGCCAGGGCGAGCATCCGCAAGCTCTCCGAGCAGCGCAAGGAGGGCCGTGACCGGATCGGCGCCGCCCTCCGGGAACTGGAGGACGCCCGCTACCTGCGCCGCCTGACCCGCCGGGACCGCACGGGACGGCTGCGCACGGAGTACGAGGTCTTCGACACCCCGTACGACCCCGACGCCCCCACCGAAGCGCCCGCCGAGGCCCCGGCCCCCGCCGGAGCCCCCGCCACCGGCCCCGTCCCCGAAACGGCCGGAAACCCGGCCTCCGGTGCCCCGGGCCACGACGCTCCTGGCCCGCTCCCTGCGGGAGAAAAGACGGGGGTGAAAGAACCTCCCTCCCCGGCCGTCCAGTTGCTCACCTCACTGGGCCGCAGCGATCCACGGCTCGCCCTGGGGGCGGGCGAGGCGGAACGGCTGAGGACCCTGGTCGAGGAGTGGTGGGCGGTCGGCGCCGGCGACTCCCTGATCCGCGAGGCGCTCACCTCCGGCCTGCCCGCCCGCGTCCACGCCCCCGCCGCCCTGGTGGCCGACCGCCTCCGCCGCAAGAAGCCCGCACCGCGCCCTGTGGCGCCCGTGCGCCCCGAGTGCGGCGTCTGCGGCACGCCGGTGCCCGAAGGGGCCTCCTGCGCCCGCTGCGAGCCCGCGACGCCCGCCGTCGCCGGTTTCGTCGCGGCGGCACTGCGCGGCAGCGCGTCGGTCCGGCAGGTCCTGCGCCGCCGCTCCTGAAAGCTCCCGGCCGCCGATCGGCGGCCGGGTCAACCAAGAGAGGGGTCAAAATGACCGCATTGCTGGACCCACCCGAGACGGTATACCGCCGGTATACTGTCGTCATGGCCGACACCACCGTCAAGGTTGATCCTGCTGTCCGTGACCGCCTCATGGTGCTCGCGCGAGAGCGCGGCATGACGATGCGGGACTTGATCGCCGAGCTGGCCGGGGCGACGCCCACCAAGGAAGAACTTCGGAAGCGGTACGAGGAGACCAAGGCGTACTGCGAGACGCACTTCGGCGTCACCCTCACGGACGAGGATCACGACCGTGCGGAGCAGGTCTGGCGGGAGCTGGAGGCCGGGCGGCCTGTGGACAGCCTGTGAGCCGGTCCACCGCTGTCGTGTACGACGAGTCCGCCCTGTTGGCGCTGGGCTCGGGCAACGTCCTGGCGTCCCAGTTCATCGCGAACACCCAGCGGGGCCCCACCCGGCACGTCTACGTCCCCGCCATGTGCCTCACCGCCGCCGACGGTGTCCGTAAGGGCCTCGCCGAGCACGTGGGCGCGCTGCCGGCCGCCGAGATCGTGGAGCTGGACTTCGCGGGTGTCTGCGCCGTGGGCGCGCTCATGCGGGACGGGGTGGAGTGGCGGCTCGGCCACGCAATCCATCTGTCACGCCCGACGCCGGACTGGCCGGATGGCCGACCCGTACTGACGGCGGAGCCCGAGCTGTACGCGGACATGCCGCTCGTACGGACGATCAGGCTGCCCGAACAGCGCTGACGAGCCGGATCGGCGCAGGGCCCGGAGCGCGCCCGGCCCTGTGGCCGACTACGGGCGCGCCTCCAGGATGTCCTTGAGGCGCTGCTCGTTCTTCGGCATCTCCTTCATCGCGTGCGGGCGGACGACCAGCGGCACCAGCACCTTCCCGATGCCGTGCGACTCGAAGTCCAGGTCCAGCGTCACGCGCGACCGCTCGCCGTCGCCGATCGGCTCGACCGTCCCGTGCACATGGCCCCGGACGGGGCCGTCGAGCCCGTCCATGCGGAAGCTCCGCGGCGGGTCGTACTCACTCATCTCCATGGTCATCGGCATCCGTCGGCGGCCCATCTGCCGGGTCACCCTGACCCGTGAGCCCACGCCCACGGTGGCGTCGCCGACCGGGCTGACCGCCAGGGCGCTCTCCTGCCACTCGGGCATGTGGGAGGCGTCCGTCAGGTAGGAGAAGACGTCCTCGGGACGACGCGAGATCTCGACACTCTGCCTGATCGCGGACATGTCGCCCCCTTTCGGGTGATTCCTACCAGTAACCCTACTCGGCCCAGTCGAGGAAGGACCCCCAGGCCGCCGGGGCGACGGCGAGGACGGGCCCGCCGGGGTTCTTGGAGTCACGGACATGGACGGTGTGGGGGCAGGCGGCCACCTCGACGCAGTCGCCGCCGCTGGAGCTGCTGTACGAGGACGTACGCCAGTCGAAGGCTACTTCGACGCAGTCACCGCCGCTGTCACTGCTGTAGCTGGACTTGAACCACCGCGGGGTGCTGGTCATCTCTGCTCTCCTGCCAACCGTTCGATAAGGCTGAGCGATTCACGGGTGTCGAGGGCCTGTGCCCGGATCCTCGCATACCGCTGGCTGTAGGTGCTCACCTTTGCCGGGTCCTTGATCAACAGGCTTTCGTCCTGAGGTTCCAGGTACACGAGGTGGTCGTGTTCCGGGGTCTCCACCAGATTCATCGGGCCCCGGTCACCGGCGTACTCGCCGTCGCACCCGCAGTCCAGCGGCAGCACCTGAACCGTCACGTTCCGCCTCCGCGCGCACTCCGCGAGGTGCGCCAACTGCCCCCGCATGACCTCCGCGCCGCCGATCGTCCGCCGCAGCACCGACTCCTCCAGCACCAGCTCGATCAGCGCCACCGGCTCCCGCTCGAACAGCTCCCTCCGCGCCATCCTCGCCTCGACCAGCTCCTCCACCCGCCGCTCCGGCAGCGGCGGGTACCCGCCCCCGATCAGCGCCCGCGCGTACGCCTCCGTCTGGAACAGCCCGTGCACCACCAGCGTCGCGTACAGCGACAGGCTCACCGCCTTCTGCTCCAGCAGCGCGTAGTTCTTGAACTGCTCCGGATACTTGTCCAGCCGCACATACAGCCGCGCCTGCTCGAACAGGCCCAGCCCATCACCGATCACCTTTTCCAATTGCACCAGCATCGCGTCGCTCGCCGGCTGGGCGCAGGTCTCCATGGCGCTCACCGCCGCGCCCGTGAAGCCGATCGCCTTGCCGAGCTGGTCCTGGGTCCATCCCTTCCGGACACGCATCTTGCGCGCCATGTCCGCCACGAGCCGCGTCGCCGGACCCGCCGTTTCCTTGTTCCCGGTTCGCGCCAAAGTGCGTCACCACCTCGATTCAACCGGTCTCAACCGGTCACAACCCGACCCCGCCGAATTCGACTGCTGTTGGACGCCGTTCCCGCAGGTCAACGCGGGTCCGACGAGCCTTCGCAATCGTGGGAAACGCTAGCCGTGGCGGTCCACGATGTCCCTGTGAATGCGCCAAGTTGCCACACGAACATCGAATGGATTCCGTCCTCCGGATTCCAACTCCGGAAGGCGGGCGTGCAATTCGACGCCGTACGCGTCGACGGGGACGACGGGCGCCGGGCCGCCGATCTCCTGGAGCACATGACCGGCGGCGACCCGGGCCCGGTCGTCATCGAGGCGAACGGGCGGCGAGGTGTGTACTTCCTCCTCCCACCGGGCAGCACGGCGGGCCGCGCCTGGCCGTCCGGCGCGATGCCGTTCAACGCCGCCCGGTGGACGGTGAGTTATGTACCAGTCCCCGCGCTCGGCGGGCACACCTGGCCCCTGGCGTGGCGGTGCCCGCCGACAGCGGCCGACCGGTTCGTCCACCCGTACCTTCTGCTCAACGTTCTGCTGGCCGTCGAGCGGGCGGCTTCTGCGCCCGAGTCGCGATGAGCACCGTGGCGTACAGGTCCGCACAGGTCACCACGTGCGGGACGAGCCCGGCGGCGGCGACGACCGCCGTGGCGGCGGGCGCCTGGCGCTCGCTCGTCTCGAACAGCAGACGGCCGCCCGGCGCCAGCCAGGCGCCGGCGTCGGCGGTGACCCGGCGCAGGACGTCCAGCCCGTCCGCACCGCCGTCGAGAGCGACACGCGCCTCGTGGACGCGGGCCTCGGCGGGCAGTAGTTCCAGCTCCTCGGTCGGGACGTAGGGCACGTTGGCGAGCAGTATGTCGACGCGGCCCCGCAGCGCCGCCGGGAGCGGCCCGTACAGGTCGCCCTCGTACACCCGGCCCCCGGCGGGCGTCACGTTCCGGCGGGCGCAGCGCACGGCGGCCGGGTCGATGTCGGAGGCGTGCAACTCCGCGCCGTCGAGCGCCGATACCAGGGCGGCGCCCAGCGCGCCGGTGCCGCAGCACAGGTCGACCACCACCGCGCGGGGCGGAGCGAGGGCGGCGGCCCGGGTGACGAGGAACTCGGTGCGGCGGCGCGGGACGAAGACCCCCTCGTCCACGGCGACGCGCAGGCCGTGGAACTCGGCCCAGCCCAGGACGTGTTCGAGGGGATGCCCGGCGACGCGGCGCTCGACCATGGCGTCGAGTTCGCCGGGCGTGCGGGCCGTCGACAGGATCAACCGGGCCTCGTCCTCCGCGAAGACGCAGCCGGCGGCACGGAGGGTGGCGACGACGCCGGACTCGGCAACGGCCGGGCGGGCGATCGAGGGGTCGGACGAGGCGTCGGGCGAGGGGTCGGCCGAAGGCGCGACGGTGTGGGCGGTGGGCTTGTTGAACGCAGACATGGGGAGCCTTCCGGGAGCCGTGGGGGCGCTCCCTCGGTCCCGTTGCCCCTATGTGGGGTCGACCGCACCGCGGTGAGAAGAGAGCACCCAGCCTGACCTGGCGTTGATGGGTCTCACCTCCTCGGATCGGTCTCCTGCCGCCACCGGCGCGGTGGCTGGAGAGACGGCCACCCTACCGGCTCGCAGGTCCCGGCGCAGACGCGTCGACCGGCTTGTCGCCCAGGATCCTTCCCCCCGACCGTCACCCCGACCGGCCCCGCTGCCCCTGCCCCTTTCCCGGCGCCCGTGCCGCTCCCGCCCGGCCCCGGCCGCCCCGCCGTCAACCGCCCCTCGCCCCGGAGCCTGCCTCCGAAGCCGCTCCCGAACCCGCCCCCGTTCCCCCCTCGGAGCCCGGCTCCGCCGCCAGGCCAGGGGCGGCACCCGCTCCCGGTCCCGCGACGGTGACCGTGTCGAGCACCGCGGACAGGCGCTCCAGCACGCTCGCCGTCTCGGCGAACGCCTCCTCGCCGAGCGCGGCGGCAAGGCGCGTCGCCAGGTCCGCGTGGCCGGGCTCTATGCGGGCGACCGTCACCCGGCCCAGGTGCGTCGGGGAGAGGAGCTTGGCGCGCCGGTGGGCCGGGTTCGGCAGGTACTCGGCCAGGCCCTCGTGGACCAGCAGGTCCGCGATCCGCTGCACGCTCTGCCGGGTGATGCCCATGGCGCGGGCGATCCCGGACACCGGCAGCGGCTCGGTCAGCACGGCGCCGAGGACCTGCCACCACGCGGCGGTGAGCCCGGCCGGCCTGGCCAGCTTCTCCGAGACGGCGAGGAACTGGCCGTTCAGCCGGAACACGCCGAGCGCCGTACGGCTGAGCAGGGCTTGAAGCTCCCTTTCCGCGCGGGTCATGCGTTCAGTTCCTCGAAGGCGGCCTCGTCCGAGTGGTGGAACAGCCGGTACCAGGCGTCCAGCCGCGTGCCCTCGAACGCGCCCATCCTGCCCAGCACTTCGCGGGCGAAGGCGACCGGTTCGGTGGGCCCGGCCGTGATCAGGTCGCCGTCGGTCACCGCGTCCGTGTCGACGTAGTGCTCGCCGCCCGCGTACCCGGTGGCCGCCAGGTAGAACGGCGCGGCACTGGTGTGGGGCCGGTCGTCGAGCAGACCCTCGCGGGCCAGCCCCGCGGTCGCCCCGCATATCGCGGCCACCGGCACCCCCGCGGCGAGGAAGGCGCGGGCCGTGGCGGCGAACGGCGCCAGTTCGTCGCCCGCGTCCCAGAGGTCGGCGCCCGGGAGGATCAGCAGCGCGCTGTCCTCGGGCCGCAGATCGGCCAGGGCCAGGTCGGGCAGGACGCGCAGTCCGCCGATGCTCCTCACCGGGTCGTCGGTGAGGCCGACCGTGCGGACCTCGTAACCGCCGCGTGCCAGCCAGGCCGTGGCGTGCCCGGTCTCCCAGTCGGCCAGCGTGTCGTAGACGCCGAGGTGAACGGTCTTGCGGTCGTCGGTGCCGGACATGGTGGCCTCCTGGATGGACGCGTCTTCGGCCGTACTGGATGCGGGGTGCTCCGCTCACACCGTCCGGTCCCGGTCGGCGTGTTCGATCCGTTCGATCTATGACAGAATGCTGTCAGGCCGACAGGATGCTGTCAACCCCTCTCTCCGGGAGCCGAGGGGGCGACACCCTGCCGACCCGCGCGCCTTCCGGCATACAAGATGGCCATACCGGCGCCCACCAGCACGTCCTTACCCTGTGCGGCATGACCCCTCATGCCGATCCCGCTCCGCTCGCCGATCCCGAGGCCGGCGCCGCCGTCAAGGCCGCCGACCGCGCGCACGTCTTCCACTCCTGGTCCGCCCAGGGCCTGATCGACCCGCTCGCCGTCGCCGGCGCCGAGGGGGCGTACTTCTGGGACTACGACGGCAACCGCTACCTCGACTTCACCAGCGGCCTCGTCTTCACCAACGTCGGCTACCAACACCCCAAGGTCGTCGCCGCGATCCAGGAGCAGGCCGCGAAGATGACCACCTTCGCGCCCGCCTTCGCCATCGACGTACGCTCCGAGGCCGCACGCCTCATCGCCGAGCGCACGCCGGGCGACCTCGACAAGATCTTCTTCACCAACGGCGGCGCCGAGGCCGTCGAGAACGCCGCCCGCATGGCCCGGCTGCACACCGGCCGCCCCAAGATCATGAGCGCCTACCGGTCGTACCACGGCGCCACCTCCACCGCGATCAACCTGACCGGCGACCCGCGCCGCTGGGCCTCCGACACCGCGTCCGCCGGCGTCGTGCGCTTCTGGGCGCCGTTCCTCTACCGCTCGCCGTTCCACGCCGAGAACGAGGCGCAGGAGTGCGAGCGCGCCCTGCGGCACCTGGAGGACACCATCGCGTTCGAGGGCCCGCGGTCCATCGCCGCGATCATCCTGGAAACCGTCCCCGGCACCGCCGGCATCATGACCCCGCCGCCCGGTTACCTCCCCGGCGTGCGCGAGATCTGCGACCGGTACGGGATCGTCCTCGTCCTCGACGAGGTCATGGCCGGCTTCGGCCGCACCGGCGCGTGGTTCGCGGCCGAGCACTTCGGCGTCGTCCCCGACCTGCTCACCTTCGCCAAGGGCGTCAACTCCGGCTACGTGCCCCTCGGCGGCGTCGCCATCTCGGCGGAGATCGCCGCCACCTTCGAAACCCGGCCCTACCCCGGCGGCCTCACCTACTCCGGCCACCCGCTCGCCTGCGCCGCCGCCGTCGCCACCATCCGGGCCATGGAGGAGGAGAAGGTCGTCGAGCAGGCCGCCCACCTGGGCGAGAACGTCCTCGGCCCCGGCCTGCGCGAGCTCGCCGAGCGCCACCCCTCCGTCGGCGAGGTGCGGGGCCTGGGCGCCTTCTGGGCCCTGGAGCTCGTCCGGGACAAGGAGACCCGCGAGCCCCTCGTCCCGTACAACGCGACCGGCGAGGCGAACGCCCCCATGGCGGCCTTCGGCGCGGCCTGCAAGAAGAACGGCCTGTGGCCCTTCATCAACATGAACCGCACCCACGCCGTCCCCGCCTGCAACATCACCGAGGCCGAGGCCAAGGAGGGTCTCGCCGCCCTCGACGCGGCGCTCACGGTCGCCGACGAGCACACCGCGTAACCGCCTCCGTGCGCCCCCTCCGCCTGGCTTAAGGTGTGCGGAACCGGACGGAGGGGGCCAGAAGCCATGCCCGCGAGCGGAGCCGTGACCCGCAACACCCTGCGGCAGCAGATCGCGGACGCGCTGCGTGACGAAGTGCTCGCGGGGCGTCTCCAGCCCGGCCAGGAGTTCACGGTCAAGCACATAGCCGAGCAGTACGGGGTGTCGGCGACGCCCGTCAGGGAAGCGCTGGTCGACCTGACCGCCCAGGGGCTGCTCGACTCCGACCAGCACAAGGGCTTCCGCGTCCACCGGTTCTCGGTCGACGACTACCGGGGCATGGTCGAGGCCCGCGCACTGATCGTGGACGGCATCTTCCGGCGCCTGACCGACCGGGTCGGCGCCCAGCACGCGCACGGGGCGCCGCTGGTGTCCGTACGGCGGCGGGCCGAGGAGGCGGCACGGGCGGCGCGCGCCGGGGACCTGGACATCCTCATCGGGTACGACCTCCGGTTCTGGCGCGAGCTCAGCGGCTTCGTCGCCAACCGCTACATCGCCGACTTCCTGCACCGGCTGCGCGTCCAGGCGTGGGTCTTCGCCGTGCCGCACCTGCGCACCGCCCGCGAACCCGGCGTCTGGCTGTGGAACGGCCACGAAGAGCTCGTCGACGCGGTCACGCTGGGCGACCCGGACGCGGTGATGGCGGCCATCGACGCGTACAACGCGCACTCCCTGCGGTGGGCGGACCATCTGGACGGCCTGCGCTGACGGCTCTTACCACTCACGACGGGTGGGTATGGGATGTGCACCCGCGCCGCGCACCGCCCCGTCCCACCCGCCCACCGCCATCGCCGTGACCCGGCCCCACCACCGCCGTGGACACGGCCCTCAGCCACCGCCGTAAGCGCGTGATCGCGTGCGTTACCGAAGGAGAGCGAGTGTCCCTTGGCCTGTGACCTGTGGTTGGTCCCCCTCGTCGACGTGCTGTGCCACAGCCCCGACAACCCCTTCGCCGAAGAGATCGCCGTGTACGACAAGGCCCTCACCGAGGCGGGCCTGCCGACCGTGCCCGTCTTCGCCTACATGCCCGGCCTGTCGGGCGACGTCGCGCCGGTGGCCGGTTTCGACTACGACGCCCTGCACTTCCTGCGTCGCGTCTACCTGCTCCAGATCTGCGGCCTCGCGGTCACGCCCGTCGACGAACTGGGCGGGGACTACGAGCAGCTGCTGGAGATGTTCGAGTCGACGGCCCAGCAGTCGCACCTGGTGTGGCACTACGACCACGCGGGCGCCTACGTACCCGTCGACTTCCCCACCCCGCTGTCCAACGAGGAGCTGCTGTCCGGCGGCGGCCCGCTGGGTTCCGCCCAGGGCCTGCTCCGGGAGCTGGAGTACGTCGCCCCGTCGATCGGCATCGACCCGGCGAACCCCCCGGCGGCACCGCGCCCCCCGGAGCGCCCGACCGCCCTGGAGGAGCCCGCCGGGCCGATCCCGCACGACGAGAGCCCCTTCGCCCGGGAACGGCACGTGTGGCTGGGCCTCCACGCGGCGGCCACCCGCAGCCTGGGCCAGGGCTCGATGATCATCTTCAGCTGACCGCCCAGGGGGTCAGCGGGGCTCCGGCGGGCGCTGGCGCGGCATGTTGGGGCGGGTGCCCGGGGGCAGCGGGAACCGCCCCGCGGGGTGGCCGCCCTCCGTCCGGGGCGGCGCGCAGGCCAGCGTCGACTGCATCACCAGCGGCGCGGGCCCCGACCGGAACTCGACCATCCAGTCCGCCGTCTCCGCCCGCACCAGCTCCGTCACGTCCTCCGAGAACCGCCGCAGCACCCCCAGGCACCGCTCCGCCGCCTCGCTCGCCGTGCCCTCCGTCGGGCCAAGCACCTCCCGGATGCTCTCCGCCGCCCAGTCGAACTGGAGCGCCTGGAGACGCCGCTGCACCGCCTGGGCCGTCGCCACGTCCCGCATCCACCCGGAGGTGAACCCGAAGTACCGGTCGCAGGCCAGGCACGCGGCGGCCAGCAGCAGCGACACGTATCCCCAGCCCGAAGCGCCCTCCAGCGCACCCGTCAGGTCCAGCAGGGGCAGCGTCGCGCCGGCGATCGCGCCCAGCGCCGTACCGGTCCGCAGGGTCCGGGCGCCCCGGCGCTTCCACGCGCGGTCCTCCAGGTACCAGTCGGCCGTACGCAGCGCGTGGCTCTCGACCCAGCGGTAGAGCTCGTCCAGCCGCTCCGCCGGCTCGCCCCAGTCCCCGAGCGGGAAGGGCCGCCCGGTCAGATCGCCACCGGGGCCGCCGTACCGGTCCTGGCTGTCGCCCTCCCCCCGGGCGGGGCCCCCGGGCTGCATCTCCGGCTGGCTCACCGGGGCACTCCTCTGCGCTCTGCGTGACAATCCGTAACGTGCGGCGGTGCGATGCGCGTGTGCGTACTGGTGCGCATGCCTTTCCTACCGCCGAATGGTGGGCCCGAAGTGCGGAATCCCGGTATTTCCGCCCGCAAGAGGGGCTTGATCAGCTAGGGGGCGCGCCAGGATTCCACCCGAAGGAGTGAAGGCCGGTGGATGGGGCAGACCATCCGACGACCACGTAGGCTCGGCTTACCGAATACATGTCGTCGAAATGCCAGGAGTGACCGTGATTCCCGGTGGTGGCCAGCCCAACATGCAGCAGATCCTCCAGCAGGCCCAGAAGATGCAGCAGGACCTCGCCCGCGCCCAGGAGGAGCTGGCGCGCACCGAGGTCGACGGGCAGGCGGGCGGCGGCCTGGTGAAGGCCACCGTAACCGGCGCCGGCGAGCTCCGCTCCCTGGTCATCGACCCGAAGGCGGTCGACCCGGAGGACACCGAGACCCTCGCCGACCTCGTCGTCGCCGCGGTACAGGCCGCGAACGAGAACGCGCAGGCGCTCCAGCAGGACAAGCTCGGCCCGCTGGCCCAGGGCCTGGGCGGCGGCGGTATCCCGGGCCTGGGCTTCTAGGCGCCGCCCGGCGCGGTCCGGTCCGGGGGGCGGGCTCCGGCTCCCGCCCTTCTAACCCGTACGCATTGCAACTACCGTAAGCATCACAGCACTCCACGAGAGGCGTTCCGTTGTACGAAGGCGTGGTTCAGGACCTCATCGACGAGCTGGGCAGGCTGCCAGGCGTCGGTCCCAAGAGCGCCCAGCGGATCGCCTTCCACATCCTGCAGACCGAGCCCACCGACGTACGCCGCCTCGCCCATGCTCTCCTGGAGGTCAAGGACAAGGTGCGGTTCTGCGCCGTGTGCGGCAACGTCGCGCAGGAGGAGCGGTGCGGCATCTGCCGGGATCCGCGCCGCGAGGACGCGGTCATCTGTGTGGTCGAGGAGCCGAAGGACGTCGTCGCGATCGAGCGGACGCGCGAGTTCCGTGGGCGGTACCACGTGCTCGGCGGCGCGATCAGCCCGATCGAGGGCGTCGGCCCGGACGACCTGCGGATCCGCGAGCTGCTGGCCCGGCTCGCGGACGGAACGGTCACCGAGCTGATTCTCGCGACCGACCCCAATCTGGAGGGGGAGGCCACCGCGACGTACCTGGCGCGCATGGTCAAGCCCATGGGCCTTAAGGTCACGCGCCTCGCCAGCGGACTTCCCGTTGGCGGAGACCTGGAATACGCCGACGAGGTCACGCTCGGGCGTGCGTTCGAAGGGAGACGACTCCTCGATGTCTGACGCCACACTGCACGCGCATTCGCTGGACCCCGACAGCTTCGCGGTCCAGATCGCCGACTCGATCGAGTCCTTCATCGTCGCCACCACGGAAGTGGCCAAGGGCGACGAGCCCGACAGCGCGGTCCCGTTCCTGCTGCTGGAGGTCTCGCAGCTGCTGCTCACCGGCGGCCGGCTGGGCGCGCACGAGGACATCATCCCCGAGGAGCGGTACGAACCGGACACCGGTCCGGACGTGGACGTCGACGAGCTGCGGATGCGGTTCGCGGCCATGCTCGACCCGGTGGACGTGTTCTCGGAGGTCTTCGACCCGTACGAGCCGCGCAAGGCACCCGTGCCGTGCCGGATCTCGGACAACCTCGCCGACATCGTCCTGGATCTGCGCCACGGACTGGCCCACTACCGGGCGGGCCGCACCGCGGAGGCCCTGTGGTGGTGGCAGTTCTCGTACTTCTCCAACTGGGGACCGACCGCGTCGGCGACCCTGCGGGCCCTCCAGTCCCTCGTCTCCCACGTGCGCCTCGACCAGCCGCTGGAGGAGCTGGACGGACTCGACACGGACGAGGACCTGACGGAGGACGCCCTGGCGGAGGAGGCGGGCCGGGTGATGGCCCAGGAGATCCTCGGCCCGCTGGGCATGCGTACGGTCAAGTAGCCGCCCGCCCCGGCCCGGCGGCCGGGGCCGTACGGGGTGACCCGGCACACATTCCGCGTACGCCCGGTGCGGAGGGGCAGGTACTGGACGGAGCGGCCGTGAAGCGCCCCACGATGATCACGTCGTGAGCGGGACATCTCACGATGTGATATGGCGGGGGCGTTTCCCGGCCGCTCGTTAGACTGAGCCGACCGCAAACGGACTGAGCGAGGAGCGCACGTGGGCCTTGTCGTGCAGAAGTACGGAGGCTCCTCCGTTGCCGATGCCGAGGGCATCAAGCGCGTCGCCAAGCGAATCGTCGATGCCAAGAAGAACGGCCACCAGGTGGTCGTCGTGGTTTCGGCGATGGGCGACACGACGGACGAGTTGATCGATCTCGCCGAGCAGGTATCGCCGATCCCTGCCGGGCGTGAGTTCGACATGCTGCTGACCGCCGGAGAGCGGATCTCCATGGCCCTGCTGGCCATGGCGATCAAAAACCTGGGCCACGAGGCCCAGTCGTTCACGGGCAGCCAGGCAGGCGTCATCACCGACTCCGTCCACAACAAGGCGCGCATCATCGATGTCACGCCGGGCCGGATCCGTACGGCGCTGGACGAGGGCAACATCGCCATCGTCGCGGGCTTCCAGGGCGTCTCCCAGGACAAGAAGGACATCACCACCCTCGGACGCGGCGGTTCGGACACGACCGCCGTCGCGCTCGCCGCGGCGCTCGACGCCGAGGTGTGCGAGATCTACACCGACGTCGACGGCGTCTTCACCGCCGACCCCCGGGTCGTGAAGAAGGCCCGGAAGATCGACTGGATCTCCTTCGAGGACATGCTGGAGCTCGCCAGCTCCGGCTCCAAGGTGCTGCTGCACCGCTGCGTCGAGTACGCACGCCGTTACAACATCCCGATCCACGTCCGGTCGTCCTTCTCCGGGCTCCAGGGCACGTGGGTCAGCAACGAACCGCGAGGGGACCGCAAGGTGGAGCAGGCCATCATCTCCGGTGTCGCCCACGACACGTCCGAGGCGAAGATCACCGTCGTCGGAGTGCCGGACAAGCCGGGCGAGGCCGCCGCGATCTTCCGCACCATCGCGGACAACGAGATCAACATCGACATGGTGGTGCAGAACGTGTCCGCCGCGTCGACCGGGCTGACCGACATCTCCTTCACGCTGCCCAAGGCGGAGGGCCGCAAGGCCATCGACGCCCTGGAGAAGCAGAAGGCCCTCATCGGCTTCGAGTCGCTGCGCTACGACGACCAGATCGCCAAGATCTCCCTGGTCGGCGCGGGCATGAAGACCAACCCGGGTGTCACGGCCGGCTTCTTCGAGGCGCTGTCCGACGCCGGTGTGAACATCGAGCTGATCTCGACCTCCGAGATCCGCATCTCGGTCGTCACCCGTGCCGACGACGTCAACGAGGCCGTCCGCGCCGTCCACACCGCCTTCGGTCTCGACTCCGACTCCGACGAGGCCGTGGTGTACGGGGGCACCGGGCGGTGACGAACCGGTGGAGCCGGTGACGCACCGCAAGCCGGCGCTCGCGGTCGTGGGAGCGACCGGGGCCGTCGGCGCGGTGATGCTCCAGATCCTGTCGCAGCACGCCGATGTCTGGGGCGACATCCGTCTGATCGCCTCCCCGCGCTCGGCCGGCCGCAAGCTGGCCGTCCGCGGGGAGGAGGTCGAGGTCCTCGCACTGTCCGAGGAGGCGCTGGACGGCGCCGACGTGGCACTGTTCCTGGTGCCGGAGGCGGTCGCCGCCCAGTGGGCGCCGGTCGCCGCCGCCAAGGGCACCCTGGTGGTGGACGCCTCGCCGGCCTTCCGGGCGGACCCGGACGTCCCGCTGGTCGTCCCCGAGATCAACCGGCACTGCGTACGCGCCCGCCCGCGCGGGATCATCGCGTGCCCGGGCGACACCACGCTGGCGCTGATCGTCGCGGTGGGCGCGCTGCACGCCGAGTTCGGCCTGAGCGAGCTCGTCGTCTCCGCGTACCAGGCCGCCAGCGGCGCCGGGCACGGCGGTGTCACCGCGCTGCGCGAGCAGCTGGCGCTGGTCGCCGGTACGGAGCTGGGCACCTGCCCGGGCGACGTGCGCCGGGCCGTCGGCGACGACACGGGGCCCTTCCCCGCCCCGCTCGCGCTGAACGTGGTGCCCTGGTCGGGTTCCCTCCAGGAGGGCGGCTGGTCCTCGGAGGAGCTGCGCGTCCGGAGCGAGACCCGCAGGATCCTCGACCTGCCGGACCTCGGTGTGACGGCGACCTGCGTCCGCGTACCGGTCGTCAACGCCCACTCGGTGTCCGTGCACGCCCGCTTCGAGCGCGAGGTGTCGGTCGAGCGGGCGCACGAGATCCTGGCGACCTCCCCCGGTGTGGTGCTGTACGACGACCCGTCGTCCGGGGACTTCCCCACGCCGGCCGACGTCGTGGGCACCGACCCGACGTGGGTGGGGCGCGTGCGGAGGTCGCTGGACGACGACCGGGCGCTGGAGCTGTTCGTCTGCGGCGACAATCTGCGCAAAGGCGCCGCTTTGAACGCCGTTCAGATCGCCGAGGCACTGGCGGCCGAGCTCTCCGCCTGATCCGGCCCGGAACTGCGGTGAACGGCTCGTCAGATCTTTGTAGGATCTGTGAACGCCCTGTGAGCAAGTCTTCGACCGGTGTCACTTGAACTGGGGCGATGGCATGTTCGACGATGCTTTCCCCCTTGCCGCAACCGGTGGTCGGGCGGAAAGCGTCTATGCGGTCGCCCCTTCGTGGCGCCCGTACATTCAGGGCATTGGGGAAGAGCGGGTACGCATGAGGGCAAACGTCGCACCGTCAAAAGCGGCCGCGTGCGCGTACAACCCTGACGGGGGGAAGCGTGTCCAACAGGCGTGGCAGAGGTACTCGACATCGCAGCGGTGGTCCCGTTCCGCGCCCGTGCGGCCGGAACCGGGTCCGGGTCCGGCCTGGGCACGGTGCGCCCGCTCCGGCGGCCCCGTCAGCCCGGCGGCATGCCGGTGATCGCGCCCATGCCCGCTGCTAGGCGTACGACCCGCATCCCGTCCCAGCGCGGTGCCGTGAGCGCCGACGAGACGACGGTGACCGCGGGCACGACTGTCGACCACCTCACCGAGACCTACCGCGCCCACTACCGGTCGCTGCTGGGTCTCGCCGCGCTGCTGCTGGACGACACCGCCTCGTGCGAGGACGTCGTCCAGGAGGCGTTCATTCGCGTCCACTCGGCGCGGCGCCGCGTTCGTGACCCCGAGAAGACCCTCGCGTACCTGCGCCAGACCGTGGTCAACCTGTCCCGGTCCGCGCTCCGCCGCCGCATCCTCGGTCTGAAGCTGCTCTCCAAGCCGATGCCCGACATGGCGAGCGCGGAGGAGGGTGCGTACGACCAGCTGGAGCGCGACGCGCTGATCAAGGCCATGCGCGGCCTCCAGCGGCGCCAGCGCGAGGTCCTGGTGCTGCGGTACTTCGCGGACATGACCGAGGCGCAGGTCGCGGAGACGCTGGGCATATCGCTCGGTTCGGTCAAGGCGTACGGGTCACGTGGCATCGCGGCGCTGCGCGTCGCCATGGAGGCCACGGCATGACGGAACACAGGCAGGGGTCCGCGCAGGAGGGACCCGACGGGCCGGACGGGCTGTTGAACGAGAACGACCGGACTGGGAACGGAATTGTGAACAACGGGCCGGAAAACGATCTCCCGGACCATGACGAGTTCGGCGTCGACGAACTGGCGCTGCGCAGAATGCTGCACGGCGCGGTGCGGGACCTCCAGCCCGCCGACGGCACCCTGGACCACCTCCGCCGGGCGGTTCCCGCCCGGCGTGCGCGCAAACGCCAGGCCCTGGTGGGTGTGGCCGCCGCGGCGCTGCTGTTCGGCACGGCGGTCCCCGCGTTCGTGCACGTCGCGAGCGCCGACGGCACCTCCGACGACCGCCCCGTGAACGCCGGCCACGGCGAGCAGGTCCAGGGCGGCACGGGCGAGGAGCCCGGTGACACGACCGGCGGGCCGGGTGCTCCCAGCTCCGGGACCGACCAGGGGACGAGCGGCGCCGGCGAGAGCGGCGAGGACGCCCCGGCCAAGCCGGGCGAGCCGGCGACGGGAACCTCCGACGGCACCGTGGGCGGTACGGCGGCGCCGGACAGCCCGGTGCCGGACACCGTGCCGGTGTGCGAGGCGGGCCAGCTCGGCGTGGCCGACGCGGTGGCCGGCCGGCCCGATGCCGAGGGCAAGGTGTACGGGACCTTCCGCATCGCCAACGTGTCGGGAACCGACTGCTCGATCACCGGCTCCGGCGGCGTGGCCTTCCGGGTGACGGGTGCGGCCGACGCGGCCAGGATCACGGTCGTCGGCCATGCGGCGGGCGACCCGGCGACGGGGCTGCCCGACCCGTCCCAGGAATCGGCGGCGCCCTTGCTGCTGAAGCCCTCGAACGCCTACGAGGTGAAGTTCGCCTGGGTGCCGAGCGACACATGCCCGGTGAACGGCGGCGGCAGTGGCGGCACGGGCGGTGCCAACGGCGGCGGCGAACCCTCGCCCGACCCGACGCCGTCCGCGGACGACCAGGCGTCGGACTCGGCCGGCTCGGACACCACGGCGGGTACGGCGGTCGAGCCGCAGCTCGCCAAGGCGGACGACGGCGAGGGCACCCGCGCGGAGGGCGGCGTCACGGTCACCCACACCGCGGAGCCGGGCGCCCCGGCGGCGGAGGCCACCATCCCGAACGCCTGCGCCGGCACCATCTACCGGACGGGCCTGCTGCCGGGGCAGTAGGGGGTGGGGCGCCCCGGCGTGGCCCGGCCGGGCGGGACACGCGGACGGCACTCGCCGCGCGGGACTCCAACGATCACGCGGCGCACCCGTCGGGCGCACCGGCCACGTGACGTCACCGGCCAGGTGAACGGCACCGCTACACGGACTCCACCCGGTCCGCGCGGTCGGCCACCGGGCCCACCCGCTCCACCGCCGTCGCGAGGCCGAGGGCCTCGTCCCGGGCCTGCTCGGCCTCCCGGCGGAGCAGGCGGAACCACATGAAGAGCACGAAGCCCGCGAAGGCGAACCACTCACCGGTGTACCCGAGGTTCTGGAACGCCTTCAGGTCCAGCCCGCTGCCCTCCGGGGCCGCCGCCGGTACGGGCGTGAGGCCCGCCGGGGCGTCCGTCAGGGTCACCCAGGCGTCGTAGACGTCGTCCTGGACGACGTTCACCAGGGACGCCGCGCTGATCATGCCGATCTGGCCCTGCGGGAGGGCGCCCGACGCGCGCACGCCCGCGCTCCCGGTGTGCTCCGAGGCCTGGAGCGCTCCGGTCACCGTGACCTCGCCGGCCGGCGGGGCCGGGACCGTGCCGCCGGCGGGCAGCCAGCCACGTACCACGGGCAGGGATTTGCCGTTCTCGGTGCGCAGCAGCGTCAGGACGTACGAGCCGTCCTTGCCGTCCAGCTCGCGCTCCGGAACCAGGAACTGCTCCCCGTACCGCCCCGTCGCCGTGGCGTGGCGTCCCGAGGTCTCCTTGTCGACCGGCAGCAGCTCGTCGAGCGGCGCGGCCTTCACCGTGCCGGGGTCCGGCCGCCGCTCCGCCTCCTGGTGCGAGTCGACGCGGTCCTCGAACCTGCCGAGCTGCCAGGTCCCCATGAAGAGGCAGAAGGGGATCGCCAGCACGACGAAGATGTTGATCCCCCACCAGCGGGGCGTCGTCAGGAACCGGTACACACCCCCACGGTACGGAACGCCGTCACTTCCCCTCCGCGCGGGTCCCCAGATGCCGGGCCGCGAAGGCCAGCTCCAGCCGCACCTGCTTGATCCGCTCCTCCACCACGAGCGAGCCGTGCCCCGCGTCGTACCGGTACACCTCGTGGACCGCGTTCCGGGCGGCGAGCCGGTCCACGTAGTTGTCGATCTGACGGATCGGGCAGCGGGGGTCGTTCACCCCCGCCGAGATGTACACCGGCACCCGCACCCGGTCCACGTACGTGATCGGGGACGACGCCTCGAACCGCTCGGGCACCTCTTCCGGCGACCCGCCGAAGAGGGTCCGGTCCAGTGCCTTCAGGGCCTCCATCTCGTCGTGGTACGCCGTGACGTAGTCCGCGACCGGGACGGCGGCGATGCCCAGCGCCCAGGCGTCCGGCTGGGTGCCGAGCCCGAGCAGCGTGAGGTAACCGCCCCACGAGCCACCGGTGAGGACCAGCCGGGCCGGGTCGGCCAGACCGGAGGTCACCGCCCAGTCCCGGACCGCCGCGATGTCCTCCAGCTCGATCAGCCCGACCCGGTGCTTGAGGGCGTCCGTCCACTCGCGCCCGTACCCCGTGGAGCCCCGGTAGTTGACCCGGACCACCGCGTAGCCGTGGTCCAACCAGGCGGCGGGGGCGGCGGCGAAGGCGTCGCTGTCGTGCCAGGTGGGCCCGCCGTGGATCTCGAACACCGTGGGCAGCGGCCCCTCCGCGCCCGCCGGGCGCTGGACGAGCGCGTGGATGCGGCCCCCCGGCCCCTCGACCCACACGTCCTCCACCGGCACCGACGCGGGCGCCTTCATCCCCGGCGGCTCCAGCACGACACCGCCCTTCGTGGACCGCACCACCGGCGGCCGCTCGGCGGACGACCACAGGTACTCCACGGCCCCGTCCGGCCGCGCCGTCGCACTCGACACCGACCCGGCCGGGGTGTCCACCCGCGCCAGGCGGCCCGTGGCGATCTCGTACCGCCACAGCTCGCTGCGCGCCTCGAAGCTGTGCACCACCAGCAGCCCGGACCCGTCCGGGTACCACTCGGCCGACACGTCACCGGGCAGGTCGAGCCCCAGCTCCGTCTCCGCGCCGGACGCCACGTCCCACAGCATCGGCTCCCAGCGCCCGCGCCGCTGGTGACCCACGAGGAGCCGGGTGTCGCCGGCCACCGGCGCGAACCCGAGCACGCTGAGCCCCAGGGCCTCCGCCCCGCCCCTGGTGTCGTCCATCTCGGCCACCACCGCGCCGTCCGGCCGGACCACCCGCAGTGCCGCGTGCATGGCGTCACCGTGCTCGGTGTGCTCGACCGCGATCAGCGTCCCGTCGTGCGACAGGTCCCCGACCCCGGCCGACTCCCGGTGCCGGTAGATCTCCACCGGCGGCAGCCCGGGCCGTACGACATGGATCGTCGAACCGTCCTCGTCCGTCGAACGCCCGACCACGGCGGTCCCGTCCCGCCCGATCGCGAGCCCCGCCGGATAGGACGCCTGAAGCCCCGGCGCCGCCGGCTCGTCCTCCCCGCCGGCGAACGGCTGGCGCATCCACACCCCGAACTCGTCGCCGTCCGTGTCCGAGAACCACCAGATCCACTCGCCGTCCGGCGACAGCACCCCGTCCGTCGTGCCGTTCGGCCGGTCGGTGACCTGCCGCTGCTCGCCGGTGTCCCGGTCCCACGCGTACAGCTCGTACGTCCCGGTCGCGTTGGACACGAACAACGCCCTGCCCGGCGCGTCCCACGCCCACTCGGGCAGGGACACCCGGGGAGCCCGGAAGCGCTTCTCCCAGTCGGGCATGGTCTGCGTATCAGTCGGCTCAGTCATGCGTCCATGAAACCCGATCGCCATGACAATCGGTCCGCCCCGTCCGCAACCTGTGGACAACCTCCGGCGCGGGGCCGGATCCCGCCGGCGCTCTCCCGCGGGGCGGCCGGGTCCCAGGCCGCGTCCGTAAGGTCTCGCCCGGCCCGCGACGTCCCGCACGCACGCCGGCCGCGTTGTCGTCGGTCGCCATGGCTCCGCCATGTCTCCCTCCGCCTCGCGATCGCACGCACCGGACGCCGCGCCCCCGCCCTCGGGGCGGACGCCGATACCTCCCGGGCACTCCCTAGCGCTTCCCGGGCGCCGCGGGACCGGTGTCCTCGGTGCACAGCGCCCAGATGACGAAGACGGCGATCGCGATCGAGACGATGGCCCACACCGGCTGGTAGGGCAGCCAGATGAAGTTGGCGATCACGGCGAGCGCGGCCAGCGCCACCCCGCTCGCCCTCGCCCACTCCGCCCCGCTGAGGATGCCCGCGCCGATGACGGCGACCAGCAGGCCGAGCACCAGGTGGATCCAGCCCCACGCGGTGACGTCGAACTCGAAGACGTACTCCCCGACGCGCTCGTAGACGTCGTCCTCGGCGATGCCCGCGATGCCCTGGAGCATCCCGAGCACGCCCTCCACCATCATCAGCACGCCGGCGAACATGACCCCACCCGTGGCCCACCCGCCCCGGCCCCGGGGTTCGCCGGGCGCGGTGCGGTGGGCGTACGCGTGGTGGGCGGAGCCCTGCGGACCCTCGGACATATCGCTCATCCCCCGAGCGTGCCCGCCCCCTCCCCACCCGGCGACCCCACGCCACCGAGCGGGTGACGCCACCGCCGGCACGGTCGGACATCCCACCAGCACGATCGGACCTCCACACCGGTGAGGTATTCGACCCGACGGGGAAAGTCTGTTCGGTCAATTCCGGCTGAGAAGCGTTAGAACAGGCCACATCCCGCGCTATCCGTTTGCCGACGCACCGCGCGACGGCAGCATGGTCAGGCTCGAACGGCGCGCTGCGCCGCGGAGGGAGATCGTCAGGGGTGCTCGTGAATCAGGCGTGGCCGCCGTCCACATTTCTCGGCCGGCTGCGGGACGCGACTCGGGAGGAACTTCTGAGCCTGGGCACCCCGATGGCCTATCCGCCGTATCGCACCCTGCTTCATCAGGGCGACGGAAGCCGGCACGTCCTCCTGCTCACCAGCGGTGTCGTGAAAGTGGTCGCCAGCGCCGAAAGCGGCTACGACATACTGCTCGCAGTCCGGATAGCGGGCGACCTGGTCGGCGAGATGGCGGCCTTCGAGGAACGCCCCAGGTCCGGCACGGTCGTCGCGTGCGGCGACGTCACCGCGCGGATCATTCAGATGCGGGCGCTGGAGAGCTTCCTCTCCCGGCACCCGGACGCCATGCGAGCCGTCCTCCACATGCTCTGCGCCCGTCTGCGCTGGGCCAACCGGCGCCGGATCGACTTCCAGGCGTACGACTCGCTGACGCGGCTGGCACGGGTCCTGGCGGAGCTGTGCCAGGCGTACGCCCAGCCCGCCCCGGACAGTGACGGCACGCGGTGCGACCTCGGAGTGACGCTGACACAGAAGGAACTCGCGTCCCTGGCCGGCCTCAAGCTCAATACGGCCGAAAAGAACCTGGCCACGCTGACGGCGCAGGGACTGGTGGAACGCAGCTATCGCAGCATCACCATCTGTGACGTTCCGAAGCTGCTCGAATTCGCCAAAGTGGCCGCTGACAACCCGTACTGATACGGGATCACCCGACGCGCCCTCTCCTAACCTCTCGGACAGCACTTCGTGGGCATGTCTGCCCACCACCTGCCCAGAGAGGAAATGATCGGGTGGCTGCGTGGCCTGATTTCTATCCCTGCACCTGCATAGCCGTGGACGCGCAAGCCTACGGAAGCAACAACGACCGTAGGCAGTCCGGAATCCAGCACGATTTGCCGCGGCTTCTCGACCGTGCCGCCAGGGGGGCCGGTCTGGACCGGGCGCAGTGGCAGATCCAGCGCAAGGGCGACGAGCAGCTCGCGGTCCGGCCCGTCGACGGCCAGGAACCCCGGCTGGTCGACGACTACGTCCGCCATCTGGTCGCCGAGCTGCGCGAGTACAACGCCCAGCGGGTGCCAGGGGCCCGCATGCGGTTGCGGGCGGTCATCCACTAGGGGCTGGTGGAGCTGGCGGACAACGGCTTCGCCGGCACGGCCGTCGTGGCCACGGCACGCATGCTGAGCGCGCAGCCGCTCTACGCCGCCCTGGCCGCGCACCCGGAGGCCGACCTGGTGCTGCTGCTGTCCGACGACGTCTTCCGGTCCACGGTCGTGGGCGGCCATACGACCCTGATGCCCGAGGACTTCACCCGCGTCACCGTCCAGGAGAAGCAGTACGAGGCCCCGGCCTGGCTGCGCGTGCCCACGCTCGGCGCACCGGCTGCCGCCTCACGCGAGCCGGGGCCCGCGGAGACGGGGAAGCCGGCGGAACCGGCACCGGGGGAGACCGCGGCCGCCCGGTCCGCACCGGCCGCCGCGGTCAGGGCCGAGGGGACGGGGATGAACCAGGAGTACCGGGCCGACCACCTCACCGTCACCAACATCACCGGACCCGTGAACGCCCGGGGCGCCGTCTTCGGGTTCGGGAGCGCCGGTGGCTGACGCACCCGACCCGGACGACGGGCCGGCCGTACCGCCGGTACCCCCTGAGGCGGAGACCGTGCCGCCCCCACCGGACGACGCCGACGGTCCGCCGGAGGCCGGGGGACGCGCCCCCGGCCCGGTCTCCGGCCCGGACGCGGCCCCCGAGCGCCGTCAGGAGCTGGACGAACGCGCGGAGGACGACCGGGGCTACGACGACCTGCGCAAAGTCCACCAGCTCGTCAACAACAACTTCTACGGCGTGGTCGACGCGTCCTCGGCGGCGTTCGGGTTCGGCGCCGTCCCGTCCCCCGGCCTCGCCCCCGGCACCATCGAGCCCGAGGAGGCGGACCGCGCCCTGCGGTTCCACCTCCCGCCCCGGCCCTGCTTCGACGAGGCGCTCGCCCGACTCCGCGAGAACGCCCTCGTCGTGCTGACCGGCCAGGACAACTGCGGCCGGAGAGCGGGCTCACTCGCTCTCCTCAGGAAGGTCCTGGGCGAGGACGCCAAGCTGCGCAGCCTGTCGCCCGCCAACGCCCTCGCGGAGCTGGCCCAGTCGCAGGACCTCAGACCGGGCCAGGGCTACGTCATCCTCGACTACGTCGGCGAGCTGAACGTCGAGGCCGTGCAGGCGTACGCGATCGGGCGGCTGAGCGAGGAACTGCGCCGCAGAGGGTCCTACCTGGTGATCACGGCGGGGGAGGCGACCCGCAGGCGGCTGGCGCTGCGGGAGCACTGCGTGACGTGGCGAACCCCGGACCCCGTGGAGCTGTTCGAGTACTGCCGGAGCCTGCTGCCGCACAGGGAACTCACCCCGGAGGCCGACCGGGAGTTGCGGGAGCGGGTCGGCGAACAGCGGCGGCCGGCGGACATCGTCGCCGCGGCGGTGGACCTGTCCCGAAACGGACCGGAGAAGGCGCTGGACACCCTGCGCGACCGGTGCCGGGAACTGGTCCGGGAGTTGTTCCGCAAGCAGCCGTCCGCGGACGACCTGATCCCGCTCGCGGCTCTCGCCTTTCTCGAAGGGGTCCCTGAACGGACGTTCGAGAAGGAGTGCGCGGCGCTCACCGCCCATGTGCGCGACTGGGAGCTGAGCGGCGGGACACCGGCCGCGGAGGGGGACGGCGCGGCGAGGGAGACCGCGCACGGTGCGGTGGCCCAGCAGTCCCGGGCGCGCTGGAAGGAGCGGGCCGTGGGACTCGTGACGACCGAGCACCGGGCCGGGCCCGGCCGTGACGCCGGGCGCAGCGAGCGGCGCCTGGTCTTCACCGACCCCCGGGTCCGCGAGTTCGTCATCGAGGAGCTGCACGACCTGTACGGCTATGAGCTGTGGTACCCGATGCGCCGGTGGCTGGGCGAGCTGGCCCTGCTGGGCGACCTGGAGACCCGTACGGAAGTGGCCCGCGGCGTCGCGCTGCTCGCCCGGCACGCGCTCGTCGAGGTCGACGAGAGCATGCTGAAGGTGTGGTCCGAAGGGCTCACCAGCCAGCGGGTGACCGCCGCGCTGACGCTGCAGTTCATGTGCGACGTCGAGCACCTCGCCCCGCAGGCCCTGAACATCGTCCTGGGCTGGACGGACAACAGCGGGCCGAACCGCGCCGTGACGGCGGCCATGGCGCTGACCGGCCGCCTCGGCTCCCTCTACCGCTTCGAAGCGCTCAGATCACTGTGGTTCCTGACCCAGCGCGGGGAGCGGATCGCGTTGTCGGCCCAGCGTTCGCTGGTCCTGCTGCTGCAGACCGCCGAGCGGGAGCCGGACCGCGCGGTGTTCGTCCTCCGGTACGTACGGACCGTGATCGCCAGGACGGCACGGGGGTCCCGGGAGCGGGCGATCGCCCTGCGGACCGCCCTCCAGCTCCTGGAGGCCGCCGGACCGGACTCGCCCGATCCCCTCACCGCGGCACTCCTCCGCACCGTTCCGGACAGCGCCCGCCATCTCGGGTCCTTGTGGGCGGACGTCCTGCACAGCGGCAACCGGGGCCGGGCGGTCGGCGCCCTGTGCCGGACCCTCGTACAGCTCCGGGACGACCCGTCCGTCACCGGTGCCGTACGCGAACTCGGGGAGGCCATGCGCGCGGCCATGACCGGCCGCCAGTGGACCGCGCTGTGCCGCCACCTGTCCATCGCCCTCAAGCACCCGGACTACGCCATTCCCGGCGCCGCCCAGCTGGCGCAGGTGCTCATCGGAACGCTGCGCGGCCGGCCGGCGGCCGACTCCGGGCGCTTCACCGCGTCCCTCATATCCACCCCTCCGTTCCTCTCCGCCCAAGGAGGCCGAAGCAAGTGAACTACCCGGTCATCGCCGAGCACATCCTGGCCACGGTCCAGGGCACCTGGTGGTCCCGGCGCCGCCGCCGCGACGACGTGCCGCAACTGCCGCCCGGCGCGGTCTACGTCTTCAGGGTCGGCGGCAACTACCGCCCGTTCCCCGAGGGCATGGTGTTCGACCCCACCCACCCCGACGTACTCGACGCCTCCTCGGTCAGCCTGGTCGACACCCGGGCGCGCCTGGTCGAGGTCGAGCGCACGCTCCCGTCGGTCAGCGAGGCGGACAACTTCACCGTCCGGGCGGCCTTCACGTGCCAGGTGACCGACCCGGCCGTCATCGCCCGGCAGGGCGTCATCGACGTCACCGTCCCGCTGCGGGCCTACCTGATGGGTGACGGGGACCTGCCGAGGGTGAGCGCCGGACACCGCGTGGAGGAGGTCAACGCGGTACGGACCCAGGCCGGCCACCGCCTGACCGCCTACAGCGCGATCGTGCCGCCACGGGTCGCGGGCATGAGCGTGGAGTTCGTCAGCGCCGAGGTGCACGCGTCCGACGACCTGCGGGACTGGGAGCAGAAGCTGCGGGACGAGCGGCGCTCCTGGGAACTCCGGCGTGGACAGCGCGACTTCGAGACCCAGGACGCGCTGCGGATCGCGGAACTCCTCTCCCAGGGGTCGGACCACGTGGACGCCTTCGGTATCGCCCGGGAGGAGATCGGCGTCACCGAGGCGGCGGCCCGCATCCACCGGGCCGCCGAGGAGGAGTCGGTCCGCCGTCACGAGGCCGAGACGTCGGACCGGGCCCACGCACAGGCGCGGGAGACGGCGGAGGCGCAGATGCGCCGGGACACGGTGCTGACACTGCTGCGGCAGATGGGTGGCAGCGAATACGTGGACTACCACCAGGTCCTGGAACAGGTCCTGCGGGAGACGGGCGGCCGGGCCGCGCCCGCCGTCGGACCCGCCGCCACCCGCATGGTCGGGGCGGGACCGGAGCGCGCGGGCAACAGGACGACGGGGCGGGACGGCTCGCGCGACCCGCAGAGCGGTTTCGTCAAGGACGAGGACGATCTCCTTGACTGACCTCCTCACGAATCACACGGCGGTCCCCGGTACGGCCAACGGCCAGGGCCCCGGCGGCCCCGCCGCCCCGCGTACCGCGAACGGCGGGGTCACCGCCCGCACCACGGCGAACGGACCGGCCCCCCGCACATCCGGTGACCGGCCCCACGCCCGCCGGCGCCACGCGTCCGGCTTCGACACGGCACGGCGGCTGCGTGTCCTGACCGGCGTCGACGAGGAACTGCTGGCCAGGGTCGGGTACGAGCGGAGCAAGTACACGGCCCTCGGCGGGGTGGTGCTCGGCACGTCCGTCATCGCGGCGTTCTCCATGTGGAACTTCGCGACGGAGGCGCTCGGCAGGGTCTCCCTCGTGGCCCTCGTCCCGACGGTCATCTGGATGCTGTTCGTGCTCAACCTCGACCGCTGGCTGGTCACCCCGCAGCCGAACGCGCGGCGACGGGTGGGACCCCTCCTGATGCGCCTGCTGATCGCCCTGATGCTCGGCGCGGTGATCGCCGAGCCCCTGGTGCTCCGTATCTTCCAGACGGCCATCGAGGCACACGTCGCCGACGAACGCACGGACGCGGTCGACCGCCTGCGGACGAACCTGGTCCGCTGCAACCCCGTACCGTCCACGACGCGGACCGTCACCCCGGCGGGCTGCGGCGAGACCTACGTCCTCACTTTCGGCGCGACGCCCGGTGAGGCGGCCGAGGAACTGGCCGCCCTGCGCTCGGACGCCGCCGTCCTGCAGAAGCGGGTGGACCAGGACACCACCAGGCTGGAGGCGATCGACTCCGAGGTACGGGACGAGTGCCGCCGGCTGATCCGCATCGCCGGGACGAACGTGTATCAGCGGACGTCCGAGTGCCTGCGCCTGCGCGACAAGGCACAGGACTACCGCACGACCCACCGCACCGACCAGAACGAGAAGCGGCTGGCCGGCATGAACAGCCGCATCTCGAAGATCGAGGCCGAGCAGACCGTGTCACGCGGCGCCTTCCTCAAGGCACGGGCCGAGAGCGTCGAGCGGAGGCTGGACGAGGAGCGTGCCAAGCAGAAGGAGATCGGGGTCCTGGAGCGGATGCGGGCACTCGACCGGCTCGCGACCGGGAACCCGGTGCTGTTCGTGGGCATCTGGCTGGTCCGCCTGCTGTTCGTCTTCCTCGACGTGCTTCCCGTGCTGGTGAAGTACCTGAGCGGTGAGTCCGCGTACGACCGGATGCTCACCGGCGCGAGCAACAGCGCGGTCAGGATTCACGAAGAGGAGGTCCGGCTCGCCGAGCGCCGGGCCGTGGCGAACCTCGAGATCGCCCAGGACGCCATCGAGCAGGAGGGTCCGGCGTCACCGCGCCGAGTCGGAGGCGGCGTTCCGGGAGCACACGGCTGCGATGAACATCCGGGTCCGGCAGGCGGTGAACGCCCTGGAGGACGAGATCCGCCGCTCGTCGGCGCTCTGACGCGCCCACCCGCGCGCCGAACACCCGGAGCCACGGCTGCCCCGCACTCGCCGGGGCGGCCGCGCCACACCGACGGAACACGGAGGGGGAGCATGTCCACACCCGGACACGAGGCCCACACGGACCCGGACGGCGACACCGGGACCGACCGTGGGGCGGAACTCGCCAGGGTCCTGCTCGTCGAGGCCCGTGAGGAACTGGTGAGGGCCGACAACAAGGCCGGCCTCATGCTGGCCTCCCTGGGCGCGGTCCTCACGGCTCTGCTGGGCGCGGTCGGCAGCGGCGTCGTCACCCCGCGCCAGTACGCCGTCCTCCCGCAGGTCCTCCTCTGGGCGGGCTGCGCCGCCTGTGTACCCACGTTCGTCCTGCTGGGCCTGGCCGTGACCCCACGGCTCGGAAACCCCCGCCGCTCCCGCACCCACTACTTCGGCGACGCGCGGCTCGCGACGTCGGTCGCGCATCTGGAGCGGACCGTCCGACACACCGACCCGGTGGCCCGCGATCTCGGCCAACTGGCGGTTCTGTCCCGGATCGCCTGGACCAAGTACCGCTGCATACGCCACGCCCTGGTGTGGGGCAGCGCCTTCTGCCTGCTCACCGCGCTGGGCGTAGTGCTGGGATCATGGACATAGCGGCACCCGCCCGCGAGCCGGTCGGCACGCGGCGCCCGAGGTGACGCCCACCCGCTCACCACCAGGTCAGGGCCTGATCCGCTCGCGCGGGTCAGGCCCTGACCCGGTGTTCCGGCCGCCGGGGTGGCGGGCCCTGAGTGATCGACCCGGGTGGCCCGGCGTTCCGCAGGTGGCCGTTTGGCGGACATTCAACAAAGCGCGAATGGTGCTGGTGGCCCTCAAGTCAATGGGCCCTGCCGTCTTCGCGCCCGTTCGGCCCATTCTTCATATATTCCACGATGCATATGGTGCACTCCGAGGAAATCACCCTGCTGGATCATAACCACGGGAAGCTGTCTGCGTAATATGACAGCCGTCAGAAATGGGCGATTCCGGACATCCGGTATTCGCTGATCGCGCCACCATCCCCTCTGGAGCTGGCTTCTCGATGACGCTGAATACATCTGCCGCGCCTCATTGGCGCAAAACATCGGCCTGGATGGCGGCGTTGCTCGCCATGGTGATCGCCGCTGTCGTAGTGGCGGTGACGCCCACGCGGGCGAACGCGGTTGCCCAGCCTGTGCCCCTGGGCACGGCCGAAAGTTTCGCCGTTCTCGCCGGTGAGTCGGTCACCAACACCGGACCTTCGGTCATTACCGGCGATGTCGGGGTGCATCCGGGGACGGCGATCTCCGGATTCCCGCCGGGACTGGTGAACGGAACCATCCACTCGGCGGACGCCGTGGCCGCCGGAGCGAAGAGCGACCTCGTCGCGGCCTACAACAACGCGGCCGGCCAGGCCTCGGACGGCGCTCTTCCCCCGGACGCGGGCGGCCTGACGCTGGTTCCGGGCGTCTACACGGCCTCGTCCACCCTGGGTCTCACGGGAACGCTCACCCTGGACGGCCAGAACAACCCCGATGCCATCTGGGTGTTCCAGGTCGGTTCGGGCCTGACGACGGCCTCCGCCAGCAACGTGAGCCTCATCAACGGCGCCTCGCCGTGCAATGTGTTCTGGCAGATCGGCAGCTCGGCCACCCTCGGTACCGACTCCGACTTCGTCGGCACCATCATGGCCATGACATCGATCACCGCCACCACGGAGGCGGACCTCGTCGGCCGAGCACTGGCCCGTAACGGTTCGGTGACGCTGGACACCAACACGATCACACGACCGGCCTGCGCCGGCGAGACCACGGGTGGCACGACCGGTGGGACCGCCACCGGCGGGACCGCCACCGGCGGAGTGATCGCCGGCACCACGGGCGGAACGAACGGCGGAACGAACGGCGGCACCACGGGCGGCGTCGGTGGTGTGCTCGGCGGAGTGACGACGGGCGGCACCACCGGTGGCGGCAACGGCGGAGTGGTCGGTGGAGTGCTCGGTGGAGTGACGACCGGTGGCCTCATCGCGGGCACCACGGGCGGCACCACGGGCGCGACCATCGGCGGCGTCCACGGTGGCACCACGGGCGGAGGCGGCCCCAAGCCGCCGGGGAAGCCGGGGAAGCCCGGTAAGCCGGGCAAGCCGGGCAAGCCCGGCCACGGGAAGCCGGGCAAGCCCGGCAAGCCCGGTCACGACCACGGGAAGCCGGGGAAGCCGGGCAAGCCTGGCCA
Organism: Streptomyces sp. NPDC045701; assembly: GCF_056432045.1. Lineage (NCBI taxonomy): Bacteria > Bacillati > Actinomycetota > Actinomycetes > Kitasatosporales > Streptomycetaceae > Streptomyces > Streptomyces sp. NPDC045701. The sequence continues at coordinate 30,793 of NZ_JBWKJV010000003.1, read as the reverse complement.
CGGGAAGCCGGGCAAGCCGGGCAAGCCCGGCCACGGCCACGACGGCAAGCCCGGTGACGGCAAGCCCGGCGGCTACGGCGACCTCGAGCACGGACGGCATGGCGAGTCCGGCGCACCCGGCGGTCACACGGGCCGGTAGTTCCTGCGGCGGGCTGAGCGCAGAGCCGGTCGCCCGCATGCGCGAGTGAGATGCGTGACGCGCGGTGGACCGAATCCACCGCGCGCCATGCGCGGAACCGGAAGAAGTGGAAATGAACAGCGGGATGGGAAGGCCGGGTGGGGCCGTGCTGAGTGGTGTCGAGCAAGCGGAAGCAAAGGAATCGGAGATCTCCGCCGCCGGTTCGGCCGACATCGGCCGCAGCGGTATTCCCCCCGCACCTCACGGCGGTTCGGGGCCGCCGCGCCGCTTTCTTGCGGCTGCCACAGGAGCCGCCGTGGTTCTTTGCCTGACGGTCACGCTCATTCATGTGCTCCTGGTCTTTCTGCATGTAGCACCGACGAACGCCATTTCACAGCGATACAGTCGGCAGATCAACGCATGGGTATATCCGCTGTTCGAGCAGAATTGGCGACTCTTCGCCCCGGACCCGGAGTCGGTCAATCGACAGATCTCCGTGAGGACCGTGCGGACCGCTCCGGACGGCACCGCGCGCGTGAGCGGCTGGTTCGATCTGAGCGGTGTGGACAGGTCCGCGACCGAGCACAACCCCTTCCCGAGCCACACGACGCAGAACATGTTGCGCCGGGCCTGGAGCTCCTACCTCGAAACGCTCGGCGGCGACGACCAACCGCGTTCGGAGCGGGCTGTGATGATCCAGCGGTACCTCCGCAACATCGCGGCGGAGCGCGTCGCCGACCAGCGCGGCGGCACCTTCGACTCCATCCAGCTGCGGGTCGTCACACTGCCCGTCGGCGCCCCCGACCCGGCGGGGGGCGACCGTCCGGCCACAGCCGCGCCCACCCCCGTGGAAACCCGTTACCTGCCCTGGTGGAAGGTGGCCCCGCATGGCACCGACTGAGCCGACCCCGACCCCGACCCCGACTCCGGCACTTACGCCGCCGGCGAAGTGCGACACCGAGCCAGCGGGTACACGCACAGTGGCGCAGCGAACGCTCGACCGCCTCGCAGCGTTCTTCGCCCTGCTGGTCGAGCGGCCGATCTCCCTGTACGCGGCGGCGGTACTGCGCATCGGCTACGGCATGCTCTACCTCGTCTTCCTCCTGCGCGAGTTTCCGCACCGTGACGAGATCTGGGGACCTGGTTCGCCGTGGACTCCCGCGCTGGCGAGGCAACTGTTCGACCAGACGGGATGGGCAAGCGTTCTCACCCTGTCCGACAGCCGCGCGTACTTCGAGCTCTGCTACGCGGTGGCCGTCGTCACGTCCGCGTTGTTCATGCTGGGCTGGCGGACCAGAGCGGTGTCCCTGATGTTCGCCATCGTGGTGGCGTCGTTTCACGCCAGGGCGATCTTCATGACGGACGGCGGGGACAATCTCATCCTCCTCATGGCCCTCTACCTGGTGTTCACCGCCTGCGGTCGGCGTTGGTCCCTCGACGCGCGCAGGGCCGGGCTCCGGTCGGGGGCGGGGCCGGAGGCACACCTGTCGCCGACGGTCGTGGGCGAGCTCCGGCGCCATCTCCGCGAAGCCCGCCTGAGGCTGGTCACGATCCTGCACAACTGCGGGATGTTCGTGATCGCCGCCCAGGTCTGCTTCCTCTACGGATCGGCGGGCCTGTACAAGGTGCAGGGCGGCACCTGGGGCAACGGGACCGCCCTCCACTACGCCCTGAACCTGCACCTGTTCCAGCCCTGGCCCGCGCTCTCCCAGATGGTCGACGACCACCAGGTGATGATTACCGCCGCCTGCTACCTGACGGTCCTGTTGCAGGTCGCCTTCCCCTTCGTCCTGTTCGGCAGGCTCAAATACCCCGTCCTGGTCATGTTGCTGACCATGCACGTGGGCATCGCGGTGATCTTGGGCCTGCCGCTCTTCTCCGCCGCGATGATCGTCGCGGACGCGGTCTTCCTGCCGGACGGCGTCTACCGCTCTCTCGGGCAGCTGTGCCGGCGCGCACTGCGTCGCGCGGGCGGCGGGGAAACATCACCCAGGCCGGAAACGGGACTCGTACCAGCGCAGCCACGACCGGGCGGCTGAGGCCGGCGCGAAGGGGGACGAGCCCGCCGAGCCCATCACATCCCGCGACCGGGCCAGCCCACGTACGTGCGTCCCGGCGGGCTGCCCGGGCCAGGACAGCGGCCAGCCGCACGCAACCCGGGCCCGGCCCGTGATCCAGGCGGGAAGATCGATCCGGTGGTAGTCCCGCAGTCGGTCACGCACAACGCCAGAGGGCAGTTACTGAATTCAGTAACTGCCCTCTGACCTGGTACTTCACTGTCGGGGTGGCGGGATTTGAACCCACGACCTCTTCGTCCCGAACGCGATTGCCCGCGCTCGTGAGGTTGGAGGATCCTTGCATGACCAAGGCGTTCCGGTAGCTGAGTGTCCGTAACAGTCCAGGGCTGTCCACGCGGGTCTGCACGTGTTGGCCCCCTGTTTGGCCCCCTGCCACTGTAGGTCACGAGCTAACGAGGGTTGGGGACAGCCTCTCGCTGGGGCCGCTCCCCTACGGTTCGGCCCACCGTCAGAGGCTGCTCGGGCAGGCTCAGGACATGGACGGGGCGTTGCGCCAGCCACCCCGAGCGACGGTGAGAGGGCGTCTCTGTTCGGACGTGGCTGAACCCAAGTCGCTCGTAGTACGAGTGAAGGCCCGCATTCGTGCGCCATGTGTCGATGCGCACCCAGTCGCGTCCTTCTGTCGCCGCCAGCCGGGACGTCCAGTCCACGATGCGCTCCCCGAGCCGTCGGCCGGCTGCGCTGCGGCCGACGATCAGCTTGTACAGGTACAGCGCGGTCTCCGGGTGGTCCTCATCCGTCCAAAAGTCTCGGTCAACGGGACCGCGGCTTACGGTCGCCAGGATCGCACCAGAGTCGCCCTCGACGACCCAAGCGCGTCCCTCATCAATGGATGCGCGCCACTTAGTGATCGCTTTGGCCCCCGTCTCGGGGTCACTCCACTGGTCGGTGCCCTTGGACCCGAGCCAGGACTCGGCTTCGGTTCGCAGTGCCATTAGGGCTGGTACGTCCTCCGCCCTCGCGGGGCGGAGGAACTCAGTCGGTGTCGACTTCATAAAGGATCTTGTGCCTGTCTCCGGGGAGGATGGTGACCATGCAACGCAGAGGCTTGCCGTCCACGTCGTAGCCAGTGCGGGTGTGCTCGGCTACTGGGGTTGCGGCGGGCAGAGCCAACAGCTCTGCCTCGTGTTTCGTCGGCATACGGACCGCGATTTCGTCCCTGTACTTGTCTTGAATGAGGCCGACGGAAGCGAGCACGCCGCCGGGAGCTGAGACGTCGCGCGGCTCCATCAGGAGAGTGCCAGCGACCAAGTCCTGAGGGAAGTACGAGTCGGCAAGCGCGTACGGGCGGTTATCCACGTAACGAATGCGCTTGCGAGCCACCGCCAAGCCGCCGTCCGGCAGTGCCAGCGCGTCGCGTACGTGCGCTGGTGGCTCGACGATGGACACGGTGATCTCTTGCCTTGGCGCCTTCCCCTCTTCTGCCACAGCACTGGCCCACTGGTCCCCGGCAGTCCTCCCCTCGACCGCGTTTGCGTGTCGGGTTCGGCTCTCCAAGGTCGACCAGTTCCACACGACCGGGGGGTAGTCCTCGCGGACGTACTTGCCCTGCCCCTGGCCTGTCACGACCAGCCCCTCATCAACGAGCACCCGCACGCCGGCGCGGATTGTCTCGCGGCTATAGCCGTACTCCGCCATCATTTTTGACTCGCTCGGCAGCGGGTCGCCGGGGGTCAACTCGCCCCTCACGATCTGATCCCGCAGATCAGCGGCGATTTCTTGAGCCTTCGTCATACCTCTTCGCACGGCGCCCTTCCCATGTCGAACCAACTCCTCCGTACAAGTTAGACCAGGGGGCTTGACTCGCCAAGCCTCCATCTACAAACTGATGGCACGTCACTCCTCCAGACAAGTCAGACGGGGTGTCAAGTACGTAGCTATGCCCACTTGTTCGGGATAGCTCTCTTCCTCCGGGAGGAGGGCCCCGGGCGCTCGTTGCTTGAGAACTGAACAGAGAGATTCGAAGAACAAGGCCGCCTCGTCGAGGAGGCGGCGGCGCGGCAAGATCCGCGCGCTCAACCCCTTCGCGGCCCTGACGGGCTGCGGCCGGTTGCCTCCTCCGCCCGTCTCGTACGGGCGGGGTTGAGGGGAGCCGGATGGTTCCGACGGCGAGAGGCCCCGGTGGTTGCACACCAGGGCCTCGTTCCGGGCCGTTCCTGGATGAGAGGAACACACCCAATGAAGTCCATCGCTGCACTTCAGGCCGTTGTTACGGCCACCCCGTTCGACGGCGAGCCGTCGGACGCGGAGCTGGACGCGATCGAGACCGAGATGCCGCTGATCCTGGCGGAGGTCGACCTGCTCGACGCGCAGATCATGACCATTGACCGGCCGGCCACCGAGCTGGACACCCGGCGCCGGGCCCGCAACCGGGTCATGGCGGCCCGCCGCGACCTGACCAACCGCCTCGGCTCGGGAGAGGCGGCGTGAACCACGCCGGTAAGACGCTGCTCGTCCTCGCCCTGGTCGCCGTGGTCGGCATGGCGTTCCGCGTCTCCTGGAACGCGCTGCGGGACGTCGCCGCCGCCGTGGGCGCGGACGAGACGGGCGCGAGGCTCTACCCGTTTGTGGTCGACGGCCTGATGGCCCTCGCGCTGGTTGCCACGCTGGTTCTCACCGATCGGGCGGACAAGAAGTTCGCGCTGCGGGTCCTGGCCGCCTACACCGCCGCCTCGCTGGTGCTGAACTTCGTGCACGGTCTCGTTCCCGAGCTGCACGGCGAGTCGGTCGACTGGACGCGGCTGGCCGACTGGGACGCGGTCAACTGGCTGCTCGTCCTGCTCGCGACGTCGCTTCCGGTCGGGTCGATCTACTTCGGTTCCGATCTGGTCGCCAAGGTGCTGCACCATCGACCGGTCGACCCCATGAATGCGGAGGAATCGACCCAGATCGACATGAAACGGTCTACCTCTGAGGTGGTCGAACTCGCCCCGGAGCCGATCCCCACCCTGGTCGGACCGGTGGCCATCGAGCCGCTTGAGCGGGTCGATTCCTCGCTCGACGGTGAGTCGACTGACCGGGTCCCGGTGCGTGCGGTCGCAGCTGAACAGTCGGCCCCGCGTCGGGCGACCGGTCGGGTCCCCGAGGCGGCCCGATCGACCCGCCCGCTCCGTACGGCCGATGAACTGCTGGCTGAGGCCAGGCAGTTGACCGAGTCATGGCCGATCGAGCAGTTGACGGCCGAGGGCATCCGCAAGGCGCTGCGTACGTCGCCGGACAAGGCCCGGACGCTGCGGGAGACCCTGCGCGCCGAACGGACCGCCGAGCAGGCCCTTGACCCGGTCGCGGTCTCCTGATGGGCACCATCCCCGTCTACCGGTGGCGCCTCGCCCCCGAAGGTCTCGCCACCTACCGCCAGCTCCGGGCGCTCGGCCCGCGGCCCGGCGGACAGGACGTCGCCGCCGAACTGCAGCGCCCCCGCCGCCGCCGCGGCCCGCTGGTCGCCTACCTCTACCGCATCGACCGGGCCAAGCCCGTCCGTCCCATGACCCCCGCCCGCCGGGCGTCGCTCGAGCGCGCGAACGCCGCTCAGCGGATCTGCCCCACCTGCGGCCGCGACGCGGGATACCGCATCCCGCGCTCGCTCGGCATGTGCGGCACATGTGCTCACCACCTGGAACAGCGCACCTCGTGAACCCGTACGCGGGCCCGACGCATCGCTTTGGCCGGCAGCGTCGGGCCCGCTGACCTCCCGTGAAGGAGTGCACTCAGCATGACCGACACCAGCATCGAACCGGTAGTAGCCCCCACCGCTGCACCGGACCCTGTCCAGCCACCGCCGACCGTGCCCGAGCCGACCAAGTCCGCACAGCTGGAGCACACCCCTGGCGGGTGGCCGGTCGTTCCCCTCGTCCTGACCGGCGCGAATACGACCGCGTCTCTGCTCGCCGCTGCGGCCATGGCCGGTGGCCCGGTCGCCGCAGCCGTCGCCGCGACCGGCGCGGTCGTCCTCGGGGCCACCGCCGCCCACCGCAAGAATGCCAAGACCGGCAAGAGGACCACGGCCACCGCCGTGGCAGGTCGCACCAGTCGACGTGGCGCAACCGGCAGGGTGCCGCAGCAGCTGCCGAAGCGGACCGGCACCCACAAGTCCTCGCGCTCGACCGGCCGAGGGAACAGCGGCAGCAAAGCGAGCCGCAAGGCCGCTCGTTCCGGCTCCTTCGGCACCACTGCGGTGAAGGGGGGCGAACGGAAGGCAGCGGGCGTCGGCAAGACCGGCACCTCTCGGCCCGGAACATCTACGGGGCAGTCCCGCGGTCGTGTCGGGCAGGTCAAAGCACTGCGCGAGCAGACCCGCACCGCTGCACCGTCGAAGGCATCCCAGCGAGCGGGGACGACTGCGGCCCGCCGCCAGGTCACCGACGCGCGTCGGGCCATGAAGAGCCAGGCCCGTACGGCGTCGCTCGCGAAGAAGGGGCCGGTCGGCCGTGCGGTCGCCCGAGGTACCGGCGCAGCCGGGAAGGCCCGCAGCGCTGCGGTCGGCAGGCTGCGGAAGGCGAGCGACACGAAGACGGCCGGCCAGGTCGCGCAGCAGCGCTCCGCCGTCCGCAAGGCCCCGGCGAGGAAGCGGGCACGCAAGGCGCTGATGCGGTCGGCGGCCCGGTTCCAGGGCCGTCGCCTGCTGGCTGCACTGCTCGGCGGCGCTCTGGGTCTGGTCGGGATGTTGACCACGCCGCTGGGCCGGAAGCTCGGCTGGGCCTGGCTGCAGAAGCCTGGCCGCCGCCTCTACGCCCGGCTGGTCAAGCAGGCGGGCGCGGAGCGTGGGGAGCGCGATCAGTCCATCCGTGACCAGCAGGAAGCGGACGAGGCCGCCGCCGACGCGGAGGCCGACGAGCACGACATCGAGCAGATCGAGGACCGGGCGGAGCGTCCGGCCGGTCTCATCCCGGCAGTACCCACCACGAGCAGTGAGGGAGTTCAGGTGTCTGGGTTCAACTTCGAAGAGCAGGCCGCAGAGATGGAGTCCGCGGCGCAGTCCTACGAGCCCGAGAGCGCCATGGAGATCCTGGCCATGGTCGAGGGGCTGCCCGCCGCGCTCACGAGCGTGGCGAACGTGATGCGGATCCTCGCCGAGCGGGCCGACTCGGAGTTCCCGCTGGAGAAGGAGGTCGCGGACGGCTTCAACGACATTTTCGGCGCCCTCATGAGCGCGGTCGCGGTTGCGGAGGACATGGGCCCGCTGTTCCGGCAGGCCCACGAGCAGGACATCGCCCGCCACGAGGACCCGCGTAACGGGCCCGAGGCCGAGAAGGGATGGAACGTCTGATCATGGCATCCAACACCGCCTCTACTGGGCCGGTGTGGGACTGGGCTGCCGGTCACGGACCCGTGACCGGCGCTCTGTCCGCCACCACCGGAGCCCTCGCCGTCGCCACCACCGGCGCCGCAACCGGAATGCCTGCCGGATGGGCTCTGGCCGTCGGCGCCGCCGGCGCCATCGGCCACACCGTTACCAGCCTGAAAGACCGGCTCTCCGCCCGCACCGTCTCGATGCGGGCCGCCGCGTGGCTGGTCGGCGCGGGATGGACCACCTGGGCCATCACCACCGGTCCGTTGACCTGGGCCGCCCTCGGCTCGCTCGCCACCCTCGGTGTCGGCCTGGGGGCCGCTGCCCGCTCCACCCTCCTGTACGAGGAAGCCCGCGAGCTGGAAGCGATTGCCGCTGCTGAGCGGCAGGTCGCACGTGAACTGTCCGCAGAGCGGCGGGCGATCGCGGCCGAGTGGGTCGACCGGGTTCAGCGCGTGTGCGGCGGGATCACGCTGCGCGTCCTCGCCGTTGAGCAGTGGCCGACCGGCACCGGGTTCACCATCGACGCCGAACTCCCCGCGGGCGGGGTGACTTACGAGCGGATCGCCCAGTACGCCCCGCAGCTCTCCGCCGACGCCCGTCTCCCGCACGGCTGCACCGCCACCGCCTCCCAGGGCATCAACCAGGGCCGCGTCCTCATCGACGTCACCACCGTCAACGTCCTCGCAGGAGAGATCGACTACCCCACCGATTACAGCCCCCTCTCGATCCACACCGGCCTGCCGTGGGGTGTCCGCCCGGACGGGCGGGAGGTACGCGCCTACCTGCGCGAGCAGTGCGCTCTGATCGTCGGCCCGACCGGCTCGGGCAAGACCAACTTCGTTCACGGCGTCCTCGCGTCCTTCGCCCGCGCCACCGACATGCTGACCTGGGTCATTGACCTGAACGCCGGATCGGCCGGCCTGCCCTGGGTCCGCCCCGCCCTTAACGCCGCCGGCGGTGGTGGGGAGCCGGTCCGCCCGGGGATCGACTGGCTCGCCGCCTCCTACGAGGAAGCCATGGTGATGCTGGACGCGGCCGTCGCGGTGGGCAAGCACCGCAAGGTGGCCTATCAGGACCTGATGGCCAAGGCGAACACCGACCTGCTGCCCATCTCCGCGAAGATCCCGCAGATCATGGTGGTGATCGACGAAGGCGCCGAGATTCTCGCCAGCAATGATCCGAAGATGCGCAAGCTGGCCGCCAAGATCCTGGAGGTGATCCGGCTGCTGCGGGCCATGGGCATCCGCACCGTCCTCACCGCGCTCGGCGCCACCGGGTCGGTACTGGGCAACCTGATGATCCGCCGGGAGGGCAAGACCAGGGTCTGCCTGACCGGCGGCGAGGTCGAGGGCATGGACCTGTCCAAGGTCTTCCCCGGCTCCCGGGGCCTGAAGGTCTCCCAGGCCCCCTACAAGGGGTCCGGATTCATGGGGACCCCCGAGTCGGCGGCCGGACTGTTCAAGGCATGGCGGATCAAGCCCAACCAGATCGCCGACATCGTCAACGCCACCTCCGCCCTCCATCCCCGCCTCGACGACATCTCCGCCAAGGCCGCCGGCCCCGCCTACGCCCGCCGCTGGGACGCCACCCGTACCGCCTGGATGGGCGGCACCCCCACCACCCAGCCCCCCACCACCGACGAAACACCGCAGCGGACCAGTGGGCTGAACCTGTCCGCCCACCGCGACCAGCAGCCACCCGCCACCCCGGCGGCCGAGCTGGACGCGGACGCACTCGCGGCCAAGCTCATGGCCGAAATCGACGCCCAGTTCGGCACCACCCCGGAGCCGAGCGAGCAGCCGCCGGCGGGGTTGAACCTGTCCGCGCTCAGGGGTGATGCGAGGAGCGGTCCGGAGTGGCTCGCCGAGGCGATCACCGCGATCGAGGCGGCGGGCGCCGAGGGCATGAAGCCCTCCGCCGTTGCCGACGCCGTCGGCAAGGATCGAAAGACCGTCCGCGCCGTCCTCAAGGCCGCCGCCAGCCGCGGTGAGTTGATCTACCGGGACAACGGTCCGCACTCCGTCTACGTCCACCCCAACCACGCCTGAGTAGCCCCACAGAGCGCTACCGGGTACTGGGTAGTGGGGCGTACCCCACTATCCAGTAGGACGCCCCAGTGGGGCACACCGGCCTCTGAACAGGCTCTTCTACTGGGGACCCCACTACCCACTACCCATTAGCCACATCACGCAGAGCAACCACCCACAGCGGGCAACCCCACAACCTCGGGGCCGCCCGCACCGCGTACAGGAGCCTGCAATGCCCTATGAACCCACCCTCCAGAGCACCGCCCCCGCCGCCCGCTACGGCGAATCCGTCCGCTACCCCACCGCGATCCAGCAGCCGCAGACGATGCCGAGCGAGATCCCGCCCGGCGTCGACTGGGTCACCCTGCCGAACGGGATGCGGACCCTCGCCTACACCCAGCCCACCGCCGCACCCGCGCCGCAGCCGATGCCGGTCGCCGCGCCGATTCCGACGTGGGCCAAGACCACCGCCCTGCTCACGCCGACAATCGGCGGCGGGATCGCCGCAGCCGGTATCGGACTCTCCTACGCAGCCCCGGGACTCATCGCCATGAGCCAAGCACTCTGGTCCGCCGCCGCACTCCTGGTCGCCGCCGTCATCGCCATGCCGCTGCTGCTCCGAGGCGCCCGCCGCGCCGTCGGCAGCGGAACAAGCAGCAGCGGGTCGACAACGCACATCACCCAGAACATCACCGCGACCGGCCTGTTCGGCCGCGCCAACGGAACCATCAACCACCGCTGAAACGCCGAGAGCGGCCCCCGTCTCGCCAAAGTCCGGGGCCGCCCTCAATCTCCCGATCGACTCAAGACCTGGAGGTCTTCCAGCATGACCCATCCGACCCTCATCCAGCGAGACGGCCACCGGCCGTTACTCCTGGACCTCTTCTGCTGCGCCGGCGGCGCAGCCATGGGCTACCGCTTGGGCATCACGTGGACCGACGTCCGCGAGGAACTGACCGAGGCGATTCCGCCCGCCTACTCGCAGTGGATCGGGCGGGCGTTCCTGACGCAGGCCCGACTGGGGGTGGCGGCATGAACAACCACCTTCTCTATGCCGCCCTGAGTGCCGCTGAGCGGGGATGGTCGGTGTTCCCGCTGCGTCCTGGCGACAAGCGGCCTGCGCTGCACGGTGAGGAGCAGTGCCCGCGAATCCGGGACTGCGCCGGTGGGCACCGCAAGTGGCAGGAGCGGGCCACGATGGACCCCGACCGCATCCGCCGCGCGTGGGCCGACCGACCGTTCAACGTCGGCATCGCCACCGGCCCCTCCCTGCTGCTCGTGGTGGACCTCGACAGGCCCAAACGGAAGAGCAGTGCGGACACGCCTGACGGCGCGACGACCTTCCATGCGCTCTGCGAGCGCGCCGGACAGGCCGTCCCCGACACCTACCGGGTGCGGACCGCAAGCGGGGGCGAGCACCTGTATTTCACCGCCCCGGACGGAACCCGCATGATCAACAGTGCGGGCCGTCTCGGCAGGCTCATCGACACCCGGGCGTGGGGCGGATACGTCGTCGCCCCCGGCAGCCTCACCCCCGCCGGCGCCTACACCGTTCTCGACAACCAAGATCCGGTCCCGCTGCCTGACTGGCTGTACTCCCTGCTCGTCCCGCGCCGCGTCTCGACACCCACGCGGGCCGCTGTTGCCCGCAGGAGCGTCCAAGCGGACCGGTACGCGCTGCGGGCGCTGGACCTGGAGACGGCGAGTGTGCAGAACGCTCTCCAGGGCGAGCGGAACACGACCCTACTGTCGGCCGCGCGGGCTCTGGGGCGGTTCATCGCGTGGGGCGACCTCCCCAGGAACGTGGTGGAGGAGGCTCTTCAACAGGCGGGCGAGGCGGCCGGCCTCTCGACACGGGCCTGTGCGGCGACCATTCGCAGCGGTCTGAACTGGTCCATCGCCCACAACCCGCAGCGGAGGGCGGCATGAGCACCCCACCGCCTCCCCGCCTGAAGAGCCACACCTGCACCCCATCCGGTCCCGGCGCCGCCGAACAGCCCCGGCGCCTGTGGGCCGTGGGCGCCTCAAAGGTCGTCGGCCCTTGGGCCGTCCCTTCAAGTCCTGACCCGCACCCAGCGACCGGGCCCCGGATCGTCGGGATGCTCCACGTCGTCGCCCCCGGACGCGGCGCCGTCCCCACCGCCACCTCCACGTGCGAGTGCGGGCGCAACCGCAGTGCCGTCGGACAGCGCCAGGTGCTCGCCCTCATCGCTGATCACACCGCCCACCGGGACCTGTGCCCGCTGCTCAACCCCACCGAACGGAGGACTGCCGCATGAGCGAGCAGCCCATCGACGGCGCCGCACTGCTCGACAACGTCGAGCACTTCCACCGCCGCTTCAACGTCTTCCCCCGCGAAGCCGCCTACGTCGCCGTCGCCCTGTGGGACGCCCACGCCCACCTGCTCGACTGCTTCGACTCCACTCCAAGGCTCGCGTTCCTCTCCCCGGAACCGGGATCGGGCAAGTCCCGGGGCCTGGAGATCGTGGAGACGCTGACCCCGAACCCGATGGTCGCGGTCAATGCCAGCGCAGCGGCCCTGTTCCGGGCCGTCTCCAGCCCCGAGGGACGCCCGACGATCCTCTTCGACGAGATCGACACCGTCTTCGGCCCCAAGGCCGGGGACAACGAGGAACTCCGCGGCTTCCTCAACGCCGGCCACCGCCGCTCCGGAGTCACCTACCGATGCATCGGCGACGGAGGCAACCAGACCGTGCAGGCCTTCCCGTCCTACACCGCCGTCGCGGTCGCCGGACTCGGCTCGCTGCCGGACACGATCCTGACCCGCTCCGTCATCATCCGCATGCGCCGCCGCGCCCGGAACGAGAAGGTCGAAGCGTTCCGGCAGCGGATCCACGAGAAGGAAGGCCACGCGCTGCGCGACCGCCTCGCCGCATGGGCCGACCAGGTCCGCGAGCAGGTCACCGGAGCGTGGCCCGAGATGCCCGACGGCGTCACCGACCGCCCCGCCGACGTGTGGGAGCCGCTGCTCGCTGTCGCCGACGCCGCCGGGGGCGACTGGCCCAAGCGGGCCCGTAAGGCGTGCGTGGAGCTGGTGGCAGCCGCCCAGATCGACGACAAGGGCAGCCTCGGCATCCGGCTGCTGACCGACCTGCGCGACCACGTCATGGTCGGCGTCGACCGGCTACCCACCATCGCCGTCATCGACCGCCTCAACGCCCTCGACGACGCACCCTGGGCCGACATGGGCGGCCGACCGCTCGACTCCCGTCGGCTGTCGAAGATGCTGCGCGAGTACATGACCGGCGACAACGGGCCGATCGTGACCCGCAACATCCGCACCGCCGGCGGCATCCTCAAGGGCTACTTCGCCGCCGACCTGGCCGACGCATGGGCCCGCTACTGCCCGCCCGCTCCCCAGCAAGCGCTACATCCGCTACAGCCGCTACACCCCAGCTCAGAAGGGGTGCCCGCGTAGCGGCAAGCCCCAGATGTAGCGGCTACGCCCCCGACCCGCCTCGGGCGCCGTAGCCGCTACATCCCGCCCATCCGCTACACCAAACAAGCCGCTGACCTGCGATGTAGCGGATGTAGCGGATGTAGCGGACTTCTCAGAAGGGGGCCGACGGGCCCCGAGACGTCGTCCCGCACGGAGAGGCAGTCCATGGCTACGGTCCCCGCCGAGTTGCCCACGGAGCATCGGCTTCACCGCATCGAGGCCGCCGCCGAGGTGCTCAGCATCAAGCGCTCCACGGCGTACGAGCAGATCCGCATGGGGCGGTTGCGAACCGTCCGTGTGGGGCGTCGGCGTCTCGTACCCACCGAGTACATCGAGGAGTACGTAGACCTCCTCAAGCGTGAGGCCGACGCTGCGGCCTGACGCCACAGACCCCAGAGACCAGCGGGCCGCTCCCTCAGGGGGCGGCCCGCCGCATGGAAGGGCACAGCATGACTGAGACTCCCAAGCTCACCCGCAGGGCAGGGCATGGCGAGGACAGCATCTATTGGGACGCGGCGAAGAACCGCTACGTGGGGGCCGTCTCCCTAGGGTTCGCTCCCAACGGCAAGCGCCGCCGGCCGAAGGTGTACGGCAAGACCAAGACCGAGGTTCGAGCGAAGCTCCGCGACTTGAAGAAGGAGGTTGAGAGCGGAGTCAAGTCGCCCGCCAACTACACCGTGGCGGAGGCTGTCACGGACTGGTTGGAGCGCGGATTGAAGGGACGCGACGAAGGGACCGTTACCAAGAACCGGCGCTTGGCTGAGAAGCACGTGATTCCGCTCATCGGGAAAGCCAAGCTGAGGGACCTGAGCGCAGACGATGTGGATGACTGGCTGGAGGATCGGTCCGAGGTGCTGGCGACTCGGAGCCTGCGCGACATCCTCGCTGTGCTCCGCCGATCCATCGCGCATGCTCAGCGTCGGGACAAGGCCGTCCGCAACGTCGCGCTACTCGTGACAGCACCCGAGGGGAAGGCGGGTCGTCCGAGCAAGGCCCTTAACGCTGAGCAGGCGAAGGCCGTGCTGGCGGCCGCACGGGGCTCGCGGCTTTACGCGTACCTCGTCCTCTCACTCCTCAGTGGGGTCCGCACCGAGGAAGCGCGGCCTCTCACCTGGGATCATGTCTTCCTGACGACCGACGAGGGTGTGCCGGCCCACGTCGCGGTCTGGCGCTCCGTACGGAGACACGGCGACACCAAGACGAGGAAGAGCCGCCGGACCATCGCGCTTCCCAAGCAGGTGGTCGACGTGCTGGAAGAGCACCTGCGCTGGCAGAAGCAGGAGCGGGCGTCGAAGGGCATGGAGTGGAGCCGAGGGGGTCTGGTGTTCACGACCCGTAGCGGTGAGCCTTTGGACGCGGCGAACGTGCGGCGGGACTTTCGGGCGATCGTGAAGAAGGCGGGGCTGGCTCCGGAGTGGACGCCTCGGGAGTTGCGCCACAGTTTCGTCTCGCTGCTTTCCGATCACGGCATTCCGCTGGAGCGAATTGCCCTGCTGGTAGGCCACAGCAGCCAGGCCACGACGGAGGCTGTGTATCGGAAGCAGCTCCGGCCGGTGATCACGCAGGGGGCGGAAGCGATGGATGAGATCTTCGCCAGTGATCAAGGGGCAGACGCGACCGAGGGATGATCGTTTTCGGGTGGCCCCCTGTTTGGCTCCCGCAGCACGACAGAGGGCACGTACGACTCTCCGTACGTGCCCTCTGACCAGCGTCGGGGTGGCGGGATTTGAACCCACGACCTCTTCGTCCCGAACGAAGCGCGCTGCCAAGCTGCGCTACACCCCGATGTCACCGTGTGTCCCGGCGACGTCGTTTACTTTAGCCCACGGGCGCCCGGAGACGAAATCCGGTTCTCGCGGGGCGGGCGGCCCCGCCCGGCGCGGTGGGCCGACACGGTGGGGACGACTGCCGGCGGCGCGGGGCGCTCCCGGAGGGTGAGGCCGCCGGGCACCTGGTCCGGGCTGCCCCGGACCAGGCCGATCACGATCCGCCCCACGGGACGGGCGAGCGATCAGTCCCGGGGGGTCAGGGTCAGCAGCGTGGCCTCGGGCGGGCAGGCGAACCGGACCGGGGTGTAGCGGTTGGTGCCGCAGCCCGCCGAGACGTGCAGGTACGCCGTGTTCCCCCCGGCGCGGTGCGTGGACAGGCCCTTCACGCGGTCGGTGTCCAGGTCGCAGTTGGTGACCAGCGCCCCGTAGAAGGGGACGCACAGCTGCCCGCCGTGCGTGTGGCCGGCCAGGATCAGGGGGTAGCCGTCGGCCGTGAACGCGTCCAGCGACCGCAGGTACGGGGCGTGGACGACGGCCAGCGACAGGTCGGCGTCCGGTTCGGGGCCGCCGGCGACCCGGTCGTACCGGTCCCGCTTGATGTGCGGGTCGTCCAGGCCGGTGAAGGCCAGCTCCAGGCCCTCCAGCTTGAGGCGGCCTCGCGTGTTGGTGAGGTTGACCCAGCCCGCCGTGTCGAAGGCGTCGCGGATGTCCTCCCAGGGGTTGTGCACGGCTCCCACGGCCGGCGCGTTGCCGTTCAGCCCGTGCCGCCCCTGGGCCTTCTCGAACAGGTAACGGGCCGGGTTGCGGAGCTTGGGGCCGTAGTAGTCGTTGGAGCCGAAGACGTACACGCCGGGGAAGTCCAGCAGCGGGCCGAGCGCGTCCAGCAGCTCCGGTACGCCGTTCGGGTCCGAGAGGTTGTCGCCGGTGTTCACCACGAAGTCGGGGCGCAACCCTGCCAGCGACTGGAGCCACGCGCGCTTCTTGCGCTGTCCGCTCACCATGTGGATGTCCGACACCTGGAGCATCCGCAACGGCCGCGTCCCGCGCGGCAGTACCGGGACGGTGATCCGGCGGAGCCGGAACGAGCGGGCCTCGAACCCGGCGGCGTAGGCCAGACCGGCCGCGCCGACCGCTGCGATTCCTGCGGTGACTTTCAGGGGAACTCCGTATCGCGCGCGCATACCGCCATCGTCCCAGACCGGCCGTGGCGCGGGAAATGCGCGGGCGTGCGGGTCATCGCACCTGCGACACTTGTCCGCATGACCACGCTCAAGTCCAAGCTGCAGGAAGACCTCAACGCCGCGATCAAGGAGCGCGACGAGCTGCGTTCCTCGACGCTCCGGCTGACCCTCTCCGCCATCACCAAGGAGGAGGTCGCGGGCAAGGAGAAGCGCGAGCTCTCCGACGACGAGGTGCGGAAGGTGATCGCCAAGGAGGCGAAGAAGCGCCGCGAGGCGGCCGAGGCCTTCGGGCAGGGCGGCCGGGCCGAGCAGGCCGAGCGTGAGCGGGCCGAGGGCGTCATCCTCGACGCGTACCTGCCGCAGCAGCTCGGCGACGACGAGCTGAAGCGGATCGTCGCCCAGGCGGTCGAGGACGCCAAGGCGGCCGGGGCCGAGGGGCCGCGGGCGATGGGCGCCGTGATGAAGATCGTGAACCCGAAGGTCGCCGGCCGCGCCGAGGGCGGCCGCGTCGCCGCGGTCGTCAAGCAGCTCCTGGCGGGCTGAGACCGGGGTACGGCCCGCTCGCCGGCGCCCCGCCCGTACCGGCCGCTCGGCTCAGGTCGTGCGCGGGTCCGTACGCCCGCTCGTCCGGACGGGGGCGGGGAGCGGGGGACGGGGAGCGGGGGACGGGGAGCGGGATGCGGGGAGCGGGCGTACGGGGTGCGGCCGCGGCCCGGACGGAAAAGGGGCGCCCCACCGGTCGTCCGGTGGGGCGCCCCTTCTCGTGTCAGCGTCGTCCGCCGCCGTTGCCCTGGCCGCCGCGCTGGTCGCCGCCGCCGATCAGGTCCGGCGGGAGGCTGATGCCGCCCCAGGGGTTCTCGGGCTTGTCGTCACCGCCGGCGCCGTCACCGCCGCCGTCACCACCGCCCGAAGCGCCGCCGCCGTCACCGCCCCCGCCGGCACCGCCGTCGTCGCCGCCCCCACCGCCGTGGCCGCCGCCGGGCTTGTTGTCGCCCGGCTTGCCCTTGCCCTTCGGATCCTTGGGCGCGTCGGGGATGTGGACGTCGACGAAGTCCGGCGCCTCGTGGCCGTCCAGGGCGCCGGTCATGGCGTCCTTCCAGATCGGCCCCGGCACCTTCCCGCCGAAGACCTTGTCGTGGTACTCGCCACCGATGGTGATGTACTCCATCTCGACGTCCTGGCTCGGGGAGCCGACCCACACCGCACCCGACAGGTTCGGGGTGTAACCCACGAACCAGGCGTTCTTGCGGCCGTCCGTCGTACCGGTCTTGCCCGCGTTGTCGCGGCTGCTGAGGCCCGCCGACTGGCCCGTACCGGAGTCGATCACACCGCGCAGCAGGTTGTTGATGGTGTCGGCCGTCCGCTCCGACATCGCCTTGGTGCAGTGGGTCTTCGGTACCGACAGGCTCTTGCCGTCCGCCGTCGTGATCGACTCGATGGCGGTCGGGGTGCAGTACGTGCCCCGGTTGGCGAAGGCCGCGTACGCGGTGGCCATGTTCAGCGGCGAGATGCCGTTGGAGCCGAGGGTGAGGCTGGAGGGGCGCTCGGGCAGCTTCTCGTCATTGCCCATCACCACGTCCAGCTTGTCGGTCATCTCCACGACCGGGCACATGCCGATCTCACCGATCATCTGCACGAAGTACGTGTTGACCGACATCGCCATCGCGTCCTGGAGGTCGTACGGGCCGACCTCCGACTCGTTCTCGTTCTCCACCGTGTCCCCCTGGTTGACCCAGGGCTTCCCGCTGCACGTGGAGACGGACGACGGGTAGGGCATCTCGTACGGCGACGGGTACACCTGCGTCGGCGGCTTGCCCTGCTCCAGTGCGGCGGCCGCCACGAAGGGCTTGAACGTCGAACCGGTCGGGAATCCGTAGTTCGAGCCGCCCATGCCCTTGTTGACCGAGTAGTTGATCTGGGTCTCGTTCTTCCCGAAGCCGTACGGCCGGGACTGACCCATCGCCAGGATCTTGCCCGTGCCCGGCTGGACCATCGTCACGGCCGTGGCGACCTTGTCGGTCTGGTAGACGTGCTTGGCGATCGACTCCTGCGCCGACCGCTGCGCCTGCGGGTCGAGCGTGGTCTTGATCGTCAGTCCGCCGCGGTTCCAGACCTTGCTGCGTTCCTCGCGGCTCTTGCCGAAGACCGGGTCGGTGAGGAAGACCTCGCGCACGTAGTCGCAGAAGAAGCCCGCACCGTCGACGGCGGTGATGCAGCCGTTCTTCGGCTTGCTGACCTTCAGCTGGATCGGGGTGGCCCTGGCGCGCTCCGCCTCCGCCTTGCTGATGTCGCCGACGGCCGCCATCCGCGCCAGGACGACGTTGCGGCGCCTGGTCGCCTCCTGGACGTCGTTGACGGGGTCGTACCGGCTCGGCGACTGGACGATGCCGGCCAGCATCGCCGACTCCGCCAGCGTCAGATCCTTGGCGCGCTTGGAGAAGTACCGCTGCGACGCGGCCTCGATGCCGTACGCCTGCTGCCCGAAGAAGGTGATGTTGAGGTAGTTCTCGAGGATCTTCTTCTTCCCGAGCTCCTCCTCGACCTGGATGGCGTACTTGAGCTCCTGGATCTTGCGGCCGAGCGTCTGCTGGGTGGCCTCGGCGACCTTGTCGGGGTCGTCGCCGGCCTCCTCCACGAAGACGTTCTTCACGTACTGCTGGGTCAGCGTCGAGGCGCCCTGCGCGACGCCGCCCGACTGGGCGTTGCGGTTGAGCGCACGCAGCACGCCCTTGAGGTCGATGGCGCCGTGCTCGTAGAACCGCGAGTCCTCGATGGCGACGATCGCCTTCTGCATGTACGGCGAGATGTCCTTGAGGTCCACGACCGTGCGGTCACGGGAGTAGACCGTGGCGATCTGGCCGCCCCGCGCGTCCAGGATGGTGGTGCGCTGGCTCAGCGGGGGGCGCTTGAGGTTGGCCGGGATCTCGTCGAACCCCTGGACCGTGCCCTTGGCCGCGAGCCCCAGCGCTCCCGCGGCGGGCAGGGCGATGCCCGCCAGTACGGCTCCGGCGAGCACGCTGACACCGACGAACTTGGCGGCCTGCTGGGTCCCGGTCAGACCACCGCCCGAGCGCTTCTTTGGCATGGAGTCAGCCTAATCCGTCGGTGGTGGCGTTCCGAGGGAGCGGGGGCCTTCCGGGGGGTTCGCGTACCAGGTTGTGACATGGAGCGATGCCGGGCGGGGGAGGAGCGGGGCGCCCGGGAGGAGCGGGGCGCCGGCTTCCGTCGCCGTCGCGCGCTCCGGGGCGGGTTCCGGTGGGCGGGGTGGGGCGGGGCGGCGGGGCGGCCCGTCCGGGGCCTCCTGCCTCGTTTTCCGGACAGGTGGACAGGCCTTGGCCTAAGCTGGTCACTACTGTCACAGCAGTTGTCGCCCCCGCACGAACCGCGCGTTCCCGAGCCGCGCAGACCTGTGTCCGTTTCCCCCTGATGCGTCAGCGCGTGCCCTTTCTGGCTCAACCAGAACGCCCTGGCCTGCGTCATTTATGACGCATGTCCTTCGCTCACTCCCCTGGGTGATCTGCCGCCTACGCATAGTCCGTTCGGACCATTCAAGATTGGGCCCGAAGGGGGTGTTGCGCTGTGCCCACCTTCCGTAACGTCCTCAACTGGTGGCGGTGAATATGCCGCTGCCGCCGTGGGGGAGCCTCGATTCGGGAGAGGACGGCGCCGGTATGGGCTGGGTAGCTGACTGGAGTGCGCAGGCCGCCTGCCGCACTACCGATCCGGACGAACTGTTCGTACAAGGTGCGGCGCAGAACAGGGCCAAGGCGGTGTGCACCGGATGCCCGGTGCGGACCGAGTGCCTGGCCGACGCGCTGGACAATCGCGTCGAGTTCGGCGTGTGGGGCGGCATGACGGAGCGCGAGCGCCGCGCGTTGCTGCGGCGGCGGCCGACCGTCACCTCGTGGCGTCGCCTGCTGGAGACCGCGCGCACGGAATACGAGCGGAGCGCGGGCATCCTGCCCGTCGCGCTGGAAGACGACGAGACCTACGAGACGTACGCCGCGGTGGGGTAGGACCGCCGCGCCGGCCCAGGCCGAACGTCTGACGGCCGGTTACGGCGACCCCGCCACCGGGCTGTCGCGTGCCACCGGCCCGCGGCGTGCGCCGCCACCGGCTGGCGGTGTGTCACCGGTCCGCGGCCTGCACTTCCGCCGGTTCGCGGAGCGGCACCGCCGGCGGCTCGCGCGGCCATGCCCGTACGGCACCGGCGACTTCCGGCCCACGGCACGATCACACCACCAGCCGACCGCCGGTCAGGGGCGGCCCGCCGCCAGACGGTCGCCGATCGCGCGCAGGCCCGCCAGGTCGTGTACGTCCCCGGGCAGCGCGGGTACTTCGGTCACCGCCACCTCGGGGTGGAGCGCGGTGAACCGGTCGCGCGTGCGCTGTTCCCGCGCGAGCACCTGCATACGCTCGGCGTGCAGCCGCAGCAGACCGGCGGTCAGCTCTGCGACGGCCGGCGGTGTCGTGACCTCGGTGGTGGTAGCGGTGGCGGCGTCGGGGCGTGCCGCCGTGGTGCGGGATGCCCCGGGCTCGGGAGAGGTCGCCTCGGGGCCACGAACACCAGTCTTCCCGGCCCCCTGATCCACAATGCGGCCCTCTTCAAGATTTTCCGCCGCGGCCAGTGCCCGCTCGGCGGACAACCCGACGGCCCCGCTGCCGTGCACCCGGTTGAGCACCAGCCCGGCCAGCGGCATCCGTTCCGCCGCCAGCCGCTCCACGAAGTGCGCCGCCTCCCTCAGTGCGTCCCGCTCCGGCGCGGCCACCACCAGGAAGGCCGTGCCCGGCGCCTGGAGGAGTCGGTAGGTGGCGTCCGCCCGGGTGCGGAAGCCGCCGAACATGGTGTCCATCGCGGTCACGAAGGTCTGCACGTCCCGCAGCAGCTGACCCCCCAGCAGCTTGCCCAGGGTGCCCGTCATCATCGACATGCCGACGTTCAGGAACTTCATCCCCGCCCGGCCGCCCACCTTCGCCGGCGCCATCAGCAGCTTGATGAACGTGCCGTCCAGGAACGACCCCAGCCGCTTCGGCGCGTCCAGGAAGTCCAGCGCGGAGCGCGACGGCGGGGTGTCGACCACGATGAGGTCCCACTCCTCGCGCGACCGCAGCTGCCCCAGCTTCTCCATCGCCATGTACTCCTGCGTGCCCGCGAAGCCGGCCGACAGCGACTGGTAGAAGGGGTTGCCCAGGATCGCGCGGGCCCGCTCGGGGTCCGCGTGCGCCTCGACGATCTCGTCGAAGGTGCGCTTCATGTCCAGCATCATGGCGTGCAGTTCGCCGTCGCCCTTGATGCCGTCCACCCGGCGCGGCACGTTGTCCAACTGGTCGATGCCCATCGACTGGGCGAGCCGGCGGGCCGGGTCGATGGTCAGGACGACGACCTTCCGGCCCCGCTCGGCGGCGCGTACACCCAGAGCCGCCGCCGTCGTCGTCTTGCCGACACCGCCCGCGCCGCAGCACACGATGATGCGCGTCGCCGGGTCGTCGAGCAGCGGGTCGACCTCCAGGCCGGGAGCCCCTTCGAGAGTCATGCGCCCACCCCGAGCTTCCTCAGTTCCTTGGCCAGCCGGTACACGCCGGCGATGTCCGCCCCTTCGCCCAGGAAGGGCAGTTCGTACGCCGGGACCCGGAGCTTCGCCAGCGCCTCCCGCTGCTCCCGCTCCAGCTCCACCCGCTGCGCGTGCTCGGCGGCCTGCTCCAGCAGGGGGCCCACCAGCCGGGCGGAGCCGCTGACGCCGGCCGCGGCGAGCGCCTTCGTGATGCCCTTGCGGTGGCCGCCGGTCGCCGCCCGTACCGCGTCCTCGTCCAGGACGTGCGGGCGGACCATGTTGACCACGACGGCGCCCACCGGCAGGTCGGCCTCCCGCAGCTCGGCGATGCCGTCGGCGGTCTCCTGCACCGGCATCTCCTCCAGGAGGGTCACCAGGTGCACGACCGTCTCGGGCGACTTCAGCACCCGCATCACGGCCTGGGCCTGATTGTGTATCGGGCCGATCCTGGCCAGGCCCGCCACCTCGTCGTTGACGTTCAGGAAGCGGGTGATGCGGCCGGTGGGAGGGGCGTCCATGACGACGTGGTCGTACGCGAAGCCGCCGTGCTTCTCCCGGCGGCGTACCGCCTCGCACGCCTTGCCGGTCAGCAGGACGTCCCGCACGCCCGGCGCGATGGTGGTGGCGAAGTCGATGGCGCCGAGCTTCTTGAGGGCCCGGCCCGCGGAGCCCAGCTTGTAGAACATCTGGAGGTAGTCCAGGAGGGCGCGTTCGGCGTCGATGGCCAGCGCGTACACCTCCCCGCCGCCCGGAGCGACGGCGATCTTGCGTTCCTCGTACGGCAACGCCTCCGTCTCGAAGAGCTGTGCGATGCCCTGCCTGCCCTCGACCTCCACGAGGAGGGTCCGCTTGCCCTCGGTCGCGAGGGCGAGCGCGAGGGCGGCGGCGACCGTCGTCTTACCGGTTCCGCCCTTGCCGCTGACGACCTGGAGCCTGCTCACGTATTCGAGCCTAACCAGTCGTGCCCATGGCGGGTCGCCCCCGGGTCGGATTGGGCGGGTCCGGGCGGGCGGGGCGCGGGGCGGGGACGTGGGACGCCTGGGCGGCAGGCCGTCTCCGGCAGCGGCTACAGTCGGCTCCATGACCAAGTGGGAATACGCGACCGTGCCCCTTCTCGTGCACGCGACCAAGCAGATTCTGGACACCTGGGGCGAGGACGGCTGGGAGCTCGTCCAGGTCGTTCCCGGGCCGAACAACCCCGAGCAGCTCGTGGCGTACCTGAAGCGGGAGAAGGCGTGACGGGCCGTGTGGAGGCGACGCTCGCCGAACTCGGCCTGACCCTGCCCGACGTGGTGCCGCCGCTGGCGTCGTACCAGCCGGCGGTCCGGTCGGGCGTGTACGTCTACACGGCGGGCCAGCTTCCGATGGTGGACGGCAAGCTTCCCGTCACCGGCAAGGTGGGCGCCGAGGTCACCCCGGAGGAGGCCAAGAAGCTCGCCCGGATCTGCGCGCTCAACGCGCTGGCCGCCGTGAAGTCGGTCGCCGGGGACCTGGACCGTGTCGCCCGCGTCGTGAAGGTCGTCGGCTTCGTCGCCTCGGCGGCGGACTTCACCGGGCAGCCGGCCGTCCTCAACGGCGCCAGCGAGCTGCTGGGCGAGGTGCTCGGCGACAAGGGCGTGCACGCGCGCAGCGCGGTGGGCGTCGCCGTCCTGCCGCTGGACGCGCCGGTCGAGGTCGAGATCCAGGTGGAGCTGGTCCAGGACTGAGCCCTGACCGCTCGCGCACGGCCCCGGCCCGGGTGGGCGCGGGGCCGTCGCCGTGTCCGCCCGCGTCGCCGAGCGCCTCGCCTCGCCGCTGTCCGCCGGTCCGTGTCCGCCGGCCCGCATCCGCCGGTCCGTGTCCGCCGGTCCGTGTCCGTCTCCTCTCGAACATCTCGACGGATGCGCATAGCATCCGGCCATGTCCAATGGTCAGTGGTATCCCCCGGAGTGGCCCGACCGGATCCGCGCGCTCGCGGGCGGCACGCTCACGGCCGTGACCCCCAGGCGGGCCGCGACCGTCCTGCTGCTGCGCGACGGTGCCCGGGGCGCCGAGGTGCACATGGTGCGCCGGCGTACGTCCATGGCCTTCGCGGGCGGCGCGTACGCCTATCCGGGTGGCGGCGTCGACCCCCGCGACGAGCACCCGGTGGACTGGGCGGGCCCGGCGCCCGCCGAGTGGGCGGCCCGGCTCGGGGTCGCGGAGCCCGCCGAGGCGCAGGCGATCGTATGCGCGGCGGTGCGCGAGACGTACGAGGAGTCCGGCGTCCTGCTCGCCGGCCCGACCGCCGACTCGGTCGTCGCCGACACGAGGGGCGACGACTGGGAGGCCGACCGGGCGGCCCTGGTGGGCCGTGAGCTGGCGTTCGCGGACTTCCTGGAACGGCGTGGCCTGGTGCTCCGCTCCGACCTGCTGGGCGCCTGGGCGCGCTGGATCACGCCCGAGTTCGAGCCGCGCCGCTACGACACGTGGTTCTTCGTGGCCGCCCTGCCGGCCGGGCAGCGCGCGTCCAACGCCTCGACGGAGGCCGACCGCACCGTCTGGACCCGCCCGGCGGACGCGGCGGCAGGCTACGACCGGGGCGAACTGCTGATGATGCCCCCGACGATCGCCACGCTGAGGTCCCTGGAGCGGTACGGGACGGCCGTCGAGGCCCTGGCGGGAGCGCTGGACCAGGACCTCACCCCCGTACTGGCGCAGGCACGCCTGGAGGGCGACCGGGTGGTGCTGAGCTGGCCGGGGCACGAGGAGTTCACGAAGACGGTCGGAACCGGGGCCACGGTCGACACCGGGGCTCCGGCCGGCACCGGAGGCGAGGACGCATGACCGACGCCGCCGCTCTCCCCGGCCGGCCCCGCGGAGCCGTGGTCACCGGCCCCGCGACCGAAAGGGCCGTCAACGTCCTGGCGCCCAACCCCTCACCCATGACGCTCGACGGGACGAACACCTGGATCCTCTCGGAGCCGGACTCGCCGCTCGCCGTGGTGGTCGACCCCGGCCCGCTGGACGAGGCGCACCTCCGGAGGGTGATCGACACCGCCGAGAGCCTCGGCAAGCGCGTGGCGCTGACCCTCCTCACGCACGGCCACCCGGACCACGCCGAGGGCGCGGGGCGGTTCGCCGAGCTGACCGGCACCGCCGTACGGGCCCTGGACCCGGCACTGCGGCTCGGCGACGAAGGGCTGTCGGCGGGCAGGGCGATCGAGGTCGGGGGCCTGGAGCTGCGCGTCGTCCCGACGCCCGGCCACACCTCCGACTCGCTCAGCTTCCACCTGCCGGCCGACCGCGCGGTGCTGACGGGCGACACCGTACTGGGGCGCGGTACGACGATGGTGGCGCACCCCGACGGGCGGCTCGGGGACTACCTGGACTCCCTGCGCCGGCTGCGCTCGCTGGCGGTCGACGACGGCGTCCACACGGTGCTGCCGGGTCACGGGCCGGTCCTGGAGGACGCCCAGGGCGCGGTCGAGTACTACCTGGCCCACCGCGCCACACGGCTCGCCCAGGTCGAGACGGCCGTCGAGAACGGTCACCGCACGGCGGCGGAGGTCGTCGCGCACGTGTACGCCGACGTGGACCGGTCCCTGTGGCCGGCGGCCGAGCTGTCGGTGCGGGCGCAGCTGGACTACCTGTCGGAGCACGGGCTGATCTGAGGGCCCCGTCCGCGGGGCGAGCGGGGGAGGGACGGCCGCTCAGGGGGCGGCGGCCTTGGGGGCTGCCTGACCAGGAGCAGCGGTCTTATGAGCAGCAGCGGCGCAGGCCCATGCCTTACGCTCCGCTTACTTCTGTGCTTCGTCCCTGGGGGGATCTTCCGTGTTCGTCGTCTCCATCCTGTTGCTCATCGCCGCCGTGGTGCTGTTCTTCATCGCGCGCGGCACCGACAACCGCGGTCTCAGGCTCGGCTCGGCCGGTGCGCTGATCGCCGGCCTGTTCGCCGCCGTGACCAGCTGCGTGCACGTGATCAGCGCCTACGAGGTCGGTGTGCCCGTGACCTTCGGCAAGGTCGGCACGCCCATGAACTCCGGCATGAACCTGACGTCGCCGTTCACCAACGTCACGACCTTCTCCACGCGCCCGGTCGACCTGAACCTCTCCGACAAGGACGTCGTCGAGGTCCGCTCCTCGCAGGGCGGCGTGATGTACACGGAGGTGACCGTGAAGTGGGCGGTCACCCCGGCCAAGGCGGTCGAGCTGTACAAGCTGGCCGGCAGCGAGGACGCGATCCAGCAGCGGCTGGTCTTCCCGGACAGCCGGGAGATCATCCGTAACGTCTTCGCCCGCCACACCAGCGAGGAGGGCTACGCCTCCGCCCGCGAGCAGATCAACACCGAGATCGGCGACCTGATCAAGGAGCGGCTCGCCCCGCGCGGTATCGCGGTGACGACGGTCAACCTGCGCAACGTGAAGCCGTCCGACCAGTTGCAGAGCCAGATCGACCGCAAGATCCAGCAGCAGCAGGCCACCGAGCGGGCGACCGAGGCCGCGCGTACGGCGAAGGCGGAGTCGGAGCGGCGCCGGATCGAGGCGGAGGGCATCGCGCGGGCCAACAAGATCCTCAACGAGTCGCTGACCGACAAGGACCTGCTCAACCAGTGCATCGACGCCTACAAGGAGGCCGCCGCGAAAAACCCGGTGTACGCCGTGCCGTGCGGCGGTGGCGGCGGCAACCCGCTGATCGTGGACGGCACCAAGAGGTGACGACACGGCGATGGGCCGCCCCGGTGATCCGGGGCGGCCCATTCGTCGTCACGGCTACGGGGTGAGGCGGCGTCCCGTACGTCCGCTCACTAGCGCGAGCGCTTGGCGAGCCGCTCGACGTCCAGCAGGATCACGGCGCGCGCCTCCAGGCGCAGCCAGCCGCGGCCGGCGAAGTCGGCCAGCGCCTTGTTGACCGTCTCGCGGGAGGCGCCGACGAGCTGGGCCAGCTCCTCCTGGGTCAGGTCGTGCACCACGTGGATGCCCTCCTCCGACTGCACGCCGAAGCGGCGCGACAGGTCGAGGAGCGCACGGGCGACCCGGCCCGGAACGTCGGAGAAGACCAGGTCGGACATCTGGTCGTTGGTCTTGCGCAGGCGGCGGGCGACCGCGCGCAGCAGGGCCGTCGCCACCTCGGGGCGGGCGTTCAGCCAGGGCTGGAGGTCGCTGTGGCCGAGGCCGAGGAGCTTGACCTCGGTCAGGGCGGTGGCGGTGGCGGTACGGGGGCCCGGGTCGAACAGGGAAAGCTCACCGATCAGCTCACCGGGACCGAGGACGGCGAGCATGTTCTCGCGGCCGTCGGGGGAGGTGCGGTGGAGCTTCACCTTGCCCTCGGTGACCACGTAGAGCCGGTCGCCCGGGTCGCCCTCGTGGAAGAGCGCGTCGCCACGGGCGAGCGTCACTTCACTCATCGAGGCGCGGAGCTCCGCGGCCTGCTCGTCATCGAGCGCCGCGAAGAGCGGGGCGCGCCGCAGAACGTCGTCCACGAGTTCTCTCCTATGTCGACCTGCTCAGGGACGTTGTCCCATGATGCCGGACGGTAAAGCAGTGCGATCAATCACAACAAGTCTGACGCACGGGTACGCGTGTCCGTACGGCAGGGCCCCGATTGGGGCGTGATCGTCGATGGCCGGGGCGGATGCCGGCGGTGGCGCTTAGGCTGGCCGGGTGTCCAATTCGCCGGTGAGAGCGCAGGTCGAGGGGGCCGGGAGAGTGTCCGGGGATCAGAATTCCGCTGTGGGCGAACAGGTGTCGCCCGGGTCGGCGAATGCCGCAAAGGCGGACAAAACGATGAAGTCGGCCAAGGCCGCCAAAGCAGCCAAAGCAGCCAAAGCAGCCAAGGCGGCCAAGGCGGCCAGGACGGCCAAGGCCGCCAGAACAGCTGAGACGGCCCCGGCGGCCAGGACGGCCAGGACCGGCAAGGGAGAGGCGGCGCCGGAGAAGGCGGCGAGGGCGTGGAAGCCGGAGTCGCGTCTGGCGATGGTGCGCCGCGCCCGGAAGATCAACCGTGAGCTGGCCGAGATCTATCCGTACGCCCATCCCGAGCTCGACTTCCGCAACCCCTTCGAGCTGCTCGTCGCGACCGTCCTGTCGGCCCAGACGACCGACCTGCGCGTCAACCAGACGACCCCCGCGCTCTTCGCGAAGTACCCCACGCCGGAGGACATGGCGGCGGCGTCCCCGGAGGAGCTGGAGGAGATCATCCGGCCGACCGGCTTCTTCCGCGCCAAGGCCAGGTCGCTGCTGGGCCTCTCCGCGGCGCTGCGGGACGAATTCGGCGGCCGGGTCCCCGGCCGCCTGGAGGACCTGGTGCGCCTGCCGGGCGTCGGCCGCAAGACGGCGAACGTGGTCCTGGGCAACGCGTTCGGGGTACCGGGCATCACCGTGGACACCCACTTCGGCCGGCTGGTCCGGCGGTGGAAGTGGACCGAGCAGGAGGACCCGGAGAAGGTCGAGGCGGAGATCTGCGAGATCTTCCCCAAGTCGGAGTGGACGATGCTCTCGCACCGGGTGGTCTTCCACGGCCGGCGCATCTGCCACTCCCGCAAGCCGGCCTGCGGCGCCTGCCCGATCGCGCCGCTGTGCCCGGCGTACGGGGAGGGGGAGACGGACCCGGAGAAGGCCAGGAGACTCCTCAAGTACGAGATGGGCGGCTATCCGGGCCAGCGCCTGGCCCCGCCGCCGGACTACCCGGGTCGCCCGGCGGCGCCCCTGGGTACCGGTGACGAGTGACGGAACGAACCAGTGGGTGGAACGCGTTGTGAAGCCGGGGGTGCCTATGACGCGCGCTGAAGAAGACCCGTACGACCGCGGGACCGACCGCCCGGCCCGGCCGGGGCCGATGCCGTCGGTGGGCATCGAGCCCACCGTCCCCCGCGCGCCCCACCGCCCTCCGGTGTCGCCCGCCGGCCGCGGAGCGCTCCCGACGACCACCACGGGCGCCGAAGCCGCGCCGCCCCGCGCGGACCGCCCGGCGGCGCGGCCGGCGCCCCCGGGAGGCCCGAGCCCGTCACCGCAGGCCGCTCACCCGGACCGCCCGGGCGCCCCCGCCCGCCCGGCCACTTCCGCCGATCCGGCCGCCCACGCCCCGAAAGCCGGCCCCGCCCACCTCGGGGCCTCCGTCCGCCGCGAGGCCCCCGCCCGCCGAGAGGCCCCCGGTCGCCCCGATGCCGCCGCCCGGCCCGGGGCGCCCGCCCACGCGGCCGGTACCGGTGCCGCCGGGCCGGTCGCCCACGCCCGTGCGGGTGACGCGGTGCACGCGGGGCCGGCCGTGCGCGGCCGTGCCGGGTCGGTCGCCGTGAGCGAGGAGGGCCTGCCGGACTGGCTGGAGCCGGTGGCGCGGGTGGCGCGCACCGTACGGCCCGAGCAGCTCAGCCGGTTCCTCCCGCCCGAGCGCGGGGGCCGTCAGTCCGCCGTGCTGATCCTGTTCGGGGAGGGCGCCCACGGCCCCGAGCTGCTGCTGATGGAGCGGGCCGGCAGCCTCCGCTCCCACGCCGGGCAGCTGTCCTTCCCCGGAGGCGCCCTCGACCCCGAGGACGGCGATCCGGAAGCCGACGGCCTGCTGCGGGCCGCGCTGCGCGAGGCGGAGGAGGAGACGGGCCTCGACCCCGCCGGCGTACAGATCTTCGGCGTACTGCCGCGGCTCTACATCCCGGTCAGCGGCTTCGTCGTGGCCCCCGTCCTCGCCTGGTGGCGCTCCCCGAGCCCGTTCCACGCCGTCGATCCGGCCGAGACCGCCCGCGTCTTCACCGTCCCCGTGGCGGATCTCACGGATCCCGCCAACCGCGCCACGACCGTCCACCCCAGTGGGCACCGTGGTCCGGCATTTCTGGTCGAATCGGCCCTGGTCTGGGGTTTCACCGCCGGAGTGATCGACCGGATCATCCACTTCGCCGGCTGGGAGCGCCCCTGGGACCGGGGCAGGCAGGTCCCACTCGACTGGCGCTCATGACAGGCTGACGCTGTGTTCCGCGGCCGAATGGGGCGGCTGGGGCGACCGGAGACGAATCTGCGAGGCTAATGACGGTGAACGTGCTGGACATTCTGCTGCTGGTCGCCGCTGTGTGGTTCGCGATCGTCGGGTACCGCCAAGGATTTGTCGTCGGCATCCTGTCGGTGATCGGTTTCCTCGGCGGCGGACTCGTCGCGGTCTATCTCCTCCCCCTGGTCTGGGGGCCGTTGACGGACCACGCGAAGGTGTCGACGACCGCCGCCATCGTCGCCGTCGTCATCGTGATCGTGTGCGCCTCGGTGGGCCAGGCCTTCACCACCCACCTCGGCAACAAGCTGCGCCGTCACATCACTTGGTCGCCGGCCCGCGCGCTGGACGCGACCGGCGGCGCCCTCGTCAACGTGGTCGCGATGCTGCTCGTGGCGTGGCTGCTCGGCTCCTTCCTGGCCCAGACCACCCTGCCCACGCTCGGCAAGGAGGTCCGCAACTCCAAGGTGCTGCTCGGTGTCTCCCGGGTGATGCCCGCCCAGGCCTCGACCTGGTTCACCGACTTCACCTCCGTACTGGCGCAGAACGGCTTCCCGCAGGTCTTCAGCCCGTTCGCCAACGAACCCATCACCGAGGTGCGCCCCCCCGACCCGGCGCTCGCGGGGAGCCCGGTGGCGGCCCGCGCCAAGAATTCGATCGTCAAGGTCGTCGGCACGGCGCCGAGCTGCGGCAAGGTCCTCGAAGGCACCGGCTTCGTCTTCGCCGAGCGCCGCGTCATGACCAACGCCCACGTCGTCGGCGGAGTCGACGAGCCGACCGTCCAGATCGGCGGGGAGGGCAGGCGGTACGACGCGAAGGTCGTCCTGTACGACTGGCAGCGCGACATCGCGGTACTGGACGTGCCCGACCTGGAGGCCAAGCCGCTCCGGTTCACGGACGCCGACGCGCGCAGCGGTGACAACGCGATCGTCGCGGGCTTCCCGGAGAACGGCGCGTACGACGTCCGCTCCGCGCGCGTGCGCGGCCGGATCAACGCCAACGGCCCGGACATCTACCACCGCGGCGAGGTGCGCCGCGACGTGTACTCGCTGTACGCGACGGTCCGCCAGGGCAACTCCGGCGGCCCGCTGCTCACGGCGGACGGCGAGGTGTACGGGGTGATCTTCGCTAGGTCGCTGGACGACCCGAACACCGGTTACGCCTTGACGTCCGACGAGATCCGCCAGGACATCGAGCTCGGCCGGACCGCCAACCAGCAGGTCGACAGCCAGGGCTGCGCTCTCTGAGCGGGCGGGGCGTGCCTAGTGTCCTGCGCCGGGAATTCGTTGAATTAGTAAGCTGTCTCCATGGCGAAGATGGGGCGGCCGATGGCCGAGCTGGTGTTGTCGGAGGATGAGCGGGCGGCGCTGGTGCGCTGGTCGCGG